>VBKY01000011.1 GCA_005879255.1 Deltaproteobacteria bacterium
GGCTTGGAAGTTTTCAATAAAATCAAAGAAGCGGACGCGACCGTCGAAGACGCCGTCGAAGCGGCGTTGCGAATGTACGAAATCGCCGCCCGCTTGCCCAATGTCCCGATCGACGAGTGCGAGCACGAACATGACCGACCTCGACCGCGCCGGAGCGACGATGCTCCGCCGAACGAGTTGGCGGATCCCGTGGCTGATCCGAACGAGATACCTTTTACGCCGCCGCCGGCAGTCGAATTTCGCTTGGACAACGATCAACAATTCCATCAATTCGAAATTAAAACCAACTCCGATGATAGGGATGGAGTGATTTCCGCTGGGAACGATCCGGAAGGCCCGCTCGGGCGCGACGAGCCGTTTAGCTATCTCTACCCGGAATGGGATTTTCGCGCCGGCACCTATCGAAGCCGATGGTGCCGCGTGCGCGAGCGGATAATCGACGAAGGCACATCGGATTTCTACAGTGAGACGCTGGCCGAACACCGTCCATTGGTGGCGCAGGTCACGAGCCGGTTTGAGCATTTTTTACCCGAGCTGTTTCGCAAGGTCGGGAGGCGCTATGACGGCGAGGATCTCGACTTGGACGGCTTGATCGAGCGCGTGCTCGACCGGCGGTCGGGCTCGGCGCCGAACGAAAAGATTTATTGGCGGCGCGAGCGCACCCAACGAGACGTCGCGGTGGCACTGCTGCTCGACATGAGCGCCACGACCAACGAATACGTGCAGTTGGACGCCGCCAGGGCACAGCGCCCCAGCGGGTCGAATCCACAGGCTTACAGCAACTATTTGAAACAAATCGCCGCCGGCGTCGACGAGCGTGGCCGGCCCCTGCGGCGGCGCGCGATCGAAATCGAGAAACAAGCGTCGATCATTCTGTGCCAGGCGCTGGAAAAGATCGGGGACATTTACGCGCTCTACGCCTTCTCAGGCAGCGGGCGGGCGGAAGTCGAGTTTTTTATCGTCAAGGATTTTCGCGAGCGGCTCGGCCAGCGCGTCGCGCGGCGCATCGACCGGTTGGGGCCGGCTCACGCGACTCGGATGGGCGCCGCTATACGGCACGCGATTTGGAAATTACAAAGGGTCGACGCCAACACGCGGCTGCTGTTTTTAATCAGCGACGGGCGTCCGTACGATCGCGACTACGGCCGGGACGCCGAAGACAGGGACTATGCGGTGCAGGATACTCGGCAGGCGTTGCTGGAGGCGAAACGCCGAAAGATCCGGCCGTTTTGCCTAACCATCGATCGCGAAGGCGAGGATTATCTGCGCCAAATGTGCGACGAGATTCCCTACGAGGTGGTAACAAAGGTGGAGGAGTTGCCGATCCGTTTAATTGCCGCCTACCCGAGACTCACGGCATAAGACTCAAGGTCCGGCATCTCATGCGGAGCCCTCACCCCGACCCTCTCCCGCAAGCGGGCGAGGGTGATCTCGTCTGGTTGATGCTTCGATTTGGCCCGCTCGAAGCAAACAAGAAATTTTCCCTCTCCACCACGTCTTCGTGGGGGAGAGGGGCTTCCGACTTCCAAGCACCGGTTGTCATTCGGCGAAGATCGTTTCGACGACTTCGATCAAACTCTTTGCAACTTCTTCGTCGTCGGTCAGTGCCTGCACGAACCCCGCTTGACAGGCGATGCGCGGTGCGAGGCCGGCCGCGATCAACTGCCCGGTATAAACCAGCAGCCGGGTACTGACGCCTTCTTGCAAGCCGTGCTCGCGCAGGTTTCTGACTTTGCCGCCGAGGCGGACGATTTGCGCCGCGAGCTCTGTGGAAACGCCGCCTTCGTGCCGGACGACGCTGGTTTCGATTTCTTCAGACGGATAGTCGAACTCGATGGCCACGAAGCGCTGGCGCGTGCTGGGTTTGAGATCCTTGAGCACGGTTTGATAGCCGGGGTTGTAGGAAATCACCAGTTGAAAATTTTCATGGGCCTCGAGCACCTGCCCGCGCCGCTCGATGGGCAGAATACGGCGGTGATCTGACAGCGGATGGATCAGCACGGTGGTGTCTTTGCGCGCTTCGACGATTTCATCCAGATAACAAATGGCGCCGGCTTTTACCGCGCGGCTAAGCGGGCCGTCGAGCCAGCGGGTCTCGTCTGCCTCGAGCAGATAGCGCCCGACCAGATCCGTCGCGGTCAAGTCTTCGTGGCACGCCACCGTGATGAGGGGCAGTGGCCCGAGGCGATGGGACATGTATTCGAGAAAACGGGTCTTGCCACAGCCCGTGGGGCCTTTCAACAGTATCGGCAACCGCTTTGAGTGGGCCGCTTCGAAGATCTCGATTTCGTGAGCCACGGGAAGATAGAAAGGCTCTTCGGTGAAAATATATTCTTCGAAGGCAACGTCTCGACTGCGCCGCTTGGAGTTGTGAGACGGGTCCTTGCGTGGGGCTTTGTTCATTTCGCTCTTAGTACTATCTCAATTTAGAGGATGCAAACCGGGCGGTTTGTTTGACATGATCTCGCGACTGGCGATAATCTCGCGGACGACCGACTGCGGTCTCGCTATGACGGGGAGCGAGGACTTGCGCGCGTGGGAAAAAATCCGCACGCTCGTACCTCAGTCCAATCTCAACTATCTCTCTGTCTACATTGGAAACGAAGAAAGCAACACGATAAGCCCTGGAGCCGCAACTTATGATGACTAATCTCGCCCCGCCGCAAATCAGAGCCACCACCGGCCTGGAGTTGGCCGCTGGTATTTTCACGAAATGCTCGGACCAGCTGGCGAGCCAGCTTTCTATCTCATTGACATCCGGTCGAAGAGAAGCGAAACAAACGCCCCTTCGGGTCGGCATCAATGGCGATGTTTACGGCGGCATGCGCGCACCCATCGAGGTCGGTACGCGCCGCGTCGATATCGCCTACGTCAATCCGTCGGCGATGGTGGCGATGGCCTACCGCGGCAAAGGTTATTTTAAACAGAAAATGGGATTGCGGATCTTGGGCTGCTTTCCGTCCTGGGACCGAATCGCACTCGTGGTGTCGAAAGAGCTGGCAGTGAAGTCGCTGCACGACATCGCCCGGCGGAAAATTCCGCTCCGCGTATCCACGAGATTCTCCGGCGTCAACAACGCGACCTACTACACCATCGAGACGATTCTTTCGTTGTACGGAATCTCGTTCGGGAAGATCCGGCGTTGGGGCGGGAAAGTACAGGAGTGTCCGCGGCCGGATGCGCCGCAGCGGCGCAAAGGGATCGCCGAGCATTCTCTTATGGCGATCTTCGATGAAGGCATCAGCACGGTGGGCGGATGGCTGGATCAAGCGCTTGAAAACGGTTACGAGATCATCCCCATCGAGCCGGACATCATCAAAAAGCTCGAGCGGTTGGGTTACAGTGGCACGGTCCTGCCGCAGAGCCGATATCGTCAGCTTAACCAAGATGTGCCAACCATCGACTTCAGCGGCTGGGCGCTGGTGACCCACAAATGGTTGCCCGACCGAGTCGCATACGCCGCCATCGAAACCATCGATGAAAAGCAGAAACTTATTCCTGTGGATGACGACGAGCCGCTCAATATGCGAGCGCTCTGCGAAGGCTCGGAGAAATGTCCGCTGCGAGTGCCGCTCCATCCGGGCGCGCAGAAGTATTACAAGGAAAAGGGCTATTTGTAGGAATCGTGTTCGTGATCATGAAACGTGTTGGGAATTTCACGAGCACGCACCACGAGCACGTTCACGAACGATTTAGGAGGAAATCATGAGCTATCAAGTCATCGGTCAATCAGTTCCGCGCGTCGATAATACCGGAAAAGTAACCGGCGAGGCGCGTTACACGGCGGATGTGTTGCTGCCGGAAACTCTGTGGGCGAAGACGCTGCGTAGTCCATATTCCCATGCGCGCATCAAGGGCATCGATATTTCTCGCGCGGAAAAAGCGCCCGGCGTGCGCGCCGTGCTCACGGGAAACGACGTGCGGGGGATTCTTTACGGGCGGCGCTATCGCGATATTGCCATTCTCGCTCAAGATCGTGTTCGCTTCATGGGTGAGCGCGTCGCCGCGGTGGCGGCGGAGACGCTCGAGCAAGCTGAAGAGGCATTGGCGCTCATTCAAGTCGAGTACGAGGAGCTTCCCGCGGTTTTTGATCCGCTGGCCGCGCTCCAATCCGGCGCGCCGATCATTCATCCGGACTTGAACAAGTACAAGGGGCTGCCCGAGAAAGTCGATCACCCGACAAACGAGTTTGTGCGCAACGTTTTCACCCGCGGGGACGTCGCGGAAGGATTCGCGCAATCGGATCTGATTGTTGAAAACACTTATACTGTGCCGCGCGTGCATCAGGCTTTTTTGGAGCCGCACTGTTGCCTGGTTTGGATCGATGAGCAACAGCGGGTGCAGATGTGGTCGCCGTGCAAAGTGCCGCAAGGGCTCAGGGAGAGCATGTCCGAAGCGCTCGATATTCCCAAAGAAAAAATTCGGGTGAATCCGGTGGCCATCGGTGGTGATTTTGGCGGCAAAGGCGCACCCTTCGACGAGCCGATCTGCCTGCTGCTTGCCCGGCGAACCCGGCGGCCGGTCAAGATGGTGATGGAATACCGCGAGGAATTCATCGCCGGCGCGCCGCGACATGCTGGAGTCATGAGGCTCAAGACCGGTGTCAAACGCGACGGCACGATCGTCGCGCATGAAATGGAGGCTTATCTCGACGCGGGCGCTTACGGAGGATTTCGGCCGGGAGCGGTTGTCGGCGGCATTTCGCACGGAGCGGGCTGCTATCGCGCGAAAAATTCGCGCATCTCGGCGTCGCGCGTTTACACGAACAATCTTCCAGGCGGGCAGATGCGCGCGCCCGGAGAGCCGCAAGGATTTTTCGCCGCGGAATCGCACATGGATTGCGTTGCCCGCGAGCTCGGCATGGACCCCGCCGAATTTCGTCTCAAGAATCTCATTGAAGAAGGCGACGAGACTCTAACCGGCGGGCACTACCGAGGGATCAGAGCAAAGGAAACCCTGAGAGAAGCTCTGAAGGCGGCGGGATACAGCTCGCCGAAGCCCGCCAACGTCGGCCGCGGTGTTGCGATGGGTTATCGCGGACCGGGCGGCGGCAACACGTCGCTCAAAATTTCGCTCAACCCGGACGGATCGATCGTGATTCACACGGGATTGTTTGAACAGGGGACCGGCACTTACACGACGCTTCGACAGATTGCCGCTGAAGTGTTGTCGTGCGACCCCAATAAGATTCAGATCGATATTTTGGACACCGACTCGAGCGAACCTTTCGATTCCGGAATCGGCGGCAGTCGCGGGACGCGTGTCGCCAGCGGCGCGGCATTTTTGGCGGCATCCGACGCCAGGGAGAAATTGCTGACTCTTGTGGAAGAGCAGCTCAAATGGCCGAAGGCTGAGGTCACCTTAGCCGGGAATATCCTGATACATAAGAAAACCAAGAAGCGTCAACGCTGGGACGATCTGCTCTCGCGAGTTGGCCGTTCCATCACAGGCGAAGCGGTGCATCGTGACGATGATCATTCTCCGGTGACCTCATTTGCCGCCCAGGTCGCCGAGGTCTCCGTCGACCCGGAAACCGGCGAAGTGAAACTCCGTAAGCTGACTACGGCGCACGATACCGGAATGATCATGAATCCGGTCGGCCATCAGGGTCAGATCGAGGGTGGCGTCGTTCAGGGACTTGGATACGGAATGATCGAATATTTACCAGTGCAGGATGGGCGCGTCGAAGTTGCGCACTTCGGTGAGTATAAAATTCCCACCGCCAGGGACATTCCTCCACTCAAGACTGTGATAGTGGCCGGCGAAAACGGCGTCGGACCCTACAAAGTTAAAGGCATCGGCGAAAATCCGATCTCACCAGTCGCGCCGGCGATAGCCAACGCGATCGAAGATGCCGTAGGCGTCAGGATCAAGGATCTGCCGATTACGGCGGAGAAAGTCTACGCGGTGCTGCGCGCCGCACGTAAGGAGTGAAGGGGTAAGTGTCACAACCTTCGGAACGTCTATGTGTCACAAGGTGCGGAACAGTTGCCATAGTAATTGCCTTGTTTAAGGTGCGGCAAAAACGTTGTTGAGGTGTAAGGATGGATAAAAAAGTTCTGTGTCTGATAGACGCAGGGCTTTGGTCTCTGCGGTTCGGCAGGGTGCTTCGAGGCGTGAAGTCGCACGGCTTTATCGTGTGGGGCTCGCTACGGTTGAACGGTGGATTGAACGGGCTCGAAATAAAGCCCTCGATGAGGTGGACTGGACCGATCGGCCTTCGATCCCTCACACAATTCAGCGCACGAGTGCGACTATGGAGGAATGGGTGCTGACAGTTCGCCGCGAACTTAAAGAAACGAGTGCTTTGGGCGAGTATGGTGCTTTGGCGATCCGCAGAGAACTGCTCGACCGTGGCGTTGTCAGCGTTCCCTCCCTGCGCACCATTGGCCGCATCTTGGAACGGCGCGGCGCTCTGGATGGCCGTCGCCGTATTCGTCATCGGCCGCCACCGCCAGGTTGGTATCTGCCCGAGGTAGCACAGGGGAGAAGTGAACTCGACAGCTTTGATGTGGTTGAAGGCCTGGTGATCGAAGGCGGAATTGACGTAGAGGTCCTTAATGGAATTTCCCTCCACGGTGCTTTGGTTGCTTCGTGGCCGGATACCGCCATCACAGCCGCTAGCACTATGAAAGCACTTACTGAGCATTGGCGGATTTTCGGGCTTCCCGCTTATGCTCAGTTCGATAACGACACCCGGTTCCAAGGGGCCCATCAGTTTCGCAATTCTATCGGTCGCGTCATGCGACTTTGCCTCAGCCTTAACGTCACCCCTGTTTTTGCTCCGGTCCAGGAGACTGGCTTTCAAGCTGCCGTCGAAAGCTTTAATGGCCGTTGGCAAGCCAAAGTATGGCAGCGCTTCCATTACGACTGTCTGAGTTCTGTCCAGGCGCAATCGGTCAAGTACGTAGCTGCGTACCGGGCTCGACTGAGCAGTCGCATCGAACAAGCCCCCACACGACGAGCCTTTCCCGATCACTGGCAACTGGACCTCCAAGCACACCCTGCTGGTCGCCTTATTTTTCTGCGCAGGACTAACGAGCAAGGAGAAGTTGGACTTTTGGGACATAGCTTTGCCGTGGATAAAAACTGGCCTCATCGTTTGATCCGAGCTGAGGTTGACTTGGATTGTGGATCGATCTGTTTCTATGCGCTGCGACGAAGAGAACCCACTTCCCAACCACTTCTTCGAACCGTCGATTATCAACTGCCAAAAAGGAGATTTCGAGATCGGGGACACTGACTCTCGATACATTGTCAAAAACTACGTGTTCCCAACGTTGTGACACTTGACTCAATTCAACTTACACCGTTCCGCAGGTACTGACACTTGGCCTATAACACCTGAGGAGATAAAGCCGCTTGTCGTGTTTGGCTTTTCGAGGTCAGCGACGGTGCAGAAACGTAAAGCAGCTTGCGAAGCGGCACCTAACGAGCGAAAGGTAACTTTGTCGGAAGCTCGAACCCTAATGAGCCAAAAAGACTGTACCGAAATGATTGCTTGAAAATTACTCGGGTTCGGATCGATCCCATTTCTGGAGGTAAAACTTATTCGAGCCAGTCAAGGACATCCCAAAACTCCGTCCCATGTCCAAAAGGCTCCTCCATTGTCTCCGGATAAGTACGAAAAAGGCCTTACATAGGGGGTACTCTGCTATCCACCCGGGCTGAGATCGTCGTTTATCCGGCTTATACGGAAGCCGTTTTTACGGGTGCGGGAAGAAATTTTCGCCGCGCAACCTTCTTAATATGCTCGATCTTGCGCTCGGCCCGGACGGGGTTCTGCTTCGATTTGATGAAAAACTCCGAAGAAAAATCGTCGCGCTGCATTGACTTCTAAATTCGCTTTTCGCACCAGCTCCAGCGACTCTCTATTCCAGTGACAACCGAGTTGTTTCGCAAGCCGATCGGCCGTGCGGTCCTGAAATCGTCCAAGCCATTCGCAATTACTGCGGCCATGCTCAAGGAGAAGGATGCGTCCGTCAGATCGGCAAACCCGAGCCATTTCTTGTAAGGCAGCTACAGGATCCGGAAATGTGCAGGTGGTAAGAGAGGAGACTACCGTGTCAAAGCTCTTATCAGGAAAAGGAAGTGCTTCTGCGTCCGCCAACAAGAAGGAAACATCCATGGACAATTTCTCTGCTCGTTTTCGTGCGACGTTTAACATTTCAGCACTGACATCTGCGGCGACAATTCGGCAGTCTCGCTGATAGAATCGCAGGTTCTTTCCCGTTCCAACGGCAACTTCTAAAACGTTCCCTGACGCCCTCCGCAACAACCGTCGTCGAAGTCTGCTCACGCCCAGCACATTGGGAACGCCTTCAACCCAATCGTACCAACGAGCAAATTGGTCGTACTTCTGAGATATCTCTTGGGATGTAAAGTTTACAGCCATCTTGCCTGGTCCGATTTTTTATCTCGCTGTATTCCGGTGCAGCGGTGAGGATATTTATGAGCTTGGCGGGCGCCGAGCACAGCGCCAAACGCGGAACTCATCATACCACCGAAGCGTGAACGAGAAATTCCAGAATACTACGGAACCGGTGGCGTTGGCGTAGCAGGCCCGTATTTACTGTACTTCTGCTCGATGTGGGCTCGCATTTCCTTGAGGCTCTTGCCTTCATCCATCATCTTCATCACGTCACGCGTGATGCCTATGCAGATACTTCAGGCCAGGCTCATTCGATCGAACAGGAGCTTTTTCGGTGTTGAGTTGTCCTGGATGTAACAAGAAGCATTGCTAGTGTGACCGTCCGCGCCGCAACCACAGTAGCATGGGATGTAACGAAGAGTGTCCCGATTGGCAATGGCGAATCGATAAGCCTCCCGGACTTCCGTAGACGCGCTTCTGATATCTTTCGGAAGCAATGCCTCCGGGGCCAATTCATAGCGATGCTCAAGCGCTCCGAAGGCATGCTTGCCGGCCAACGCAGCCGTGCCGAACAAGAGAATCTGCAAAAGACAATTTCGTCTGTTCATATCCCAATACCTTATTAAATCACGCGACAGCGGCATTCGTATTGCAACAGAATCCTCACTTCTCAGTGCTGCTATTGAACTTCTTTTTTCATCGCTTCAAACTCTTGGCGGTTAATTTCGCCTCGCGCATAGCGCTTTTTTATGCCACCCTGCGTTCCGCCGTCCTCACCCTTCATCATTTGTTGCTTGGGTGTTCCAGACTCCTGCGCTGCGGCAAACCCCGCAACGACTAACAAGATAGTAAATAAAAAGACAAACTTCTTCATCGTTTACTCCTTAAAAGTTTCGAAACGATCCAAATAGCTGTGATGCGCGGAGCGAACGAAAAATCAGAGAGTGAGAACGGAATTGAAAAGATAAATCTTTTCCTTGGGCTTGTGACAAACAGGTTGGGGTTGCCGAGCGGTGCTGCGGTAGAGGCGCGAAAAATCGATTTTCGACGGTGAATTCGAAAGTAGAAAAGTTATCTGAATGTCCGGCTGCTTGGAAAGGAGGCCGTAACCCGGTTGGAATGCACACGCCGAAGACGCATCTGTATTGAGCGGCTCGGGCACGGCGTTTCTGCTGTGGCAATCGGGCATCTCCGATGCGGTAGCCGGTCGCGCAGCACTCATCGTGCTGCACAGGATTGCCGCAGCAAAAAAGAACATGGTCCAGAGCCCAATTAATCTCGCCGGATGATTCCATTTGCCTAGATTGAATCCGATTTAATCGGGCAGATCAAGGCGGAACCGTGCAAGCGCCTAGGTCAGCGGGAATTTACGGAATTGTTCGAGGGCGGCGATCAAGTGGCCGTTCGCTCAATTTCGTAAGTCGCTTATTACGCAAGATCGAGAGCTCGATGTCGATAAGGAAGGCAGGGGGCAAATCCTCAATGCATCTCTCAATGAGATCAAGAGATCAGTGGCGTTTTGCGAAGAATAATCATGCTGGCCAGGCCCTCTCAATCAGCCGAACTCTACCGCCGCATGGACGCGGTCGCGCGGGAATATCTGCGAACCGACGAAAAGAGCGAGCGGCGCGCCGAGACCTTAAAAGAGCTGTCCAAGCTCGCCGCCCTAGTCGAGGTCAAAGAACCCACGCCTTAGGGGCACGCGGCTAGTAATTAAACCGTCGCTTGCTCCGCAAGTCGAGAAGAAACAAAGCCGGAAGCCCGCTGGCAGATGCTTAACGCCTCGCTGAAACGCGATTAAGCGAGCCGTGCGCCGCGACCGAAAAGAAGTTTAGAGCTCACTTTTGAGTGAACGGCGCCCCGACAACCTTAGAGTTTATCAATCTGTTCCTTGGCAAATATTTCGGTCGCCTGCTCGGCGTTGTTTGGATCCTCAAAACCATCAAACTCTCGCGCCGGATACGCTGTTAGATCAAAGCCGCATTGGGGAGTTCGGAAACGAGCAGTTGAAAGCCATCGACTTGATTCGGTCTTGCGAGAAGTTTGCCGGATCGAGATGCCCCTATAGTTCCATTCTTCCATTCACCGATCCTCCTTTTGCTTGATATTGTCTTTGATTATGGTCTTTGGCGTCAAGCTACGCCCGCGGTTCTAAGTACGACGTAAGGGGAGGGACTGACAGGAATCGCACTGACGACTATGTGCGGACGTTTCGGCATCATTCCAGTACCGCGATATCAAGGTTCTTTGGAACCTTCGGGGCGATCTTCCCGAGTTCGGGCCACGCTACAACATCGCGCCGTCGCAAGAGGTGCCGCTGATCATTCGCAACGAAGACCGCAATGAGGTCAAGCCGATGCTCTGAGGCTTGGTTCTGTCATGGGCGCAAGACCCTTCCGTCGGACAGCGCATGATCAATGCTCGCTCCGAGACCTTGCTTGAAAAACCTTCCTTCAAGCAGCTCGTTGCAAGACGGCGATGTTTAGTTCCTGCTGATGGGTTTTACGAGTGGCGAAGAGAGGGCAAACGCAAGGTGCCGTTGTATAGGTGCTTAACGTCCTTTAGGTTGCCACTGGAGACCAGGCGGAAGCTGTTAACTGAGGCTCTCAGAACTGACACGCATTCGCGTGAAGTGGTTCGAGAACAGGTAGCGTTCGTTCTCGTGGACTGGCTGAATCCACTGGGACCGGTTGTGAGTGCCTCTGCTAGCGGCCGTCGCTGCCTATCTCACGATCCTTGTTGGTCAATGGGTACTTGGCAAGAAGAATCTGTAGCGACGCGCGGCTGAGGCGCACCGGAGGGCGTAAGGGGACGGCGCCGCGGCCTCGACCGAAGGCCGGGATGTCGACTTGGCGGGCCGAGCCATACAAGGAAAAGCATCAATGCGAAACAAAGGCCGCCTAAAGACAAGAGAATCCAGTTGAAAAAATCCATGATGTACCTGTCAAACTACAATTTGACAATTTACGCGCCCGTTGCGATCAGGAAGGTTGAGACGGCGCATAGAGCGACGCACCCGCGGCCGTGACTATAACCAAAGCTAGAAGCAAGAGCCGTAACGCTCTACGTATTTAGGATCAGCGAACATACACGAATCACACACGTACTGTTCGTTTTCGCGCCGGTACTCTTCCCACTTTGTCATGTCATAAAATCCAGCGGTAAACTCTTCGCCTCGAATCCCCTCAACGATTTGTTTGCAGCGGTCACAGATAACTTTAATTGTTTTGATTCGAGAGTGCGCCGAGGCTTTAACTGACATGCACTGTCTCCTTTCCTTCCCGCCACCGTAAAGGGCTATCTCATGCCATCACGCCTTAAGCAGCTACATGCGATCGGCCCTGCGAGGAAAAACACGATGGCCAGGGCGGTCAACGCGGGGAGATCGTTGTTGACAGAAATCATTCCGCAGACGGCTCCAAAACACATGGCGGCGCCGCCCGCATCCTGGATTGCGTTCGAGTACTTATGGAGATTATTGAGTGTCATGGTGCCCGCATCTCGGAGTTAAAATCAATTGAGGATATTTTGCTATCAAATCTTGGAGATCGCTGTTGACTGACCAAAAATATTAGAGCCAAATAAGACATTCGATGTAGATCTTGATGCAGAGGCAGGGTTCTTGGAGTCGCTATGAACTTGATCGATAGGAGTCATGCAATCAATATAGTCCCAACACGGAATGGTGTATTTAGGAGCAACAAAGATGCCGTGCTCCTAACTCCGCGTTTAGCAACGGATTCATTCTGATCTGAGTCGCCCGAACCTGTAAGTATTGATAACGCCTAATCCTATCGACTCCAAAAAACATGCACTAAGATAGCGAAAAGGGTTGGGTATTTAGAGAAGTTGGGGGAATGTAATTATTTTTTGCAACGTCCAAAAAACTGTCATAGACCTCGAGCGACATTTCGATAAGCACCTTTGTTGCTCGGAGTTATCTTGTTGGTGACTTTGGGTAGCGCAAACGCAGGTCAATTAACCAAGCCCTTTGCCGTGACCATAACCGTGATTGCCTCGTGCAGCGTATTGATAGCCGATACGATTCCCGGACATTCCATTGGGTTACTAACTGGGTCTGCCATGGACATATCGAATCTCGTTCGCGGGCAATGTGCCAAAAGAATCTCTTTGAGATTGGGTTTTCATCGTGGTTCGGGCAGGGGGACTACGCTTAGCGGAGGACTTGCCGGCGGAAACACTCCGGGGACAACAATCTCTACACGAGATCGAAAAGTCCCGTGATTTGGGACGACGCCAAAGCCAGCCACCAACTTGCCTCGCATAAAACAAAGCCAATTCTTTTGCGCGAGGGCTGTTCCATCTTGTTCCTGCCCCCTGGTTCGAGCATCTCTGATGTTCAGCCAGTCCGCTTACACACATGGTTTTTGCATCAGAATTCGACGACGGGAGCTTGGCAGCGAGCGATTGAATTGGCAAGCGGGCAAAGTAGCTTGTTAGTCACTATCCCAGGGCAGCCATGTAAAGAGTGACTGCGGCGAGGGTGTCCGACTCATCGGCGTGAATATGCCCGAACCACAATGAAGATCGGCTTGCTTCTTTGGGAAATTGAAGAGGACGGATGGCGGCTGAGAACCGTCACCCCGTAGTAGCTCTACTGGCACCGCGGGTGTCCACATTGGCACTTGCTTGAGGCAGACGACCTAGCATTCGCGCAATGATCACTGCAATATGTATTGCCGCCTTTCGAGACGCCTCTGCCCTGTTCGACTTTGCAGTTGCACCCGCTATGAGCACAATTCTGGTCGGCCATTCGAATTCACCTCCTTCCGGCACAAAAATTAAGAGATAACCCCTATTGGCTAATCTCCGTCGACTTTTAGTTTAGGATGATCTGTTTCTGCTGTGTTGCAGTCCTTCCCGTCCATGCTGATGGAATCTGATAAAGCTCGGACTGTTTAGCTTTACGCTGGGCTTATTGGTCGGTAGGCAATCGGTCAGATCCGGCGCTCTCGTGGCACTACGGGCGAATGGGCGCATAAGGCTGCCGCAAAACTAGTCTGCTACGCGAGCAAAGTCCGGCGCCCTCTCCGGCAACGGCGCCCCGGGCTTCCATTCGCAGTGAGTTAGCAGGACCTGCCTATGCACCGCCTGCGGATCGACATCGAGCACCTCACAGCACCACTTAAAACTTCCCGGATGCTCACTCGCAGAAAAAATCCACGCATGCGCTCTCTGTTGGGCGGAGCGCTTGTCATGCGGCTTAACACCTACGGACTGGCCACGCGAATCCTTAATCGCAAGCAAAAGCACTTGGCGCCACAATTGAAGCTCGGGCGACTCTTGGCAAGGCGACGGTCATATTGACAGATCCAAGTCGCAGATCTCTTTGATCGGGCGACCAATATGGTCACGTAAGAGATCTGAGATTTGCGTGCAAAAAGAGTGGTCCCGACAGAGTATGGAACCGACGTAGGTCTCTGATTGAAAATCGATTACCAAAAAACATTTATTGGACATTTCAGTATTGGAGTGTACATACTTCAACACCCCGACTTCTCCCATAAGAGTCTTGACGCTACCGTTCTTTCTCAGCGTCCACACGGGAGGCCAATTCCGTACGCCCCGGTAACTCATTAACGGATGATCCTTGAATTTCATCGAAGTACTAGACAATTAATAGCGTTGGGCTGTCAAGCAGCTATCTGACAATTCAAAAATGAGTCACTACCTATCATTCTCAGGTGAATTGACGAGCGTTGAAACCTCATGAGCTTCCATCAGCTCTGACGGTAAGCGCCGTTCTCGCTTTCGTATAGGTTTCTCCTGCTCCTTTTTCTTCTTCCAAAAGACGACTCAATTCGGCGACCTTTTTCGATGCTTTCGGAACGGGCTTTCGTCTGTTAGGCAAACCAGCAACCCCTCTTCCGGGCGGAGGTGAAGGTCACCTCGCACCCGCTCGCCTTTGCGATCCAGATACGTCGAGAGCGCAATCCTTCCTTCAGACGCCTTGTTTGAAAAATTGATCACCTGCGGCTGAAGCCCTAAGTTTAGCGCGATTAGAAATGCGCTCTCCCGATCACGGCGCACATAAGTGAGCAGATCCCCATCGGCTTCCATCGGCTCGAATTGTCCCACCTCGAGCGCCGACTCGCCACGACGAACTTTGATGAGGCGGCTGTAAAGGTTGAGCATCGACCCCGGGTCATCGCGCTCTGCTTCCACGTTCACCTGGGTGTAGTCTTCAGCAATCGGCAACCAGGGTTCGCCTTCGGTAAATCCCGCGTTCTTTGTCGCGCTCCACTGCATGGGAGTTCGCTGGGGATCGCGACCCAGACCGCGACCCGGAACATTTTTCTCGTACGGGTCCTGAACCTTTTCCAAAGGAATTTCCACATCACGCATGCCGATCTCATCGCCATAATAAAGTGTCGGCGTGCCGCGCAGGGTGAGCAGCAGCATCGCCGCTAACCGCGCCTGGGCCGGACCGACCCGGGATGCGATGCGTGGCCGGTCGTGGTTTCCGAGAACCCAGTTCGGCCATCCATGCTCCGGCAGTGCCGCTTCGTATTCCCCGATGATTCGAGCGATATCGCGCGCATGCCACTTGGCGAGGAGAAGCTGAAAGTTGAAGGGGACGTGGACGCCGCCAAGATCGATGCCATAGTATTGTACCAGCCGCTCCATGGGCAGATAGATTTCACCGATCAGCAGCCGATCTTTGTATTGATCGACCAGGCGCCGCATGCGAGCAATGATTCCGTGCACCTCCGATCGATCCGTGGTGTAAAGCGAAATCAGCTTTTGATACGGGTCGCTGCCCTCGCGCCAGCTCGGGTTGGGAGGATTGTCGCGAAATTGATCGTCTTTGATCAGATGCCAGAGTACATCCACCCGAAAGCCGTCGACGCCGCGCTCCAGCCAAAAACGCAAAACGTTCAGCATCGCCTCGACGACTGCGGTATTGCGCCAGTTGAGGTCGGGTTGTTCGCGAAGGAAGGCATGGTAGTAGTATTGCTCGGTATGCGCGTCGTATTCCCAAGCGCTTCCTCCAAAGCAAGATAGCCAGTTGTTCGGCGGCCCGCCGCCCGCGCCGGGGTCACGCCAGATATACCAGTCGCGTTTTGGGTTGTCCCGCGACGATCGCGATGCAACAAACCACGGATGCTGGTCGGAACTATGATTGGGGACAAAATCCAGGATGACTTTGAGGTCGCGCGCATGCGCCTCTCTGATCAGTCGATCGAAATCAGCGAGCGTGCCGAACAACGGGTGGATCGCGGTATAGTCCGCCACATCGTAGCCAAAATCCTTCATCGGCGAGGAGTAAAAGGGCGAGATCCAAACGGCGTCGACGCCGAGCCAGCGCAGATAATCCAGACGTGAGATCAGGCCCGTGAGGTCACCCACGCCGTCGCCGTTACTGTCCATGAATGAGCGCGGATAGACCTGGTAGATAATGCCCTGTTGCCACCAAAGATACGTCGCCGCTTTTTTTGCGGTGTCCCGAGTTTGCTCGGTTTGCTGATTGGTCATAGGTGCCGTCCGAGATCTGATCTGGTAAATTCAGCTCGCTTCAACTGCCATATCCAAATGCTGTGGGAATAACACAAACCCGGCGTGCCTCCCGAAGCCTGAATACGGCTTTGTCATTTTCAAGAAGGCGTTTCCGAGATATTTCGAGGCGAGGAGATTTCCAGCGAGCTGAGCGCCGAAGCTCATCAATACACGATAAATTTTAAAA
This sequence comes from Deltaproteobacteria bacterium, assembly GCA_005879255.1. The sequence continues at coordinate 16,077 of VBKY01000011.1, forward strand.
TGGCCTGCCTCAAGATTGTCGGTCGGGTATTTTCGCTAAATGTCAGCGGCCGGCGATCGAAGAATCTTTATTTATTCCATTCCATTCGTCGTGTTTTTTATTATTCTAAATAGAGGAGCGCACTGCACTACTTGGCAACGCCCCCGTCTAATGCCGATGATCAATGACCTTTGGTACAAGAATGCGGTGATCTATTGTCTCTCGGTCGGCACATTCATGGATGCGAACGGAGATGGAATCGGCGACTTCCAGGGGCTCATGCGTCGTCTGGACTATCTGCACGGACTCGGTATCACGGCGATCTGGCTAATGCCGTTCCAGCCGTCGCCCTGTCGCGACGATGGATACGATATTTCCGACTACTACGGGGTGAATTCGCGCCACGGCACGCTCGGCGATTTCGTCGAATTCACGCACGGAGCCCAGCAGCGAGGCATTCGTGTCATTATGGATCTCGTGGTCAATCACACCTCTGACCGTCATCCGTGGTTTCAAGAGGCACGCAGTGATCCCAACTCGAAATATCGCGATTGGTACATCTGGTCCGATAAGAAGCCGCCCCATGCCAAGAAAGGAATGGTGTTTCCGGGAGTACAGAAATCGACCTGGTCTTACGACAAGAACGCGCGCGCGTGGTATTTCCATCGCTTCTACGATTTCCAACCGGATCTTAACACCTCGAACCCGCACGTTCAGGCGGAAATCCTGAAAATCATGGGATTCTGGATTCAGCTTGGTGTTATAGGATTCCGGATGGACGCGGTGCCGTTCGTCATATCAACGAAGGGGCCTCGCGTCAAAAAGCCCGTGGAGCAATACGACATGTTGCGTTCGCTGCGCGAATTTCTGCAATGGCGCGAGGGCGATTCTATCATTCTCGCCGAAGCCAATGTTCTGCCCAAAACCGACATGGAATATTTTGGTGAAGACGGCGATCGCATGCACATGATGTTCAATTTTCAGGTCAATCAGAATTTGTTTTACGCATTGGCAGCCTCGGACTGCCGGCCGCTTGTGCAAGCGCTCAAAGCCACGAAGCTACGGCCCGCGACCGGCCAATGGGGTTTGTTTTTGCGCAATCACGACGAGCTTGATCTCGGCCGCTTGACCGAAGAGCAACGCCAACGCGTGTTCGATTGCTTTGGGCCCGAGAAGGAGATGCAGCTCTATGAGCGCGGTATCAGACGTCGACTGGCGCCGATGTTGAATGGGGACCGGCGCCGTATCGAGCTCGCATACAGCCTGATGTTCACGCTTCCCGGAACACCGGTCGTCCGCTATGGCGACGAAATCGGCATGGGGGATGATCTCAACCTGCCCGAGCGCAATTGCGCCCGCACGCCTATGCAATGGTCGACGGAACCTCACGCGGGATTCACAAAATCAGACAAGCCTATCCTGCCGGTTATCAGCGATGGAGCCTACGGCTACCAGCACGTCAATGCCGCGGAGCAGCGGCGCGATCCGAATTCGCTACTCAACTGGACCGAGCGCATCATCCGCATGCGCAAGGAAGTTCCGGAAGTCGGCTGGGGCGACTTTGAAGTGCTTTCGACTCGAGATCCGGCGGTGCTCGCAATCCGCTACGACTGGCGCAACAATTCAGTCCTGTTTGTCCATAATTTGGATGCGATTCCCAGGGAGGTGGCGTTCTCCACTGGATTGCGAGGTAATGAAGCACGCGTGCTGGTAAATCTATTGACCGAGGACCACAGCCGAGCCGGAGAAGATGGAAGGCATCACTTGCTGCTCGAGGCGTACGGCTATCGCTGGTACCGGGTCGGCGGCCTCGATTACTTGCTCAAGCGTAGCGAGATTGAGATGCCAAAAGCACGCTGAAGGACCGAGGGGCGCCTTGCTGGGCCTCAAACCAACCAAACTTTTTACAGCGCGTCAGACAGCACCGGAAAACCCGAATAAGGGGGGTCTGTCATGCGCACGCCGCTCAGAGACCATCCGCTAATGCGTCGCGGTCCTATTTCCAACTGGCCGCCGCTCTGGATGTTAGCCAACGTGGGGCCATTCGGGAGAAGCTACTATCCAGGGCGATAGAACAATAACTGAGAGTGAACAGAGCAAAAAGAAATCGTCTGGGAGAAAACGTAAGTGGGGTCCTTCTGCATCAGCTGTTGCGTTTTTCTGTTTCCTTCTTCGAACCGCCGGGACGGAAAAGAGCCGTGATCCTCTTTTTGATCTCAGGTTTGCGCGCGCCGGTGTCTTGCTTACGGGGTTGTTCTCTCAGCAACTTATTCACGCGCCGGTATAGGTCGACGAGTGATATAGAGGGCCTGATCGGCATAAAATGCTCCTTTCACCACGCTTGAGCACCGGATCAATCAGCCGGGGACTGCGATGGCACAAAGATCCAAAAATCACACATCTTTATGTTTTTTCGGCACTGGAATACCGTACCGGGAAAAGGACCGTCGGAATCTCGAATGCAAGCCCAGTTGCTGCAATTTTTCAGCAGTAAACGTTCTGGAGTCACTCTGACCGTCGGATTCCTGGTAATCGACAGAAACAGAATCAGGCGTCCATAAAATGTGAAAAGAGCTGACCTCGGTTCTATCAAGGTGATCGCCCAAGCTACGCAAAAGTTGAGACAGCTTACTTGAACCTTGCGTTTGTGACGAAGAATGGGTTCGCCTTTGTTTTTGTCGGTGGGAATCAAGCCGTGAAATATCAAGCGGCGTGAAACGCAACGGCCGATAAACTGTCGATCGGCGACTGCTCTGCTCGGTAAAATCGCTTTGGCCAATAGCGTTTCGCAAAATCCAATCACCCGTTTGAGTCAGGGAATCGCTTCGAACGAGATAGTCTTGGCCATCCTTCTCCAGC
>VBKY01000012.1 GCA_005879255.1 Deltaproteobacteria bacterium
TTAACGCCCTTTCCATTTCGCCAGTCGCGCGACACGTCAAGTTCGTTTCGCCCGGTGCTGAATCGCTTCCGCCCGTATTGAAACTGAAGCTTAAGGGAGGAAGCGGTAGAGTCGAGGTTTGATTGTTAATGTGGTCAATGACCGTTTCGGTACCTGTTCGCGTCACGATGTATCGAACTACAATCTTTAGGCCCGTTTCATTTTTATCGAGCTCTTCAAACAGAATGTTAATTCTACTTTCCAAATAC
>VBKY01000329.1 GCA_005879255.1 Deltaproteobacteria bacterium
TGCCGACGCTCAAGGACACCTACGATCTCGCTTACTTCGATACCGATCCGGCAGAGTCGCTGATCGATCTGGAACAATTCGAACGGCTGCTGAAACCCGCCGGCCTATTGATATCCGCGAATTTATTCCTCGGGCAATATGCGCCTGATCTGCCAGGCTTGGAAAAAACCGCGGAATATCGGGAGCGAATTCTCGACAGCACGCGTTGGCTGACTAGCTATTTGCCGGATGGCACAGCGCTGAGCATCAAGCGCTGAAATTTTAGAAGACTTCGTGAGGTTAGAGATGAAAACTCTTGCCGCCACAATGTTCATCCTGTTATTTTTCTGTGCACCGGCATGGAGCCAAACCGCCAAACCATCGTCTCCCATAGAATTAGCCGCCTACACTGGTCCGGATCGCGAGCGTGTGTTGTTCGAGGGCGCCAAACGCGAAGGCAAACTCGTCTGGTACACGACCTTGGCCACTGATCAAAACAAACAGATTTCCGGTGCTTTCGAAAGAAAATATCCGGGCGTGAGCGTCGAAACGTTTCGCACCGGGTCGAGCGCGCTTGCGCAAAGACTACTCACCGAAGCTAAAGCGCGGCGCCACATCGCCGATGCCATCGAAACGACTCCCCCAGGGCTAATGACTTTCCGCGACAGCCAGTTGTTGCTCCCCTACGCTTCGCCGCACCTTGCGGCGTTCCCGGAAGACTCCAGGGAAAAGGGACCAAAGAATTTGGTGTACTGGACGATCGTCCGCGAGTCTTACGTCGGCTTCGCTTACAACAAGCGCTTCTTAAATGCCGCCGACGTGCCGAAAAACTTCGACGGGCTGATGAGACCGGCGCTGCGCGACAACATGGGACTGGCCGGGGATGACACCGGAGCGCGCATTATCGGCGCGATGGTAAGAGCCAAAAGCGAAGGTTTCGTGAAAAGATTGAAGGAACAGAACATCAGGATCCACATGATGGCGGGCAGCGCCCTGACTCAGCTTGTCGCCGCGGGAGAAATATTCGCTTCGCCGAGCCAGTTCTATAGCGCGACGAATGTCGCCGCGAAAAGGGGCGCGCCGGTGGTCTGGGTACCGATGGAGCTGGTGGTCGCCAGCGCGGGGGGAGCGGCGGTCTACGCAAACAGCCAGCGACCCCACGCTGCGCTGCTCTTCGCCGATTTTCTCCTGAGCCCGGAAGGTCAAAAACTCTATGAAGATTTATTTTTCGGCAGCGCCCAGAAAGATTATGGCTTCAAGCGCTGGTATCCCGAAAAAGGCGGGACCCTCAGTCAATACGAGGAAGCGTTGGAAAGTTGGCACAAACTGTTGAAGGAAGTCACCCGCCGAAGCTCGTAACAGGGAGAAGCGTGATCGTGGTCGTGCTCGTGTTAAGGGATAACTACTCGCCTAAAGCGACGGCCTACGGCATCAGAGCGCTCGTTCGGTCTCTTTCCACGGCGCCAGACGTTTTTGCAGCTTCTCGACAATGTTGCTGAGAATCACGCCGAGCAGCGCCAGCAAGATGACTGGAACGAAAAACTTGTCGGTTGCGAGAGCGCTGGAGTAACGAACTAAAAGAGCACCCATGCCAGTCACTGCGGTGAACATTTCCGCCGTAATGATGCCGATCAGCGCGCGGCCCACCGCAAGACGGATACCGGCCATGATAAACGGCAACGTGGCCGGCAGGATAACCTTCGTGAAGAGCTTTCCCTCGCCCGCGCCGTAGGCGCGGCCAACCTCGACAAGCTGCGCGCTCACCGTGCGCACGCCGCTAAAGGTATTCATCAGCACGGGAAACAAACCGCTCAGAAACACAATAGCGATCTTCGAAGAATTGCCCAGCCCGAACCAGAGGAGCAGCAGCGGGATCAGCGCGACCCGCGGAGTGGCATCAAGCGCGTAAACATAAGGGTCGAGCAAATATTCGGCGAGGCGATAGCGCCCCATCAACAAACCAATGGCAATACCGAGCACGAGCGCAATGCTCAAGCCGACAGCGAACACATGCAAGCTCCCGAGCGCGCTGCGTTGAAATTCGCCGGTGACGACAATCTGCAAGAATGCGCGGCCGATGGCGCTGGGATAAGAGAGAAAGAGCGGATTGACCTGCCGGCCGAATATTTCCCACAGCGCGATCACCACGATTATCGAAGCTGCGCGCACGGCGCCGAGATGATCGACGAGCCGGAATGGCCGCGTGAGCGGCAGATCGAGCTCGGCGAGGGCTTGTTCCTCTAAAGAATTAAGCGCCATTTTTCCTCATTACGAGAGCGGCCTGCGGGCAATATAGATAAACCGGGAACACGTCCGGTCGCGTGTGGATCGACATCCGATCCAATTCCGACGTTGAACGTTGAACCTTGAACATTGAACTTTCGAGTCCTATGGACCTAGCTGACCGCGCGCTCGGTTTCTTTCCAAGTTGCCAGCCGGCGTTCTAGCCATTGGGTCGCGCGGATCAAACCGACGCCCAACACCGCCAGCACGACGATCACCACGAACATCTTTGCGGTTTCAAAAATATTGCCGTACAGCGACAACATCGCGCCGAGGCCGGTGATCGCGGTGAAAAGCTCGGCGACGATCATTCCTACCAACGCGCGCCCGATGGCAATGCGCACACCGGCCATAATAAACGGCAGCGCGGCCGGACAAATGACTTTGAAGAGAATCTGTGCCGGCGGCGCTAAATAGGCGCGCGCCACTTCGACCATTGCGGCGCTGACGTTTTTCGCGCCGCTGGCGGTGTTGATCAGGATCGGGAAAAAGGCAAAAAGAAAAACTACCACGACTTTGACGCTGAAGCCGAGTCCGAGCCACATCATGAGCAGCGGCGTGAGCGCGACCTGCGGCGTCGCATAGAGAGCATTGATCACCGGCTCACAGAACGCTTCGACCGTGCGCGACATACCCAAGACGAGTCCCAGGGCAACGCCGAGAGCCAATGATGCGAGAAAACCAACGGCGAGCGCGCTCAAGCTCACCGCCAACTGTTTGATCAATTCCCCGGAGACGATGAGTTTGCCGAAAGCTTCGGCAACCGCGGTTGGATAAGTAAAAAGGATCGGATCGGTTTTGCGTCCGAAAAATTCCCACAGCAGCAAAAAAACCGTGACCGAAGCCAGACGAATGAGATTTGGATGATCGTAGATCGACCGGCGCCGGTCGCGCCGGAGACCCAACTCTTCGATGATCTGTTCGTCGGTCGGAAGCGCCATAGTTAGTCTCGCAGCGAAGCGCGCAGGCGCGCGCGCAGTTGCGCAAAGCGGGGATCGGCTTTGACGTCGCCTTCCCAACGCGGCCGCGGCAAATCGATCTGCACCTCTTCTTTTATCCGGCCGGGGCGCGCCTGCATCACCACGACCCGATCGGAAAGGTAGATCGCCTCATCGATGCTATGCGTCACGAATACCACGGTGGTTTCGGTCTGCGCCCAGATTTTTAATAACTCTTCCTGCAGCTGCTCGCGGGTCTGCGCGTCGACCGCGCCGAAGGGTTCGTCCATCAGCAAAATCTCCGGCTTTTTCGACAGCGCCCGGGCGATGCCGACCCGCTGCTGCATGCCGCCCGAGATCTGGTGCGGATAGTAACTCTCGAAGCCTTTGAGGCCGACCAGGTCCAGATATTTGTCGGCGACGGCGCGCCGTTCGTCCCGCGCCATGCCTTCGATCTCGAGACCGAATTCCACGTTGCTCAATACGGTGCGCCAAGGCAGCAAGCCAAATTGTTGAAACACCATGCAGCGGTCGCGTCCCGGCGCCGTGACGCATTGCTGATTCACCAGCACGTCGCCGCGGTCCGCCGCAAGCAACCCGGCGATGATCCGAATCAGCGTCGTCTTGCCGCAGCCACTTGGCCCGAGCAGAGAAACAAACTCGTTTTTGCGAATGGCGAGAGAGATGTCGTAGAGCGCGACGAGTCCGGGCTTGCGTGGATCGTTCTGCTCAAAGAAAATCTTGGAGAGACGCCGCACCTCCAGCATTCATCGGCCCCAACTGAGGTCAAAAAGATCTTAGCGCCAACGCTCTATTTCCGGCCCAATTCCTTGATCGCGCGATCGACGAAGCGGCGGTCGAAGAACTGATTGTACGGCATCGGCGTCTCTAGGTAACCGACCTTTTTCAGAAACTCGACCGTGAAGTTGTACGACCCCTCGGTAATATCGCCGTTCACGCCCCACAAGCGCGGGTCGGCGAGATCGTAGGTTTTATTTAATACTTCCACAGGCTCGTCCGGCAGGATTTTTCTTGCGACCTCGATGGTGCCGGCCTTATTCGCCGCAATCCAACGGTTGGACTCAATGATCGCCTTGGCGAGCTTATAAAGCGTGTCTGCGTTTTTTTGAATGTAGTCGTCTTTGGCCATGCCGAACTCGTACGGGATCTCGGGCAAGAGCTTGGGCACATTGACGAGATCGATGATCTCGGGATAAGAGCCGAGCTTCGCCACTTCGGTATTGGTCACCACCGTGGTGTCGACTTTGCCGGCAATCAGAGCTTTGAAGCGATCCGCCGGCGAGCCCACGGCGACGTACTTGAACTTCTCAGGATCTAGGCCGCTGCGTTCGATCACGATGCGGGGAATATGATAGGAGATCGCGCCGATGCCGGAGACCGCCACGCTTTTGCCCACCAGCGCCTGCAACGTCGTTCCAGCTTCCCGCCGTGCGATCAGATGGTAGGGCGTGATCGGATTCGTCACCACCCATAGTTTGATGGGAACTTTCTTCGCCGCGCCGACGATACCTTCCGTGGCGCCCATGTTGATCGACATATCGATGTCGCCCGAGAGCAGCGCCTTGACGTGCGTATTGTCGCCGCGGAACTCCACGACTTCGACGTCGAGTCCGTATTTCTTGAAGAAGCCCTTTTCGATGGCGACGTACGGCGTGATCGATTCCAGAGACGGCGGGCTTAACGAAGAGCCCATTTTAATCTTTGCGCTCTGCGCGTCGCCCAATGAAGGCAACGCCAATAGGGCACAAGCTGCACCGGTCAACGCCGATTTCCAATTCATGTTCGATCTCCTGCCAAGGATCTTTGTTTGAAGAAAACTTAGATTGCCATGCATAGCACGCGGGCAAATCAACTTCCACACGGCGCTACAATGCAACCCCGATCGATCCCTTCTGTCAACGGTTGGAAATCAATCCACAGTGCGGTGTCGGTCAATGCCTCACGACAACAGCAGTTCCAAATCTTCCTGGGTGAGACTGCGCAGCAGACTATTATCGGCGGTGATGATCGCATCCGCTAAATCGCGCTTGGATTGCTGCAATTCCAAGACCTTTTCCTCCACCGTGTCGCGGGCGATGAGACGGTAAGCAAAAACTGGACGCGTCTGGCCGATGCGATGAGCGCGATCGATCGCTTGCGCTTCCACGGCAGGATTCCACCAGGGATCTAGCAAATAGACATACTCGGCAGCGTGGAGATTCAATCCCAGCCCGCCGGCTTTCAAGCTAATGAGAAAAAGTTTTACGCTGGGATCGTTTTGAAACTGCTCCACCCGCGCCTGGCGGTCACGGGTGCGGCCATCTAGGTAGGCGTAAGGAATTTTCGCGGTGTCGAGCCGGTCGCGCAGGATCGCCAGCAGGCTGGTAAATTGCGAGAAGACTAAAACTTTGTGATCTTCCTCGAGCACCTGTTCCAACTGTGCCATGAGCGTATCGATCTTGGCGCTCGACTCTGACGTTTTGCCTTTGTCGATCAGGCCAGGATGACAGGCCGCTTGGCGCAAGCGCAGCAGCGCTTCGAGCACCTGAAATTTGAATTGACCGGACCCTGCGTCCGCTCCATTCTTCAACAACCGTGCTCGGTAGTAATCACGCAATTCGTGGTACTGCTCCGTCTTGGCGGGTAATTCTCTGGCGAACTGGGCTTTGGTCCGGCGTAAAATAAACGGCCGTAGCGCGCGCGCCAGGATTTCACGAGTCTTGGCGTCCGGATTTCGGCCCGCGCCGCCGAAAATAGATGCACTGCCGAGCATGCCCGGATTGAGAAACTCGAACAGGCTCCATAGCTCGCCAAGATGATTCTCGATAGGCGTGCCGCTTAGGGCGAGTCGATGATCGGCGTTGATCAGCCGCGCAGCCTTGGCCGAAAGCGTACCGGGGTTTTTAATCGCCTGCGCTTCGTCGAGAATACAATAGTCGAAATGCACATTCTTGAAATGAATCGCGTCTCGCGTGAGCGTACCGTAGGTCGTGATCACGAGATCATACTCGCCAAAGTGGTCGCTCGGTTTATGACGAGCGGCTCCCGTGTGGTCGAGGACACTCAGTTGAGGTGCAAAACGCGCCGCTTCTTCCTTCCAATGAAATACCAGCGAGCGTGGCACGACTACGAGTGACTGGCGCGGCGATGAACCGCGGGCACCTTCCCCTTCGGAGCGGCGCGATTCCAGTAGCGCGAGAACCTGAATCGTCTTACCGAGCCCCATGTCATCGGCAAGGCAACCACCAAAGCCGAACTGCTGGAGAAATTTGAGCCAGCCCAACCCCTCCTGTTGATAGCCGCGCAGCTCACCGCAAAATGTCTGTGGCGGATCGGCGGCATTCACTCCGGCGAAGCCGTGTATTTGGTTGCGCACTCGATCGAACAAGGCATCGGTGCTTACCTCTGACTCGGATGCGAGCAACGCATCGAGCAGACCAACTTGTGGTCGCGTGAAGCGCAGCTGCTGACCACTGACGCTGCCCAGATCGGCCAGAAGACGATATTTGGCGAGCCATTCTTCGGGGATGATACCCACCGTACCGTCGTCCAAACGGACGGTCTGCTCGCCATGTTTGATCGCGCGCAACAACTTGGGCAGTGACACACTAACGTCGCCAAATTGTGCAGCGCCTTCAAGGTCGAACCAATCGACGCCGGAGCTGATCTCCAGACGCATGGTTGCCGCGATGCGATAGCGTTTGCCATCCGCCTCGACGCGCCAGCCCTCTTGAGTCAGCGTCCGCACCACTTTGGCGACGCGCTCAGCCGGCAACTCCATCTGAGCGTCGCGCATCCAATAGCCGGCGCGGAAACCGAGTTGCGCCAGGCGCGTTTGGGCAGCGGCTTCAGTCTCCAGGTTGCGCTGGATCACCCGGCGGCGTGATTTTTGATAGACGCTTCGACCCATCCGGTCGCCGGCGATCACGTTGCCGTCATAATCAAAAGACAACTCGGCGGCGACATAGTTCCGACGCCACGGGTCATGCTGTCCCGGCTTGATGACTAGGCTAGGCGTCGGATGAGCGATTACCCATTCGAATTTCAATTCCTCCGGCAGATCGAGGCGGGGTTGGGTCGGCAGCCGCAACAATTCATCCATGAACTCGTCCGCTTCCGCCTTAGCGATGAACAGCTTCTCCTGCGCGCGCAGAACGGAGATCCAGCCAAAGGCGCCGGAGTCGTTCAAGCGGGCGATACGCCCGTCATGAAATACCAGGCCACCGCCGATTAGAAGGTCGGCCTGCGACAGCGACAGCTCGGATTCCTTGCGAGTGAGAACGCCTCCGACACTGAATCCTTTGCGGTCATCGGACACCGTGACGCGCAGACAAAGATCCCATGGATCGCCATCGTCCCATTGCAGCGGCACATGGTTTTCACCGATGAGGGATCGTTGCAGAGAGCAACGACCCGTAGAACACATGAGCGGCAGGACGAAGTCCCACAGAGTTGGCGAAAGCGTAAAGCGATTTCCAACAGAACCCTGGGAGTACGAAGAGGAGCCATAGTCAAATTCATTGTGGGCTCCGAGGAGTGTGGCCAGAATCCGCCGGTCGGTGGCATCGGTAAGTTGGAGAATGTCGTGCGTGTAGAATTTTTTGTATTTGACCTTGCCCCAGTTGCCATCCATCTTGCGCTCGCGCTGAGCGATTTGAACCACGAGCCGCCCCGTGGCGAGCGTGGAATTGCTATCGACGAGATAAGTCAACTCCCGTTCTGTCCCTCGCCTGGAGCTGAGACGCTCCGCGTCCGCCTCCATAGCTGCCCGGAGCCTCTGGAGAGGCTGTTTCCAACTCGGCGGCAATACACTTCTCGCGCTCTGGCGCGGGCGTCGAGTTTTTTCGGTGAGCGGAGTAGGCCGGACGCTACGCAGATGCGGCGCGGCAAGCTTGCTCAGCCCTTCCAAGAGCCCGCTCTTCTCGGCAGCGAGCAGAGCGGCCCAGATATGCTTACAAGGAACGAGCTCTCTATCGTAGAACGGACACGTACACGACACGTTGATGACATGCTTTTCCGATGAGACATGAACGTCGTAGTGCCGGGTGCCTTGCACGCCGGCCTGTAAAGACCAGGCGTCGCCTTCGATGAAGTCGACTGCGCCGCGCGAAAAATAACGCCGGCCTCGCTCCTGAGAAAGTCGATCAACCTGATTGAAAAGCCGCGCTGTCAGAGAGTCAGTCACAAAGAATTGCTTAACGTAGGGCAGTGAAAAAGTCTAATCGGCCGCAAATTCACGAGAAAAAATCCGTTTTTTGTACTACTATACTTGAACTACTATACTTGAGGGTTTGCGCGGTTTGCGTAAATTCTCCGAACGGCGGTAGCTCATGAAAATGAGGATTTACTCGCGCCAAGTCGCCAAGACGCCAAGTTCGGAACCTTTTTTTTTACCTTTGCACCTTTGCGTCTTTGCGCGAGATATTCCAACTTTTGGTTGCGGCTCTGCCGCGCTAGGACCTTTGTGGTTAATCCGTTTTTCCTTTCCGCCTCTCATTTGCGAAACGATTCTACCGGCTATGAGATTTAGCCCGAATCGACATTTTGAACCTTGAACGATCGATCTCTTGACCGGCTTCGCTTCAAACGGATTGAACTATTTGAACGAATTGAACCAATCAAAAAATTGCCCGCTTCGCAGTGCCGAACCTTACACTAGCGCAGCCCAAAGATTTTGCGAAAGTCCTCCGGGTCCATTTCGTCGCTGCTCACATGCAGAGGAATCAAGTCGAGTGTTTTGGGATCTAAGCGCTTGGCGGAGGGCGAAACGTCGCTGCGCGTCGGTGCGCGCCCCATGGAATTCAATAGGTCGGCCCCCTCTTTGGATAGCACCATATCCGCGAAAAGGGTTGCCGCGTTGGGATGACTGGGGCGTGCGGCTACGGCGATTGAAATCGGCGCAGCGATCATCGGTTTAACGGATATCCAATCGACAGGCGCACCTCGCGCTCT
>VBKY01000330.1 GCA_005879255.1 Deltaproteobacteria bacterium
TCTATTCGTAACCAGCAATTGCGCGGGAGTGGCCAATCAAGAGGCCACGGCTGCTACGCCGTCTGCGGTTCAGCCGGCGCAAGTGACTGCAGAAAAGTTGCAGCAACTGGTAGCGCCCATCGCATTGTATCCCGACGAACTGGTCGCGCAGGTTTTGGCGGCTGCCACCTACCCGACCGAGATTGTCGAAGCGAACCGTTGGCTGCAAGAAAATTCCAGTCTCAAGGACGCCCAATTGGCCGATGCGGTGGATAAACAATCCTGGGATCCGAGCGTGAAAGCGCTCACGCAATTTCCGTCGGTGCTAGCCAAAATGGACAAAAATCTTTCCTGGACCTCGGCTTTGGGAGACGCCTACTTCAACCAATCGCAAGATGTCCTCAATGCCGTCCAGGTTATGCGCAAGCGGGCGCAGAGCGCCGGTACTCTTAAAACTACGGCGCAGGAGACTGTGACAACAAAAGACCAAACGGTAATTATCGAACCGGCGAATCCAGAGATCGTCTATCTTCCCGAGTATGATCCCTGGATCGTATACGGGGCTCCCCTGCTGGCCTATCCGGGATATTTCGACGCAGGTTTCTTTGTCGGTGGTCCGTTTATTTTCTTCGATGAAGGCTTTCCTATCAGACGGCATATCCACCATCACTGGGGTTGGCACAACTGGGGTTGCAATTGGCGGGACAGATTCGTGGTCTTCAATCACAACCGGTTCATCTCCAGGAGTCCCACCTTTATTAATCGCAGAGACGGAATACGCGGTGGCGAAGGTTTTCGAGGTGCTCGGCCGCCTAGTTTTCCGGGTCGCGCCGAGGGCAATCGGGGCGGAGCGATCGACCATCGAGCTGATCGCGGGTTCGCCGCGCCGCGCATGGAACCCAATCAACGCCCCGGCGCATTCAGCGGATTCGACCACGGCGGCGTGGCAAATCAGCACTCCTTCCGCGGCCAGTCCAGCTTCGGCGGAGGTATGCATGGCGGAGGCTTCGCCGGCGGAGCGCGCGGCGGTGTCGGCGGCGCCGTGCATGGTGGCGGAGGAGGCGCCATGCGTGGTGGCGGAGGAGGCGGTGGGCATGGAGGAGGAGGCGGCATGGGTGGTGGCGGTGGAGGTGGCGGTCACAGGTAGTCGGATTCGTTGTGCGATGCGATTCCTATGCAAGAAGATAGAATGGAGGCGAGCAGGATCATGGAGATAAAAGACGGCTTACAAAAAATTCGTAGGGGCAATTTAGTTATGTTTGCCTCCTTGGCGTTCTTTGGAGTGTGGTCTGTGGGATTTGCGTGGATCCTATGGGCCCAACCGGCGGGACAAAAAACGTTCTCATCTCCCGACGAAGCGAGCAGAGCATTGATCCGCGCGGTTCAAGCCGGCGATGAGAAGGACCTCCTTGAAATTTTCGGACCCGAAGGGAAGGAAATCATCTCCAGCGGCGACAAAGTAGAAGACAAGAAAAGCCGGGACGCATTTGCCGAGAAATACCAGAGGATGAATCGTCTCGTCGAAGAGCCGGATGGAACCGTCAGGCTGTACGTCGGCGCCGAAAATTGGCCGATGCCGATCCCACTCGTGAACAGGAAGGACGCCTGGTACTTCGATACCAGCGCCGGCAAGGAAGAGATATTGTTTCGTCGGATCGGACGAAATGAAATTGCGACTATCGGTGTTCTGCGAGAACTAGTCGCCGCACAAAAGGAGTATTATTCCAAAACCCTTGACGACAGCGTTAAACAGTATGCGCAGAAGTTCATCAGCGATCAGGGAAAGCACAACGGACTTTATTGGAATGCAAGCAACCGTGAAACCGAAAGTCCTATCGGACCGCTCCTGGCCTATGCTAGCTCCGAAGGCTACGCAAAGAAACTAAGCTCGCTCCCGAGCCCGTTTCAAGGCTACTACTTCCGCGTCCTGATGGGGCAAGGAAAACATGCGTCCGGCGGTGCGAAGAATTATATCGTGAACGGTAAGATGACTCGCGGCTTTGCATTCTTAGCCTATCCCGCGCAATACGCCAACTCGGGGATGATGTCGTTTATTATCAATCAAGATGGAATTCTCTATCAGAAAGATCTCGGACCGAAGACAGCCGACTTGGCCAACGCTCTCGATGAGTACGATCCGGACAAGACGTGGGTCAAAGTCGAATAAGCGCTTGCAATACCACGCCACGAGATACGAATAAGCAACGCCGGAAGCGACACTAGAAGCAGAACCGCATCGTATTTGAATATCAGAAATAAATGAAAGGGTTCTCGTCGAGAGAATCGGCCATTTATGTTCGGCGTCGCTTTGGCAATCAATTATCAACGCTTGCAGTCCGGACGAATCCTGAGAATTCCCAATCGCCGGCCCTGCGCAGATTCAAGAGGAATGTCGCTATGCGGAAGTTTCTTCCGATTGCATACCTTCTCACGTTGCTTACGGGCTGCGCGACGACAAACCAAGTTAGCAATACGGCGCGTTCGAGCATAGAACAACGGCTCTTAATCAGCTCCTTCGAACAGGCTTTAGCGACGCTGGATACTCACGAATTCAAGGGGAAAACGGTCACCGTCGATTTCTACGGTCTGACCTCCGATAAGGATTTCGCAAAGGAGTTCTTCACGGCTTGGCTACAAGGACAACAGGTACAAATCGCCACAGACCCGAAGCAAGCGCAGCTCCACTTGAAGGTCTTCGCTCCCGTTCTTGCGGTTGACCAAGGGCAGTCCTTTGTAGGCTCTCCAGCCTTTACGGTTCCGCTCCTGGGTTTTGTTATGCCGGAGATCGCTCTATTTAAAAACGCGCGTCACAGCGGCCATGCCGAGGTCGAGGTTTTTACCATCGACGGCAGCACCGGAAAATTCGTCGACAAGAGCCCGCCGGCGATCGGCGAAACC
Organism: Deltaproteobacteria bacterium; assembly: GCA_005879255.1. The sequence continues at coordinate 2,878 of VBKY01000330.1, forward strand.
GACTATAATGACTATACCGTCCTGATCGTTGTTCACTTCACCCGCAGCGACATGGAAACACGGAAGTGGGACTGGCAACCGGGAAGTTAACGCTCGTTATCAAAGAGACGGAATCTTCAATTCACGCAGCTCGCTGTTTGCAATGACCATATAGATGAGCGCGGCGCGCGTTTTCTACTCGCTAAATCCTTGTGCTGTGTCGAGACCTTCCGCGTCAAGGTTTCGGCCCAATCTTTGCACATATCCTCCAACGTGATCGCGAGCGCTCAGCGAGCCGAAGAACATGCTCGGGCGGGCGAAATCGGCAACACGTCCACTCTAATTTCGCATGACATCGGATCGCTGAGGCGCAGTTTGAATGACAAAATCTTGGAGACTCGTCCATGCAAAAATGCCATGAAGCCCATCGTCAAGACCATGCACCGCCAGCGCGCAATAAAGCGCTCCCGCACCATTGGTTGATTTCTCCGGCGTGGCGGTATGCTTTGAACACGCTCGATCTTCTTGAAAAGGAACGGCGCCGTTCATTGGAGCGGATATAGAGAGGATCGGCGACGTTGAAGAACGAGGCGGTCTTTAGTTAGTCTGCTCTCCGGGTGGAGCGGCCGACGCCATTCCGACAGGTGTCGGTATTCAGACCGCCGAATCAAACTAGACGCTTATTGTCGCTTAGCCCACGCGGACCAATCCGTCGGCGATGACAATGCACTTTGCCTTGCATGGGTAATGGATGGCGGTGATTTCCTCGCTATTGAAGGGCATTCATCCTCCCACCTAACTCGCTGGCATGGATTTGGCGATGCACTCGCCCAAAAATAATTCAGCAGTCCTTCAGATCGTTGCAAACCGATTTGAATATTAAGTCCGCGGCTAAACATCGTAGTGACGGAATTTAGGCACCCTTCGATATTTCGACACCACGTCCTCGTCACTGATAGCTGACACGCAATCAGCTTTCGGATCCTAAACTTAAATCTTCTTTTATCTCAGTTAGTTGAATGTCCGGTGGAATCCGTCAGCTCGCTGGCATATTCCTTGCCCTTGTCTTTTTCCAACAACGAAAGGTTAAAAAAAAATGAAATCTATCTACGTACTACTCTCAGCTGTGCTTGTAGCGACGATGACTGTGTGGGCTCGGGCAGCGGCTCAAGGTGTCGAGCAGGCGCTTGTATCTGTAGCGGTCGAATATGGCTCGAAGGTTCTAAGAGCAAGGACAAGAGCCTTCCCGAATTTCAACTTTCTTTGGCCGGCTAGAATCTCAACCAAGGCTCTTGAACGCAAATTCTAGGAAAGTGACGGAGGGAGCTATGACTTTCAGGAATAAAATCTACGTTACTATTTTCGGCATCTTAGAGTTTATCGCTGTGTTGTTCTTTCTTGGACTCGTAGCCGCTAGGGCTGCGGAAGCCAGCGACAATGCCGGGGAACAGGAAATCGTTGCGGGACCGGAACAGCATGAGATGAGACTTGTCTCCTTTGATCCATGGGTGGTCGAAGGAGTGGTTATGGGTGCTGTGGCTACGTACGTCTACGACGACGTGACCACCGAAAGAGCCGCAGACTATTGGGAGATTTACAATCAAGACGGCGCGCTACTCGCGGTGAGCTGGTTTGACAGTCTCGGTGTCCGAAAGACCGCCGTCGATCGCGGCATCGTCGAAGAGAAAGACAAACTCGAGGGAGTTTTTGTTGTCGTCTTAGACGGCGACTTAATGTGACGAAGGCCCGCGCATCATGGAATACGTAACAATGAAGGGATTGAACCGCGACGTTTCCCGCATCGGACTGGGCACGTGGTCGATCGGAGGGTTGATGTGGGGAGGAACCGATGAACAGGAGGCGCTCGAAACGATCCGCGCAGCGTTGGAGCATGGAATAAATCTCATCGACACGGCCCCGGTCTACGGGCTCGGGCGCGCCGAAGAACTCGTCGGTCGAGCCTTGGCGCAATATGGCAAGCGCCAAGAAGTAATTATCGCGACCAAGGTCGGGTTGGAGTGGCGCGGAGACCAAGTGTTTCGGAACTCGAGTAAAGCGCGGATCATGAAAGAAATTAATGATTCGCTGCGCCGCCTAAAGACCGATTACATAGATATTTACCAGATTCATTGGCCCGATCCGCTAGTTCCGATCGAGGATACGGCAGCGGCGATGTATCAGCTGTACAAGCAAGGGAAGATTCGCGCCATCGGGGTGAGTAACTATTCGTTAGAGCAGTTAAATCTGTTTCGCCAAGCCGCACCGCTGCACACGGTACAACCGCCATACAATCTGTTCGAGCGCGGCGTTGAAAGAGACGTGCTGCCTTACTGTCGCATCCACGGCATCAGCACGCTAACGTACGGTTCCCTGTGTCGCGGACTGCTGAGCGGCAAAATGAAATTGAACAGCGAATTTCGAGGCGACGACGTCCGAAAGATAGACCCGAAATTTCGCCTACCCCGCTACGCGCAATATTTGCAAGCCGTCGAGCGGCTCGACCGCTTTGCGCAAGAGAATTTCGGCAAGCGTGTCCTGGAACTGGCGATGCGCTGGACGTTGGATCAGCCCTTCGTCACCGTGGCGCTTTGGGGCGCCCGCCATCCCAAGCAGCTGACGCCGATTGTAGATGTCCACGGCTGGAAGCTGGATCTGGCTGCGCTGAAAGCCATCGACGAGATCGTTCACGCCTCGGTCACCGACCCGGTGGGTCCGGAATTCATGGCTCCGCCAGCGCGGTCGTCAGCTGTGGCTCAGTCGTTGAGTGCGTAGCTCGGAAGGTGCGGATTGTCGGGTTGCGATGGAGCCAGCTTCCTGGCATCCACAGTCGCGTTGGCGAAAGATCACAATGCCAGCCGGCTGTTGGCGGTTCGGTTTCTAAAACAGTTGAGAAAGGAAGAAGTCATGTCGACACGTCCTCCGTTGCCGCCATTTACTCGTGATACTGCCGTACAGAAAGTTCGTCTGGCAGAAGACGGCTGGAATTCTCGCGATCCGGAAAAAGTGGCTTTGGCGTACACTCTAAATTCGCGCTGGAGAAACCGCGCGGAGTTCGCGAGTGGCAGGCAGGAGATCGTCGCTTTTCTCAGACGCAAATGGGCAAAGGAACTGGACTACCGGCTGATCAAAGAGCTTTGGGCCTTCGACGGTAATCGCATTGCCGTGCGCTTTGCTTATGAATGGCGCGATGACTCCGGAAACTGGTTTCGTTCGTATGGCAACGACGGCCTGATGCGTTTACGTCTGGCGAGCATCAACGATCTACCTATCAAAGAATCGGAGCGCAAATATCATTGGCCGCTCGGGCGGCGTCCCGACACTCATCTCGGATTGAGCGAGCTTGGTCTCTAAACCTGTGCCGATCGAAGACGTCGCTTATCTAACAGTCAAGTGATGAGGATTCTTTGCCAGTACCAAGCTCGACGCGGAAATTGCAGAGTGGACGAACCCATCGCAAGGAGACAAAAATAAAAGCCGTCGGCTACAAAAAGCCCTTACCGATCGGTCATCCGGAGTCGCTCCTCGATGTGGAAGTTCCAGTTCCACGTCCGGCAGGACGCGATCTTTTAGTTGAAGTCAAGGCAGTGTCGGTCAACCCGGTCGATGTAAAAGTACGGGCAAGTGTCGCGCCGGATGGCGACGAGTACAAAATTCTCGGCTGGGATGCTGCCGGCATTGTCAAAGAGGCGGGGCCCGAGACTTTTATGTTAAAACCCGGAGACGAGGTGTACTACGCCGGATCCATTGCACGCTCCGGCACGAATGCTGAGTTTCATCTTGTCGACGAGCGCATCGTTGGTAAAAAGTGCTTTGCCGCTGACTACCATCACAGCTTGGGAGCTGCTCTTCGATCGTTTTGCGGTGAAGCCGGGAAACCCTGGGGATTCGGGACGTTTGCTGATAATCGGCGGTGCCGGTGGGGTCGGCTCCATCTTGATTCAGCTGGCGCGAAAGCTTACGGGTCTCACAATCATTGCGACCGCATCCCGCCCCGAGACCCACCAATGGTGCCTGGATCTTGGCGCACACCATGTCATCGATCATCGGAAGCCGTTCTCCGAGCAACTGCGCGCGATCCATAGTCCCGAAGTCGAATACGTCGCAAGTCTTGCGGCCACTTCCGCGCACTATCCTGGATTGATCGATGTGCTTGCGCCTCAGGGCCACTTCGGCCTCATCGATGATCCCGCTTCTCTCGATGCCCTGCCCTTGAAACGGAAAGCCGCTTCGCTGCACTGGGAATTCATGTTCACCCGTTCTCTTTTTGAGACCCAGGACATGATCGCGCAACATCGATTGCTGAATGAAGTGTCTGAGCTTGTCGATGCCGGGGTGATCCATACGACGTTTGCAGAGTCGTTCGGCGCCATCAACGCAGCCAGGCGGAAGAAAGCCCATGCACTGATCGAGAGTGGCCGATCCCGCGGCAAGATAGTACTGGAAGGATTCTCATCCGATACCGAAGTTAGGGATCTCTCCGTTTCCGGTTCGTAACGATTGCAGTCCATCAGTTGTCCAAGCAGGTCGACATTTCGACACCTGCCGATAAGCAGTCGAATATTCTTCGTAACGATCTCTCCTCGCCAAATCGTAAAATCCTGATTTCGTAGGATACATATGTTTCCGGCCTTTGATCGAGTCTGGTACGCAGCTTGCTGACCAGGCTAATGCAACCAACCTGAAGAGAGCCAACGTCGACGTCCACCAATCTTGAACGGAAGAAACGTACCTTCAGAGTGTGCGTAGGAGAAGAGCTATGCGGCAGCGAAAAGTTATCAGGACTACCTTGGGTGACCTCATCGTCGCGGTTACTGACGAGGTCATGCCCATCATCCGTGATCCAGCCGAAGCCTACATGGTGGTGTCATGGGTGCTCAATGACATCTTAACTCGCCAGCGTCTGCGCGATCACAAGCAGTCAGGACGAAAATAGCAGAATTGATAGCGTCAGAGATGCAGCACCATTAAGAATATGGCGTCTTCGCCGCGGTCGCCGATGCCTCCTGAGCGGCAACCCGTGGTGGTATGCAGAAGCGCCGGCCGCTCCAGGTGGACAAGTCTTTCGTTTGGTGGGCACTATCGAAGACATGTCAAAATGGCAGCGGTAAGTGGCGGCTGAGAGCGTGATAGATCTACCGCGACGCGCAAATTAAGCGGTGATGAAGTCGGATTCCGCGTGCCGACAAATTCGGCCCATTATAATACTCCGTTGGCCACCGATACGTTCGTGATGCCGATGGAAAGATCTAGCCTAGCCTAGTAAAGACGAATCTGTTTCGCTGAGTGTACGTCACAAAGAGGGAGAGCAGTATGGCTGCCAACGTGGGTCTTTTGCTTATCGCGGTCGTCCTTATCGCGGGTGTCCTTTGGGACACATTCGAGACGATTATTCTGCCCCGGCGTGTAACTCGCCGTTTCCGACTACCTCGGCTTTTCTATCGCGCCACTTGGGTACCCTGGTCGGCGCTGGCGCGCCACGTGCCTGCGGGCAACCCGCGAGAATCCTTCCTCAGCTTCTTTGGACCGCTCTCCTTGCTGTTGCTGTTTGGCGCCTGGGCACTGAGCCTGATTCTTGGCTTTGCGCTCTTTCATTGGGCGATGGGTTCGCCACTCAACGTACGCAACGAAACTGTTAACTTTTGGACGGACCTGTACCTGAGCGGCACCACTTTCTTTACCCTTGGTTTGGGAGATGTGACACCGCGGGGGGATATAGCGCGGACAGTTACGGTAATTGAGAGCGGTATCGGTTTCGGCTTCCTGGCGATTGTCATCGCCTACTTGCCAGTGCTATACGGGGCCTTTTCGCGACGGGAGGTGAACATCTCTCGGATGGATGCGCACGCCGGTTCCCCGCCAACAGCAGGCGAACTGTTGCGGCGACATATCCAGGGGCAGAACGTGCAAGCACTCGGTCAATATCTCCACGACTGGGAGTCTTGGGTGGCGGAATT
>VBKY01000331.1 GCA_005879255.1 Deltaproteobacteria bacterium
AACTTAGGCGACACGCACGCGCTCTTTGAAACAGTCCATGGTAGCGCGCCGGACATCAAAGGCAAAAATATCGCCAATCCGACGGCGATGATTCAGGCGACCGTGATGATGCTCGATCACATCTCCGAAAGGCCGGCGGCCAAGCGAATCTCCGCTGCACTGGAAAAGGTTTTGACCGAAGGTGCAATCAGGACTCCGGATCTGGGCGGGAAAGCGACGACGAAAAAATTCGCCGAAGCGATTATTCGGGAGATCGAGAAATAGGCGGATGTGTGTTGGCGGTTGGATGTGTCGGAGTTCCCACCGCGGATCCGTCAAAGGACGGATCAGCCACAACTTTCAAGGCTGAGACGCTGAGGACGCAGAGTAAGAAAAATATTTTCGCTTCGATCTCTGCACTTGTGTGGTGAATGGGTTCCGTCCCCCGAATTCTAACCGCTACTTCCAATACTCCATCATTCCATTACTTCACCACTCCAATTGAACTGGAGTAATGGAATCGTGGAGTGATGGGACAAATCAGCGGACGCCGCAACCTAAAATATCACTGGAGAATGTGATTTATCCGCCGCACGTCACCCATTCTCTCGGATAGGCATTCAGACTCTCGCAGCCGTTTTTCTTCACTACCAGCGTCTCGCCGAATTGCAGGCCCATAGTTTCATTTTCGGTCATCAGATTGGGCTGGATGACGATGACCATGTTCTCGCGGAAAGCTATTTCTTTGGAGTCGTGGCGTTTGCGTGTCTTGGTTTGGAAAATTGGCGGGTACTGATTGACGCCGTGGACCAGATCATCGTAGGTGCTGTAGCCGCGCTGGTGAATAATCTCCGCCGCCTCTTCGGCCTCCGTCGTGGTGGCGCCGTCTTTGATGACTCTCGATAAGACGTCAAATGCTTCCATCGCTGCAGCGTGCATTTTCTGCCATTCCGGCGTCGGCCCTTCGCCGATCGAGAAAGTCCGATGAATCTGGCCGCTATAACCAGAGTAGGCGCCGCTGATCTCGGTGATCAACGCGTCGCCTTTTTGTAACTTGCGACGGGAATGAAATTGGGACGGGACGGGAAAGTCGGGATCGCGCATCGGCATACTGCTCATGAAGTGAATGCCGGCATAGCCGCCGGCTTTGAGGTAGACCGGCTCGATGATCGCGGGTAGTTCGTCCTCGCGCAAACCTACCTTCAAGTTTTCGGCTAGCGCCTGAACGGATTGATCCGTTAGCTTCGATGCCAAGCGGATGCGTTCGATTTCCTCCGCGCTTCTGACGGCACGCATCATGCGCAACTTGCCGCCGAGATCGATAAATGACGCTCCGGGATAGCTCTCGCGCAGCTTGTGATAGACCTGATAGGAAATCGAGCCGACCAGGCCGAGCCTTTTCGACTCGAGTCCGCGCTCGCGCACCAGATCGACGACGCTGTCCGTCGTATTCGCGCCCGCCCATCGGACGTCTGTGATCCACGACATGACGCGAGCCATCGGATAGTGATTGAAGAGCTGCATCAAGATGACGGGCTCACTCCCCGTTTGCATGAGCAAATAGGCCTCGCGACTGCTCGGCCAGTCGCTGAGCCAATAGATGTCGGAGGCGTAGCGTCCGCTGCCATAGAAAAGTATCGCATCGACGCCTTCTTGTTCGATCAACCGGTAAACCGCCTTGTGCCGTCTTTCGATTTCATCATCTGAAAACGTTGGATAGTCGGCGCGTTGCCGCATTTGAATTCCCTCCTGAGCAAGTGTCGGTGAGTGAGCCGTCAAAAGCGCGCGAGAATTGCCGGTGCAATTCGTCTCGTCGTCTCTATCATCGAAGGAGTCGACGGCGCAACTCATCGGCCGCGGCATGCTCGGTATTCCACTCGCGCGTTCCTGGACATTTTTTTCGCCGCATGCGACTCTCGAAAGAGTATTTCACTAAACTAAATTTGGGGAGGCGACATGAATCGATCATCGGTTTTGAGTCGATCGGTAATTTCAATTGTTTTTTCGCTGTGGATTGCTGCAAACCTCATGGCGGCGCAGCCGGCGAAAGAATATCAGCCGCAAGTCGGGCAGGAAGGAAAAGACGTTATCTGGGTACCGACGCCGCAAGCACTGGTGGACAAGATGCTCGACATCGCGAAAGTAACGCCGAAAGATTATGTGATTGATCTCGGTTCGGGCGACGGCCGCACCGTCATTACGGCGGCCAAGCGCGGAGCTAAGGCGTTGGGTATTGAATATAACCCGGATATGGTCGAGCTTTCCAAGCGAAACGCGGCAAAGGAGGGCGTTAATAATCGGGCTAGCTTTACGAAGGCCGATCTATTCGAAAGCGATTTTTCTCAGGCGACCGTGATCACAATGTTTTTGTTGCCGGATATCAATATCAAACTTCGTCCAAAAATCTTGAATCTAAAACCGGGGACGCGCATCGTTTCCAATTCGTTCACGATGGGTGACTGGACAGCGGACGAGACGGTGAGCGTGAAAGACAGTTGCGCGTCGTACTGCACCGCCCATCTCTGGATCGTGCCGGCGAGGGTCGAGGGCACGTGGCAGATGCCGCAAGGCGAGCTGATGCTGAATCAGACCTACCAAATGGTGGACGGAACACTGAAGTCCGCCAATGGTGTCGCTCCAATCACCAACGGCAAACTCAACGGCGATCAAATCACTTTCACCGCAGGCGGGACGGAATACAGTGGCCGAGTCGTCGGCAACACTATCGAAGGCGGCAGCTGGAAAGCGACGCGGATCAGCAAGTGAATTCATCCGCGCGGCACCTTCTTGGCCACGTGACCGGATTAGACCGTTTACACCTAACCAGGCAAAAGTTCGTCTTGCACCTTTTACGCCGGTCAATTGTCGTTTTGTCCTTTGTCTCGCTGATCCTGCCGATCACGGCATACGCCGGAGCAGCGAAAGAGGAATATTTGCCCAAGGTCGGGCAGCCGGGCAAGGATGTGGTTTGGGTGCCCAATCCGGCGGTCATGGTCGCAAAGCTTCTCGACATGGCAAAGGTGACGCCGAAGGATTACGTCGTCGACCTCGGTTCGGGTGACGGGCGTAACGTGATCGCCGCCGCCAAGCGCGGCGCGCGCGCCCATGGCATCGAATACAATCCGGACTTGGTCGAGATGTCCAGGAAACGGGCCGTAAAGGAAGGCGTCAGTGATCGGGCGACGTTTGAAAAGGACGATATCTTCAAAAGCAACTTCTCGAAAGCGACCGTCGTCATCCTGTTTCTCTTGCCCGAGATGAATGTCAAGCTGCGGCCAAAACTTCTCGACCTCAAGCCGGGGACTCGCATCGTCGCGAATACCTTTGCCATCGGTGATTGGATGGCGGATGAAACAGTGATCGCCGCCGATAACTGCGAACACTGGTGCACCGGCCGGCTGTGGATTGTGCCGGCGAAAGTGGCCGGGCCTTGGGAGCTGCCCCAAGGCGAGCTGACAGTCAAACAAAACTACCAGACGTTTTCGGGCACGCTAAAGAGCGATCATGGGACGATGCCGGTCACAGGGCGATTACGCGGCGATCAGATTGTTTTCAGCAGTGGCGGCACGCAATATACCGGTACCGTCAATGGCAACACGATTGACGGGTTTGCCCGAACGTCGGGGACCGACAGCAAATTTCGCGCAGCACGGAGAGGCAAATAACACGGGCGCATTAAAAAAGGCGAGGCGCCATCGGCGCTCGCCCCTTTTTATCAAGTATTTGACTGGTGACCTTAGATTCTCAGCAGGCGCTTTGCGTTTCCTTCCAGCATCAGCATTTGATCCGCTTCGGATATGTCGAGCTGCTCGATTTTTTTCGCGGCGTCCCAATCCCCTAGATCATAGGGATAGTCGGTGCCGACCATGATGTGATCAACGCCGCCCAACCCTATCAGATATTTGATCGTATCGAGTCGGTAGATCATGTCATCATAGTAGATATTTTTTAGATATGCGCTGGGGGCCATTTTTGCTTTTGCTGCACGCGGGCCGGCGCGGACTTGCCAGCCGCGGTCAAACCGACCGAGGTGGTAGGGGAAGAAACCACCGCCGTGAAGAATGCATAGCTTTAAGTTAGGAAAACGATCGAATACGCCGCTATAGGCCATGAAACCGAAACAAAGCGCACTGTCCGCCGGGTTGCCGCAGATTAACTTAAGCCCGTAGGGATTCATCTTGTCGGCGCCGGCGACGTCTTCGGGATGCATCACCACCATCACGTCGAGCTCTTGCGCCTTGGCCCAGAATGGGTCGAAATCTTCTGTGCCGTAGTAGTTACCGTTGACGTTAGTGCCGATGTAACCGCCGCGGAAGTTGAGATCGCGCACGGCGCGCTCGAGGACTCTGGCCGCGCGCACTGGCTCCTGCAGCGGCACTGACGCCATGCCAATGAAGCGGTCCGGATATCGTTTGACCAGCTCATTGATGCCTTCGTTGTAAACGTTACACCAGTTTTCGCCTTGTTCGCCGGTGAGCCTGTAGCCGAGCGTAGCTGTGTGCGCTTCCAGCGCCGCCATGGCGAGTTTCGAATCCGACATCATTTTAAGTCGCTCATCGATGGCCGGCAGTTCCGGGTGCAGCACGAACGGCGGACCGCCGGCAAAGGAGAGTGACTTTTGGCCGCCTTTTTCGGCAAATTCGACGCCCAGGTGCTTGCCGTTTTTCTTCGCTTCTTCCAACAGGCTGTTCGGCACATAATGATGGTGAACATCGATGGCACAGACTTTCATGTCAATCCTTTCTAGTAATCAAGATCGTTTCGTCTCGCCCTCACCCTGCCCTCTCTCCCAGTGGGAGAGGGTTAGGGTGAGAGGAGTGATGATGTGGACGGAAGTGTGTTGATGCAGGTTCTAGTTCACTACGCACAACTGGTGGCGGCGCACCTTGCCGGGGAAGACATCGTTGCACTGGCCGTCTTCCACCACGGTTGCGCCGTTAACGACGACCGCCTTGATTCCTGGAGGATGGCGGCGCACTTCCTGCGCATCAACCGTATCGGGCAACTTCTTGCTGACCAGATCATCGATCTTATCGGCGTCGAATACCGTAACATCAGCCGGCATGCCTTCTTTCAGGACGCCGCGATTGAGACGGAGCCTTTGTGCCGCAAAGCCGGTTATTTTGTGCACCGCCTGTTCTAGGCTGAACAGATTTTTCTCGCGCCGCCAATAACCGAGCACTCGAGTCGGCGCGCCGTGCCAGAAGAAACGATCCAAGTGCGCCCCTACGTCGGTGCCGATGAGGCTGGTGTCGGACTTGATCATTTCTGCGAGCAATTCCGGATGAGCATTGGCGAGACCGTGATAGAGGAGCTGGGAATTCAGATCGTCTTCCAGCCAGGTGTCGAAGAAAGCATCCACCGGCGCCTTTTCCGTGAGACGCGCGATCTCCTCAACAGTCTTACCTTCCAACTTCTTCAGCTCAGGTTTTTCTACATGCTCAAATACGACGCGACCCCAACCCTGCCATTCGGGAAATTCGAGCTTTCCTTGGCAGGCGACGCGCTCCTGCTCGAGCTTTCTTCTGATTTCTTTATCCTTGAGCTGACTCCGCAGGTCGCCGGCGTTCTTGATCGTTTCCCAGGTCGGCAGGCCGTTGAAAATGAAACTATCATCAAGGTTGAAGCGGCGAATATGCTGGTAGGGGATGACGACGCCGTAAAGCTGCTGGCCACGTCGCTGTGCGTCTTCCATGTATTTGATCGACTTCATGCCATTGTCTTTTTGACCGGCGCGCACGCGGAACTCATTGCCGATCTGCAGCCCATGAATTTTCGTGAGCATCTCCGGCACCCCGGATTCCGGCTGGAGCAGCATCTGGAAACCGTTGAACTGGAAGCAGCCGTTGTATTCGTCGGTGACGTTGGCAAGTTCGATGATTTCCTGGTGGGTGGCGAACGTGCTCGGCGTACCGGCATGAATCGCAGGTCCGCCGCGCGGGCTAGTGGAAAATCCGATGGCACCAAGCTCCATGCCTTCTCGAACCAATTTTTTCATGGCATCGAGCTCTTCGGCAGTCGCTTCACGTCCATAAGCGGCTTCACCCATAACCGTCAAACGCACCGGAGAGTGCGGCATAAGCGGCAGGACGTTGATGGCGACCTTACCTTCGAGATAGTTCAGATATTCGCCGAACGTGTTCCACTTCCAATCCTTGTCGTCAACGTACTTGTCCAGGACGCGCCTGAGATATTGCACCAGAACTTGGCGCGGCTCGGGCTTTGGCGGCACAGGAGAGCAGGAAGCGCCGCAGTCGCCGATGACGATGCTCGTTACACCATAATTCACCACGGGGTTGCCGTTGGGGTACTGCACGACAAAGGCGTCCATATGTGTGTGCGAGTCAATAAAGCCCGGCGCTACGACATGTCCCTTGGCGTCGATTTCTTTTTTACCGGCTCCAAGATTTTTGCCGATTGCGGCAATCTTTTCACCATTGACGGCGACGTCCGCCTGAAATCCCGGGCTTCCGGTTCCATCGATCACTGTCCCGTTCTTGATGAGTAAGTCGTGAGCCATAATCGGGTGACCTCCCTTTCGAACTTGAATCTAATTGCTTATCCCACTGATTACGATCCAGTGTCAACGGCCTGAGGAAAGGTTTCGGGAGTCAGGTGTGAGTGTTGGGTTTCTGGTTTCAGGATAATGAAAAAATATCGCGTGATCTGGTAAGTCGACGGTCGCGCCGGATAAAATGAAGACCGCGATTTGTCGAAGGGCACGGCATGCCGTGCCCCTCCCAATCAGTCGAAGGGCACGGCATGCCGTGCCCCTCCCAATCATAAGTGGAGAATTTTAAGCGGCGCTTACACCGCGTCTTCCGGGCGCTCGTACTTGGCCTTGCCCATTCTCTCTTTGATGGTCGGATAGGCGATGGTAAAGAGGGTGATCGCGATCAGAATCACAACGCTGGGGAAGAGCAGCCACTTGGCGCCGTAGGCGGCCGTGGAGATCCACAGATAGTTTTCGGCGATCTTTCCCAGGGTCAGCCCCAGAACCAGCGGCGGTCTAGGCCAACCGAAGCGCAGCATGAAGTAACCCATAGCGCCGAAAATCAGGGTGACAACAATGTCGTAGAGATCGTTATTGGCGGTGAAGGAGCCGATAAAAACCAGAAACAACAGAAACGGGATCAACAGCGAGCCGCGAACAAAAGTCAGCGCCGCGAGATGATTGAGAACGAGAAAGCAAAAGTGACATCGAGGCGTGACTTGAGCATTTCCGGCCCAGGGTTCAGTCCGACGATCAACATCGCTCCCAGTAGCAACGCCATGCTGCCGCTGCCGGGGATACCGAACGCAAGGGTCGGAATGAGATCTCCTCCGCGCGTCGAGTTGTTCGCGCATCCTGGACCGAGCACGCCTTCTACCGCGCCCTTGCCGGCGCGGGATTTGTCTTTCAGCCCTTGCACGGCGTGCGCATACGAAATCCACTGAGCAATGTTGGCGCCGAGCACGGGGAGCACGCCAAAATAAACGCCGATCAGGCTGCATCGCACCACGAGCCACCAGTGGCGGAAGGTGTCCTTAACACCCTCCATGACGCCATGGAGCTTTTCCGGCTTGTCGCTCGCGATACTGGTTCCGCGCACCGCGAGGTCGACGATTTCCGGGATCGCAAACATGCCGACGACAACCGGAATAATATCCAACCGGTCCCATAAATAGAGACTTCCAAAGGTGTAGCGCAGAGATCCGGTCTGCGGATCGACGCCAATAGCCGCCAGCATCAAACCGATACCCCCCGACAGGAGTCCTTTGATCAACGACGCTCCGGCAAGGGTGCCGATAAACGTAATGCCCATGATGGCAATGATGAATAGTTCCGGCGATCCGAAGAGCAGGACGAGGGGACGCATAATTGGAATGGATAGGGCTAGAGATAGCGCTCCGATCACCGAGCCGACTAGGGAACTCATGATGGCCGCGCCCAAAGCACGGCCGGCTTCGCCGTTTTTCGACATCGGATAGCCGTCGAGTATGAGTGCGGCGGAAGAGCCTTCGCCGGGGATGCCGAAGAGGATCGAGGTTAGGTCACCAGTGGTGCCGGTAACCGCAAGCATCCCTAAGAGGAACGCAAAGGCCGCGATCGGCTCTTTGATCGAGTAAGAGAACGGTAGCATCAACGCCAAGGTGGACAAGCCGCCGATGCCCGGCAGTAAGCCTACCCAAAAACCGATCGCAATGCCCAACAGCATGTAACCAAACGCAGGCCAAGCAACCGTTTGCCAAAAGCCGGATATTGCCGCCTCAAGCATTTTTTTCTCCTGTACTCATCTTACAAATTGAGCTTGCTCCTTACCGCATATTCAACGGTGCGTCAATACGATTGTCAACCAAGGTCCGGGGTTTCGCGTCTAGATTTACCTGCTACCGATTGAATGCCTCCGAGAATTACTTCTCGATACCCGCGTCGGAGCCGCTGTAACGACACGGTCGAAAATGGTGACGCGCTTTCCCGTCTATCACCTATTGTCGTCTTCTTGACTGCTGTCTGTGAGCCGGTCTATACACAAGACCTCATTATGGATTCGAGATTTACATTGGGGTGGATCTCCCGGCAGTCGGCGAGTGTTCCGCGAAAGCAGGAACGAGACAGAAGATTTAAACGTGTAACAAAGAAGGAATGGCGTTATGCCATGTCAGCGTTGGGCAGCTTGGTGGAAAAAAGGCATTTCAATCGCGTGCAAAGCTTCTGTCTGTTCATCGGCTATCCCAGGAGCGGACACACTTTGATCGGCTCATTGTTAGATGCCCATCCGAATGCAGTCATCGCGGATGAAATGGACGCGCTTAAATACATCCAGGCAGGATTCCGTAGAGATCAGCTTTTTTATTTACTGTTACGCGGCTCTCGGAGAGCTGCTAAAGCCGGTCGACAGCGCACCGGCTACTCCTACGCTGTTCCGGGTCAGTGGCAAGGTCGGTTCGACAAGTTGCGGGTCATAGGCGACAAGGCGGGGGGCGCCTCTGCGGTTCGGTTAGCCGCGTTCCCATCTCTATTGGACACGCTATCAAATGGCTTCAATACGCGACTCAAGTTCATCCACGTCACAAGAAATCCATACGACGTCATCAGTACGATGGCAGAGTGGGCGAGGAACCCTTTGGAAAATAGTTGCGGTCGGTTCTTTGACTTTGCCGAATCTATCGACCAGATCAAAAAGGAACCGAAGAAGGCAGAGATCTACGACCTGAAACACGAGGATTTTATTGCCAGCCCCAAAGCGGTGCTCAAGGAGCTATGCCGTTTTCTGAACCTAGAAGAAAACGATGCTTACTTCGAGGCCTGCGCGAGCATCGTCTATCAGTCGCCTCACAAGAGCCGTCTCAAGGCTCCATGGAATCCCGCGCTCATCGATGCGGTGAAACAAAAGATAAACCGGGTTCCCTTCCTGCGCGATTATTCCTTCGATATTTAGAGACGTCAGTCATCGGGTTTTGCACTTCCAGAGAGCTGATTCCGATCACGATCGAAGCCGAGAAAGGGTCAGAAGAGTTTATTGGCTTAGGATTCGTTTTAGGGCCGCAGCAACTTCGGGCGGTTGGTTGACAACCTCTTTGGCAAGCCCGGCCAACTCCTCACCGTTCACCGGCCGCGGTTCCCAATTTTTCTTGGTGATGTCTTCGACGAATTCCGGATCCGAAAACATTTTCCAATAAGCCTCGCGAAGCAGTTTGACATGGTCGGCGGGAGATCCTGGTGTGGCGACGATGGGCATCGAGCCAAAACCCCACAATCCTAAATAAGTGTTAACCAAACGGCGCTTGGCGTCCGGAATCTTGAACTGGTCCATCAATTCAAAGATGGTCGGCACGTCAGGAATCTTTGGATGGCGCTGTTTTTCGGTTTGCACCCATACGCGGACGAAGCCTTTCTTGAGCCAGGTAATAAAAGGCTCGCGGCCGAAAAATCCGTCGATGGTGATGGCCCGGCATTGCACTTCGTTACGCTCCATCGCTAGGTCTTGATCCGCGCCGCCCGGGTAGCCGCTGATGACTTTGAACTTCGTTCCGAAGGCATCTTCGAGAAGGCGCGGGATATCGTAGCCGGTGCTGCCGACGCCGGTAGCCGAACAGCGCGGCGGATCGTTGGTTTGCCGCAGTTGCTCGAGATTTTTGAGAGGCGCATCGTTGCGCATGAACAGAAGATGGCCCGCGCGATATGGCGTACCGATCCAGGCATATTTAGGCCAGTCAAATTGAACTTCTTTGCGACCGGTCAACTGCGCCATGATGAGCGCGCCGCCGAAGGAACCGAGCGTGAGGCCGTCCGGCTTGGACATGTTGTAGACGTGATTGGCGGCGATCATCGAGCCGGCGCCGGGCATGTTTTGAACGACAAAACTGGGATTCCCGGGAATGTACTTGCCCATGAAGCGTGCGTAGGTGCGCGCCCATTGATCGTGGTTGTCGCCCGGTTGGTAGCCAACGATGACGCGGATGGTTTTGCCCTGATAGAAATTTGCTTGCGCGAATAGCGGTTCAAGGTTCAAGGGGTTCAAAAGTTCAAAGACGGAGAAAGCAAAGAGTCCGAACACCTTGAACCCTTGAACCTTTGAACTCTTGAACGGAGGAAGGATTAACCTCCGCAAATTGTACGTCATGACGCACCTCTTGCCTTTTTGAATCATTTCGTCAGGAGCTTCTTCAACCACTCGATGACTTCCGGCGGTTGGTCGATCACTTCCTTCGCCAGCGCCTGCAGATCTTCGCCGCTTGTCGGCCGGATCTCCCAGCCGCTCTTTTTCGCTTCGGCGAGGAAGTCTGAGTCTTTCATTGTCTTGCTGAAAGCTTCACGAAGGATCGTGATGCGATCGGCGGGGATCCCCGGAGTCGCAAGAATCGGCCAAGCGCCGAAGCCGCCGACGCCAAGATAGACAAGCGTTTGGCGGCGCTTTAGCTCCGGCGTTTTGTATTGCTCCATGAGCTCGAACAGCGTCGGCACGTCAGGGATCTTAGGATTTCGTTGACGCGATGTTTGCAGCATGATGCGCACGAAGCCCGTTTTGTGCCAAGTCACGAAAGGTTCGCGAGCGAAAAACGCCGCCACGGTGATGGCCCGGCATTGCGCCTCGCCTCTTTCGATCGCCAGATCCATCTCGGCGCCGCCGGGGTAGCCGGTGATCAAGCGAAATTTCAAACCGATCATTTCATCGAACAACTTGGGAACGTCATGACCGCTCGTGCCGACGCCGGTGGCGCTGCAGCGCGGCGGCTCTTTGGCGTTGCGGGTGTCGTCGAGCGTCTTATAGGGAGAGTCCGAGCGCATGAATAACAAATGGCCGTTGCGCTCCGGCGAGCCGATAAAGTTAAACTTTGGCCAATCGAATTTGGCTTCTTTGCTGCCGACGAGTTGCGCATAGTAAAGCGCCGGAGAGGGAGAGCCTAGGGTCAACCCGTCAGGCTTGGCGACGTTATAGACGTGATTGGCAGCGATCATGCCGCCCGCGCCGGGCATGTTCTGCACGAGGATCGCCGGGTTGCCGGGGATGTGCTTGCCCATGCTGCGCGAATACGCGCGCGCAAAAAGATCGTGGGTATCGCCGGGCAAGTTGCCGACGATGATGCGAACGGTCTTGCCTTGGTAGAAGGGCGTCTGTCCAGACGCCCGTTCAAGGTTCAGGGGGTTCAAGAGTTCAAGCGTCAAAACGAAGCCAATTCCGAGAACTTTGAACCTTTGAACCCTTGAACTTTTGAACCGAGTTCCCATCACTCCCATCTTTAATTCCCCAACACCCACTTCATCCGTTCGATCACTTCTTTCGGTTGGGCGATGACATCTTTCGCGAGGGACTCAAGCTCCGCGCCGGTGAGCGGATCGACATCCCAGCCGCGTTTTGCCGCCTCAGCTAGAAGTTCCGGGTCCTTCATCATATTGACGTAGGCATCGCGCAGAATTTTCGTATGCGCGCCCGACAAGCCCGGCGGCGCGCCGATAGGTCGGCCTAGAGTCGCCGCGGTTAAGACTACTTTTGCCAAGCGGCGGCCCGCTTCGGGTGTCTTATACTGCTGCATCAATTCGGTTAGCGTCGGCGTGTCTTTCAACCGCTCATCGCGTTTTGCGCCGGTTTGGACCACAGCGCGAATGAAACCCGACTTGTGCCAGCGCTTATACGGCTCGCGGCCGAAGTAAGTTCCGCTCAGAGGCGACCAGCAGATCACCTCGTTTCGTTCGATGGCGAGGTCAATTTCGGAACCGCCTTGATAACCGGTGACGACGGTCGTCTTGATGCCCAGCGTGTCTTCGAGTAGCCGGGGAAAATAGTGGGCCGTGGTGCCGGGACCGGTGCTGCCGCATTTGGGCGGCTCCTTGGCGTTACGCAGATCGTCGATCGATTTAAATGGCGAGTCGGCGCGTATGAAGTGGACGACGTCGTTTTTCTCCGGCGAGCCGATCCAAGTAAACTTGCTCCAATCGAATTTGGTTTCCGGGCGGGCGACGAGCTGTTCGAAGTAGGCCGCGGGATTGAAAGCGCCGATAGTCAGGCCATCCGGCTTGGCCACACCGTAGACAAAATTCGCCGCGATCACGCCGCCGGCGCCCGGCATATTTTGCACGATCACCGTCGGGTGGCCAGGAATATGTTTGCCGATATACTGCGCCATCAGGCGCGCCCACAGATCGTAGCCGCCGCCCGGCGCCGTACCGACAATCACTTTGAGGGTTTTGCCTTGATAGATATCCGCTTGCGCGAATACGCGTTCAAGGTTCAAGGGGTTCAAAAGTTCAACGACGGAGACGATCAGGAGACCGAGAACCTTGAACGCTTGAACCCTTGAACTTTTGAACGGGTTTAGCATTTTTCACTCCCGCCCGAGCACCCACTTCATGCGCTCGATGATTTCGCGCGGCTGGCTAATGACCTCCTTGGACAAGGTCTGCAGCTCTTCACCTTTCGTCGGCGCAACCTCCCATCCTTGTTT
>VBKY01000747.1:0-1726 GCA_005879255.1 Deltaproteobacteria bacterium
AGCTGGCCAAAGGATTTCTCGGCACCAACAATTTCGACACTAACTCACGCCTTTGTATGGCGTCGGCGGTGGCCGGCTATCAAACGTCTCTCGGTTGCGATGGTCCGCCAACCTCGTATGCCGACATCGACGAGACCAATTGTTTTTTTCTTATCGGCACCAACACAGCCGATTGCCACCCGGTGCTTTTCAAAAGAATCAAAGAGCGAAAGCACAGCGATCCGAAAAAAGTTATGATCATCGCCGTCGACCCACGCCGGACCGAGACCGCCGATTTCGCCGATCTTCATTTGCCGATTAGACCGGGCACGGATATCGCGCTGCTGAACAGCATGCTGTGCGTGCTCATTGAAGCGAATTTAATCGATGGCGATTTTGTCAGCCGGCATACCAACGGTTTTCGCGCCCTCAGAGAAGTCGTCAAGAAATGCCCGCCTAAAGTTGCCGAAGAAATTTGCGGCGTGCCGGAATGTCTGATCATCGAAGCGGCGTTGATCTTCGGCATGGCGCAGAGCGCGCTCACGCTCTGGAGCATGGGCGTCAATCAAAGTTCCGTCGGCGTGCATAAGAACAATGCGATCATCAACTTGCACCTTGTCACCGGGAAGATCGGCAAGCCGGGTTCGGGTCCGTTCTCATTGACGGGTCAGCCCAACGCGATGGGTGGCCGCGAGGTCGGCGGTCTATCGCAGATGCTGCCGGGCTACCGAAGCGTCGAAGATCCAACCGATCGCAAGGAAGTAGAGCGCTTTTGGGGTGTCCCATGCGGACGCATTGGGTCTCAGCCCGGATTGCCGGCGCTCGAGCAGTTTGAAGCACTCGCACAAGGAAAGCTCAAGGCGATCTGGATTCTCTGCACCAATCCGGCAGCCTCCGCGCCGGACCTCGACTTGATCGAAAAGGCGTTGCGCCAGGCCGAGCTGGTGGTCGTGCAAGACGCTTATCATCCGACGGCGACCAGCCGCTTCGCGCACGTGCTCTTGCCGGCGGCGCAGTGGAGCGAGAAGGAAGGCGTGATGACCAATTCCGAACGACGCATGACGTATATGCCGCAGCTCGCCGAGCCGCCGGGCGAGGCATTGCCGGACTGGAAAATTATTTCGCTCTTTGCCCAGGCGTTGGGATTCGGCGACGCCTTTGCTTACCCATCGTCTGCGGAAATTTTCGCCGAGTTTGCCGCGCTGACCGCGGCGACGCGCTGTGATCTGACCGTTACAATGGCCATGCCCGAAGGCGCGACATACGGGAACAACGAGGCTTTACGAAGATGGCCGCTTTCCCACCGTTGACGGCAAGGCCAATCTGATCGCGGTTGAGCACGCGCCTCCGGTCGAGACGCCAGACGACGAGTACCCACTGATTTTGACCACGGGACGGATCAAATATCACTGGCACACGATGACGCGCACCGGGAAAAACCAGGCGCTCAGGCGCAGCGCGCCCGACCCGATTGTGGAACTTAACCGCGCCGACGCGCGCTGCTTCAATGTTCTGGATGGCGATTTCGTCGAAATCATTTCGCGCCGTGGCAAAGTCATGGCGCAGGCTAGAGTCACAGAAGAAATCACCCGCGGCACCTGCTTCTTGCCTTTTCATTGGGGACGGGACGAGGGTTTTTTTAAAGCGGCGAACAATCTGACAATTAGCGCGCGCGATCCCGTGTCGCGGCAACCGGAGCTCAAAGCCTGCGCAGTGCGGGTGCGGAAAGTGCTGGAATTTCCTGTTG
>VBKY01000747.1:1772-2696 GCA_005879255.1 Deltaproteobacteria bacterium
AGGGAGATTTCGACCTCATTTGTTAACGGGCGACGGCATGTCCGCTAGAAGTCGTAGTCTTTGACCTGACTACCTCACACGTTGCTCAGAAAATTGACAGGTGCTGATTACAATTTAGGCACAAGATAATTTTTCGAACTACCCTGTTTCATGAAAACACTTGAATTTCACGTAGATAAAATTCTTGGTCAATGACTTGTTCGTGGCATTTTAATTGCTCGATTTTTTCAAAACCCGTTAACATCGATGTTACGGTGTGTTAATGTCGTAGCCTAGTTTTGAAGGAGGTCAGATAAATGAAACGAAAATTGGCAACAATGGTTCTGATGCTGGGAATATTTTTCTTGGCGTTGGAGACCGCCAAGGCAGCCGACGAACAGAAACCCCCGACGGCTGAACAGAAACCAGCCGAGCCAGAGGAAAAACCTCTCGGCCCAGGTTGGCTTAGCTTAGACTGTTGCGTCGGTCCGCTTGATAATGCCATCGCCAATGGCAAAGGCGCTTTGGAAAAGGCCTTGGGCATCGGCATCAGCGGTTTTCTCGACAGCGCTTATAACTGGAGTTCTAATCATCCGCATCGTCCAACCGACATCAGCGGTCGGATTTTCAACAAGGACTACAACAGGATCGAATTCAATAACTTCAATCTTACGTTGGACAAGCCGGAAAAGGATTGGGGCGTTGGTTTCCATTTATCCGGTATGTTTGGCCGGGAGGCAGAGTTGTTAAGGGAAAGCACCTTGTGGGGGAAAAACTTTCATAAGGAACCGTCAGCCGAGTTGTTCGAGTCGTATGTGACTACTACCATCCCGGTCGGTGAGGGGCTCCAATTCAAGGGCGGTTTGTTTGTAACGCTGTTGGGAGCGGAAATCATTTCGCAGCCTGGCTCTTACAACTACAACATCACCAATTCGTTCGACTTTT
>VBKY01000013.1 GCA_005879255.1 Deltaproteobacteria bacterium
CTCTTCCGATCCGATCCAGTTCATTTCGCACCGCACCCAGCTTGGATTTGAATTCCTCCGAAGCGGTCTGTGCTTCATCGCGATTACGAATGACACGAGGAGTGATCAACATGATGAGTTCAGTACGTTGCGCTGCGTCCGTTGTCGTGCCGAAAAACCGCCCGACTACCGGGATGTCCATCAAATACGGAATGCCGGTACGACTTTTGCTTTTTCGCTCGCCGATGAGCCCGCCGATGACCAGCGTCTCGCCATCCTCAACCACCGCCGTAGTTTCTGCGTCCTGTGTATTGAAGGCCGGAAATTTATCTTGGCCGACCGTAACATCGTCCCCGCGCGCGCTAACCTCCGCTTTGATTTGCAAGTTGACCAATCCTTTTGTGTTCACTTGAGGAAGGATGGTCAGTATTCTGCCGGTGTTCCGATATTGGATCGTGGTGCTCGAGGAAACACCCGGGCTGCCGACCACGGCGTTTATCGTCCCGGTCGGTATCGGCTCTTCACTGCCGACCTGAATTCGCGCCGGGCGATTATCGGCCGCGAGCACGCTCGGTGACGATATCAGCTTTACCCGGGAATCGGTCATGAGCGCATTGATGATCGCCTGAACATCCCTGCCGCCGACAATGCCGCTGAGACCGCTGCCGGAGCCGAAAGTAGGAGCCGTGGGAAAGTTGTTCGCTAGAGTGCGCAACGCCCCTTGAGAAGCAAAAGTCTGGCCGAAGATGGTGACTCGAGGTCGCCGTAAAATCTCGATGTCCACACCGAGGGATTCGGTATCGTTCAGATCGACCTGCAGTATCATCGCCTCGATCAAAACCTGACGCGGTATCGCATCCAATTCCTTCAGTATATTCTTGATATTCTGAAATTCCTGAACGCTGCCGTAGATGATCAGCGAATTGGTCGCCGGATCCGGCACGATTCTGAGCTGCTCTTGCTGTTGTTGAGCCTGCGGAGTTTGCGCTGGCGGTCGCGGCACCGTCGGCGGTAGCGGCGTCGCAGGTGACGGCACCACGGGGGGCGCTACCTGACCCGGCGCGGGAACTGCGGCATAGGCGCCCAAAGGCTGGCTCTGTTGGCCGATAGAACCGGAAGTTCCAAACGACCCTGTCCCTGTAGTCCCTCCTGTAGTCCCTCGGCCCGGCGTCGGATTTGTCCCGCCAGGGGTCGAACGATGCAATTCCTGAAGCGTCCGAGTGGTATCTCGCCGGCCCGTTGACGGCTGGCCCAAAGCCTGGCTCAATACGTCGGCCAACTCCGTCGCTTTGCCATTCTCCACTGGATAAATGAAAATGCGCCGGCCTGGACCTTCGGCGATGATGTCGAGTCGATCGAGCCAGCGTTTGGCGTAGGTCCAAGCCGCCTCGCTATGGCTAATCACCAGGAGCTGGTTAATCCTCGGCAGCGCGACGAATTGCGCTGCAAAGGACTCGGCTTGCGGCGCCGACGAAGCGAAAGACTGCATCACCTTGGTCATTTCCTGCGCCAGCTCTTCGGCGCTCGCCACTTTCGGTTGATAAATCTCCATCCGCGTGCCGGCGAACACTTGCACGTCGATCATTTCAGCGATTTCCATCAGCCGCTGAATGTTCGACGGTAAATCCATGACGATGAGAAAATTCCCGCGCGGGTTTTCGACGATCTCACCGCCGGGTTGGAGGAAGGGAGTAAGAACTCGCTTCATTTCCGCCACCGAGAAAAACCGCACGGGAATCACCTGTAGCGCAAAGCTATCTTCCTTTCCCTGTCCCAGCGGGCGAGCCAAACCTTTGCCGTCCTTGATCGGCATGATGTGATACAAATTTCCCGTGCGCACGGCCACGGCGCCGTTCATGCGCAGCAATTGATGAAAAATCGGCAGCAGATCTTCGGCGCGCAACGGCTCGGCACTGTTGATCGTCACCGTCCCTTTCACCTCGGGGTCGATTGTGTATGTGAGGCGAAGCTGCTGGGCGATGATATGAATAATTTCGACTAAATCGGCTCGATTGAAATTGAGTGAAACCATGCCACCGGACTGGATCTGCGGCGGCGACCGTCGCTGCGGCCCCGAAGGCCCGGGCCCAACTTGCGGCGCCTGAGCGTCCTCAGGGGAAGGCGTGGGCTGGGCTACACCAGTTCCTGGTTGCGGCACGGCCGATGGCCCAGGTCCTTGCGGCGTGACCACTCCGGGCGATTGCGCCGGCACGGGAGTGCGTCGGGGAATAATTGGCGGCTTTGCCACCGGCGGCGCACCCGGTTCGCTTGGTACAGCCGGTTGGGGCGAACCCGGCGGTGATTGTGTCGGCGTCGGCTGAGACGGCACTGGAGGCTGTTGCGCGGCCAGGGGGAAGATCAACGCCACCGCGGAAATGCAGGTTGCCAAACCGATTGCGCGCTTTTCCAACATCAGCATACCCCTCCTAAGAGCTCACGAATCCGGAGTCGGGTTCCCGGGAGTCGGAATTCTCGCTCGTCGTGGCAAGTTCGGTACGACCCGAGGAACGGGCGTCGCCGCCCCAGGCGCGCCGGGCTGGCCAGCGGGCAATGCTCGCGACTGCGCGACCTCAGCTTTACGGAAGTAATCCAACAGGACTTCGACCCGGGCAGTATCTCTGGTAAAAACGACTTTCTTATCAGCAATCTCGGAAAGCCTGAAACCCTCGACGTTGTCACCCAGCTTCAATCTCATGGGTCCGGCAGGTTGGCCTGCTACCGCTGCACCCATACTTGGATTGGCGCTATCTTGCAAAATCGCCGTGCGATTATTGCCGATGATGATGGTACCGACGAGAATCATATTGCGAACTCGTTGAAAAGATCGAGAGTTTTCTTCAGCTTCGCGAGTCGCTCCGGCTCCCCTTTCGGGATCAAAGAGATTTTTGCTGACGATTACATCCGTATTGATCGGAACTCTGGGCGTCGCCGCTGCTTGTTTCTCAGCCGTCGCTACCGCCGGGCCCAATCTAGACGGGCCCGGCAAGTCCCACGGACCTGTCGACCACGACCGATAAATGCTCCAGCTGACTAAACCTATCGCAGCCGCCATGAGAACACTAAGCAGTGAAGCGCGTGTAAGAATCGCTCTCTACCTCCCGTCTTCCAGTCATCGAATGAAAACGATTATACAAGCTGGCTGCAAATTTGAAAACAAATAAATCTCCTCCCGTTCTGCTCCAAAGGACCGCTGAGGGCCTGGGAAGTGTGAGGGCTCGATCGAGCCTTAGCATTTCGCGTTTCTTATCATCAGGCGATCGCTAATTTCTAGTCGATTATCACGTGAATATTAAGCCCCCATGAATCGGCCGTCTTGGCATGATCACCGAGTCGACGGTTTTTGGCTGATCGCCGGCGCGATCACACCATGTGAGGAATACTCCCCGACGGAGGTCAAGTGCCCTCTTTAGATTGATTGTTCTGATTATCCGCTTTCGGAGATGACGGAACTTGAGCCCGCGCAAATCCAGCTACCGTAAGACTTATGCGCAGATTCTGCGCGGGTAATTGCGGTACTCCCTGGGGTTGGGGAAATCCGATCGGACGAAACAGCGATCGCACATTGATCTCGTCGACAACCAGCAACCTCGGGGCAGTTTCTATACCTCTAATCAGACTAGCGATCTGTTGAATTTGCCCGCCAATTTCCAACTGAATGCCGATTTTGGAAAAGGAGCCCGCCGGTTCCGGATTGAGAACCCGGGTCGTGATGACTTGCGTCCCTTCCCGCGTGGCCATTGCCTGCACCGTCTCTTGAAGATCCGACGCACTTACCGATGGCGTGTCTCCCGTCAGCAGTTTTGGCTCCTGCATTTTGATCTGCGCGCGCGCCGTTTCCAAAGCGCTGAGCAATGCTTCCTTTTGGGCGAGATACCGTAAATTCTTTTGCAAGAGTTGTGGCTGGCTATCGAGCTGATTCCTAACCCACTCGCGCCGTTCGAGAAACGGCGTTAGTACCGCGTATTTCGCGACAAATATGAGTACGATGAGCCCGGTCAATATAACCAGGCCGCGCTCTCGCTTGGACAGTCGACGCCAGAGATTGCTCATGGTTTTGCTTTATCTTTGGTCGGCTGGGTTGGAGTTACTTTCGTGACCTCTTTGGCATTCACTTTGGGCTTTTCAAGATCGGCTTTCAAAGAGAAAGTCTCACGGTTGTCGCGGCCGCGGTTGGACGGCGCGTTGAAGGTGACGTTTTCAAAGACAGGTGACCGCTCCAAGAGCGGAATTAAGGCCGAGGCATTTTCGGCGTTGCCCTGTACTTCTAACACACCCGCGCGATAGCGCAAGTTCGAAAAGTAAACATTGTTGGGAACGACTTTGGAGAGTTCATCGAGAATGCGCAGGACTTCGCCGCGGCGCAGATCGAGATCACTCAGGTAACTCGCTTCCTTGCGCAGCAGCTGCAGCTGCGAGTCTTCCCGGCGCAACGCTTGGACCGACGGCTCGAGCTTTTGATTTTCTTTTTGCAACTGGCGCAGTCGTAATTCATCCTTCACCGGGAAGCTTATTCCCCAGGCGATCAGCGCGAGCACCAGCAGACCCATAAGAACCGTGTTGAGGAGCGATAACGTCTTGTAACCGTCTCGGTCCGCGCCCTCATGGCGCAAGAAATTTGCCGCCAGCGAAGCTTCTCGCACGCCGTGCAATGCCGCTCCGATCGCCGGCAGTGTTTCCGCTTGGGAATTCTGTTTAGATCCTTTCAAACGCGCATTGCCGAGCGCGCCAATATCCTCCGCTTCCGCTATCTTCCCGGCCGCCAACCCGTTCAGCGCGCCCAGATCGCCGCAGCGATAGAGCTTTGGCACCCCTTCGAGGTATTCTTGCAGCAACTCCTTGCCGGTACCGTGGGCCCATTCCAAGGCGGGTAATTGATGAGAAAATAACAGCTCCGATGCCGGCTTCCAGCCGTTGGCCTTGACTTGGATCCCGATCATTTCCCAATTCTGCCCATGACCCGCAACTATGGCGGCGCTGCCGGCACTCGCTTCCTGGGAAAACAGCAGATAGTTCGCCAGAGCGGTCACCGTCGTCTCAACGCCTCTTGGTTTGATGCCGAAGGACTCCAGCAAACTTAGTAGGCCATCGAGATGCTTTTTGGGAATCGCGAACACATAGAGACAGAGCTTCTCGCCTTTTTTCCCAGCCGGTAAATAGTCGTAATAGATCTCGTCGCGCTTGAACGGCAGTTGCCGCTCGATCTCGTACTCGAGCACCTGCTGCAGGTTGTCTTGCGCCGCCAGCGGCAAGAACACCTGCTGTACGATCACCTGATCCTGCGGCACGCAAAGATAAACTTGATCCCGCACGGAGTTGAAATGCGGCAGCAATGAAACGATCGCCTGCCTCAACGCGCGTTCGCGCGAATCGCTTTCGGCTTTAAGCGCGATCTCTCTCACGTCCTCGGCGATCCAACCGGTGAGCTCGGAGATCGCCTGCCGATTGTCAGCCTCAGGCAGTTCTCGCTCCTCTTGCTCGAGCATTGAGACCGAGAGAAAGCTCTTGCGCAATCGAACCATAATGACCCGGTCGCTTAGTAAATAGAGTCCGACGCTGGTCAAAAAGTCGGCGCGGGAAACATCCTGTAGATGACGGAGGGCGATCATTTCTCCTGAGTTGAGCCTTTGTTTGTCGGAATGATAACGCCTAGTTTATCCCATGAGCTAGTTCTGTGGTAGTGCTATATCACGATCGAGCCAACGCAGCATCTCGAAACCTTGCGCGCCGCCGAGCCGGACGGTGCCTTTAACCCGCCGCGGCAGGCGGGAATCCTCCAGCCGGCCTTCCGCTTCCACAGCAACTACCGATGGATTCGTGAAGATGAACATTTGCAGCGCCGCGTCCCCGGCGCCGATACCTAGTAGCGGCAACAGGTCGGCAAGGGTTTTTTCCGCAAGCTTCTTCCGTTCCTCGACAAATGTTCGGCACTTTTCCAGGGGAATGCCCATCAGCGCATGAATGACTTCGGCCGGGGCAGTACGCAAATTGACGCGGTCAATCGGGCTATCCACGGTAAAAATCTCCCGCAATGCGACGCGACGTGGATTGTCCATCGGATGGCTTTTGTCTTCGGCATAACCAAAAAACAAGCCATGCGTCACACCCCTGATCCAAAGCAGTTCCTCGACGCTGTCCAGCGGACCGTTCTTCGCCGTGTAAGGCGGCGACAGCGACGCATAGTAATCATCCTCAGCACCGTTGGTCCGGTGCAAATCGTCGGCGTCGCGCCAGTCCATAATCGAGTCGACCAGGATGTCTCGCCGGACATCATCGATACCGAGATTGGTAAAAACACGGCGGAGGGTCTCTTCATTGACCCGGTTAATGTTTATTTTGCCGCCCTCATCGACCAAGCGCACGCGAGACACGCCCGCGCCGACACTTTCCTCGCGCCAACTGCCGTCGAATAGATCGCTTTTCTTTTGATCCTGCTGAAACTGCTGCCCGGTTCCGGCTTGCTGATTGAGAAAATCGTACAAACCTCGCTCAAAACCGGCCACGGCAAGATAATAGCCTATGGTCTCGTCACTGAAGCGATGGGCGGCGGCGGCTTCCTCGCGCACCGAGGTGCTGAAGTCGAAGGCCACGACGAAGAGGAAAATAAAAATCCACAGCACGACGATCAGGGCGACGCCATTTTCGCCGGCCAGTTTGGTTCGGAATAAGCGGAACTCGATCTGCGGTTTCATGGCGTCAGCACGGTCATCATGACCGGAAAAATCCAGCGCACCTCTTTGCCGCGTTCGTCTTGATAGGTGAAGCGCACAGCGCGCGGCAGCATGCGCCGTTCCCTGCCATCCCAACGATCTTCCCAGGTTTCTTCTTCCGCCTGGGGATCCAAGTAGGCTAATCGGAATTCTTTGACGTTGTCCTGAAGAACAATACTATACGTCTGTCCACCGCCGCCTGATTCGCTGCTCAGACGCACGGGCGCGGTCTCTACCAATTTCACCGTCGCCCGGCCGTTATCGTCCTCGTCCATGGTTATTTGAATCTTGGCCATCCCGCGCCCACCCATGCCTTGGGAGTACGCCGACACAAAGGTGAGGCTTTCGACATCGCCTTCAAAGAAGGCTGTTTGCTCTTGCGGCGATTCACGATAAGGAAACGTCGATCGGACATAGCTTCCGAGCAAGTCGGCGATCGATCGTTGTTTTTGATTGCGCGTCGAATTTACCTGTGACTTTTCCACGGCATTATGGCTGAGGGAGAAGGCACCGTAAAGGATTCCCCCTATCAGAGCGAAGATCGTCAGCGCCAGAACAACTTCGATCAGCGTGAACCCGGCCGCTCCGGCGGAGGCACGCGTCGCTTTCTCGCACGTCCTTCGTCCATTCACGTTGCGCGGTGATACTTCGGGATTCATCAGTTGGCTTTTTTCGTCAGACGGAAGGTTTTGAAATCAACGCGCCGCTCTCGTTCCCCCTCCGACACGGTCATCTCTAAAGCGACTTCTTTGAGTTCCCAGTTGCTGGATAGATTGAGCGACGGCGATGCATCCCGCACCGTTTGAACCTGGCTTTTCCACCTACCGGCGGTGCCGAGTGTGCCGCTGTCGGAGCCCTCCGAAAGCTTCTTTCGTGCCAGCAGCTCATCCATGACCCGGGCGCCGTAAGTGACCGCCTCTGTACTCGTCGTGCTGCGCGCGCCGAGCCGCAAACCCAGAGAGAAAATTTGTAAAAGCGTGACGACTCCCAGTCCGACGATGGTCAAAGCGACGAGAACTTCGAGCAGGGTAAAGCCGCTAGTTGAAAGTCGCTGACCTCTCATGATTTATCGCCGCGCGTCACTTCGATCCTGCCGGTGAGCGGTTCCATGCGAATAAGGTAGGAGACGGACTTTTCGCCGGCGAGGACAATGGCGCCGCCTAAGCTGCTGCCGTTGGGGAAAAAGTAGAATCGCTTGATATCGCGGTCCACCGCCTCGCCGCCGTCAACCGACACGAACTTTACTTCCGTCGGCAAGTGGACCTCTCTAGACTGCGCGACCAGATAACTGTTTTGCGGCAGATTCAGCGCGAGCTCTTGCGGGACGCCTTCAAACAAGGCCCGGCTTCTCAGATCGCGCCCCACCGCCGCCAATGCCAGAGCAGAAATGCGCACCTCGCGATCGTTTAGTCCTTTTTCGATGTTGGGCACAACGATCGCCAAGCTGACACCCAGGAGGAGCAGCACCAACACCAGTTCGATCAGCGTAAAGCCGCGGTTATTTTTCCCAACTGGTAACATCACGATTGGTGTCCTCGCCGCCGGGAACGCCATCTGCGCCGTAGGAAATAATATCGTACGCGCCATGATCGCCGGGGCTCTTATAAACATACGGCTTGCCCCATGGATCGAGCGGAACTTCTTTCTTTAAGTACGGCCCATCCCAACGATCAACTCCGCCGGGCTTCTGTGTCAGGGCCTGGAGCCCTTCCTGCGTGTTCGGATAACGCCCGACGTCAAGACGAAAAGTATCCAGCGCCACGCCGAAACTCTCTATTTGGATTTTGGCCGATTTGGCAGTGGCTTTCTCGCCTTGTTTGATATACTGCGGCAGCACTATTCCGGCGAGCAAGCCAATGATGATCACGACGACGATCATCTCGACAAGTGTGAAGCCCTTTTCGTTTTTTATAAGTTTCTTAGAAAGGTAAGTCATTGATACTAAAGATCGCCAGCAACATGGAAATGACGATAATCCCGATTATCAATCCCATCCCCAAGATCAATACCGGCTCTAGTAATGCAGTCAATCGTTTTGTCGTTCGTTTGACCTCTTGATCGTAATAGTTCGCAACTTCCGAAAGCATTCCATCCAGTTTACCCGTTTCCTCCCCCACCGCAATCATGTTCAACGCCAGCGGCGGGAAGAGTCCGCTTTCGCTCAGCGGTCGCGCCATGCCTTTGCCTTCGCGCACACGCACTTGAACTTGGCCGATCGCTCTCGATAGCAAACGATTGCTTAGCACAGCCTGAACGGTACTCAACGCTTCGAGCATGGGCACACCGCCCTTCAACAGTGCGGCCAGTGTGCGGGAAAAACGCGCGGTTTCGAACTTCCTCACCAAGTCGCTGAACAACGGCGCGCGCAGAGACAGCCGGTCCCATTCAGCCCTTCCCTCGGGGCTCCTTACGTAAAAGATTCCGCCGGCTACGGCGGCGAGAATGACCACCAATGTGACCCATCCGTACTCCGCCAAAAACTGGCTAAACCCGATGACGACCTTGGTGATCCAGGGGAGAGCCTTGCTATTATCTCGAAAAATTGCGGCAAACTTCGGGATGACAAAGACGAACAAAACCATTAAAGAAATCCCGGCGGCACTGGCCAATATGGCTGGATAGATCAACGCGGATTTGATGTCTTCTTTGAGCGCAAGGGTGCTCTCCTGATACTCGGCGAGATATCGCAGCACGCCTTCCATGATACCGCCGGCCTCACCGGCGCGGATCATATTCACATAGATCCTGGGAAACACGTCGGGATGCTCGCCCATGGAAACGGCGAGGGATTTGCCCGCGCGCACGGCTTCGACCAGAGACTGCACAACTTTGCTCAGCTCGCCGCCTTCGACCAAGCCGCCGAGAATTGACAGGCTGCGGTCGAGCGGCAATCCTGCCGCGAGCAGGGTTGCTAGCTCGCGGGTGAATTGGAGGAGCTGTTGTTGGTTGACTTTGCGCTTGGAAAAAAGCGGTAGCTGCTGGCGCGCCGCGCCGACGGCGCGCGCGCTGGGTAGAGCGATGCGCAAGGGCACGCAACCCATCTCGCGCAGACGCAAGATCACGCTTTGCTCGGCGTCGGCTTCCATAACACCTTCGACCACCTTGCCCGCATGATCCGCGGCGCGATACTGAAAAAATGCCATGATTGCTTAGACAAAAAACAGCCGTTCAAGGTTCAATCGTTCAAGGGTTCAAGGTAAAAATGCCCCGGATGCCATCCAACCTTGAACTTTTGAACCTTGAACCTTTGAACAAAGGTATCTATGCCTCTTCTCTAGTCACTCGTAATACTTCGGCGAGCGTTGTAACACCCTGGCGCACCTTGTCCCAACCGTCGTCTCTGAGTAGGTGCATACCCTGCTGCATAGCCAGATTGCGAATCGCGCCGGCATCGGCGCGCTGGACGATAACCTTGCAGATCTCTGAAGTCACCGGCAGTAGTTCGAAGATGCCGACCCGGCCCAAATAGCCCGTGCTGCTGCAGGCGGCGCAACCGACGGCCTCCCACACAGTCATGAAAGTGTTGCCATTTTGAAACTCCAGCTCTGCCGGCATACCCTCCACGCCGGCAAACGGGACCTCCTTGCGACAGGTCGGGCAAAGCCGGCGCACGAGTCTTTGCGCTAATACGCCCAACAGCGAGGACGAAAGCAGATAGTCTTGCACGCCCATTTCCAACAGGCGCGAGATCGCGCCAGCAGCGTCGTTGGTGTGCAAGGTCGAAAAAACCAAATGGCCGGTCAGCGCCGCCTGTACGGCGATCTCGGCGGTCTCGGCGTCACGGATCTCGCCGACCATGATGACGTCGGGGTCCTGTCGCACGATCGAGCGCAGTCCGTTCGCGAAAGTCAGCCCAATCTGCGGTTTGACGTGAATCTGATTGACGCCGCCAAGCTGATATTCCACCGGATCTTCGATGGTAATAATCTTCTTACCCGGATCGTTGATTTTCTGCAGCGCACCGTAAAGCGTGGTCGTCTTGCCGCTACCGGTCGGCCCGGTGACCAGGATCATGCCATGGGGCTTTAGAATCATCTCATTGAATCGCGCCAGCGGGGCGGCAGGAAAGCCCATGGTATCGAGCTGGGTGAAAATCTGGCCACGCTCCAAGAGCCGGATCACGACGCTCTCGCCGTACAACGTCGGAACGGTGGCGATACGCAGATCGACGTCCTTGCCGCCGAGCCGCGTCTTGATGCGTCCGTCCTGCGGCAAGCGGCGCTCCGCGATGTTTAATTGCGCAAGAATTTTAAGACGCGAAATGATCGCCGCTTTCAGTTGGCGCGGCGGCGAGTCGATCTCGTGGAGGATGCCGTCGATGCGGTAGCGCACCTTGAGCTGATTCTCGAAGGGCTCGATGTGAACGTCGGAGGCGCGGCTTTCGAGCGCGCGCACGAGCATCTGGTTGACAAGCCGGATAACCGGCACCTCGGACGCCATGTCGCGCAAGTGGGCGACGTCTTCCTCGTCGCCGATCCCTTCTATCGGTTGCGCCGCCTCTTGATTGTTCTTTGCATAGTTGCTGCTGTACAAAGCTTCGATGCGCGCGGCGATTTCTTTCTCTCGCGCCAGAACCGGTTTCACGCGCAGACCGACGGCGAGCTCGAGCGCATGCAGGCGCGACAGATCCAGGGGATCGGTCGTCGCCACCAACAGCTCACGCCCGTCGATTTGCACCGGCACCATGCGAGCCAGTTTGAAGAAATCACCGATTCCGGGCGGGAACTCGATCGGCAAAGGCGTATTGGCGACGTCCTTAAGGGACATCATCGGAATATCGAAGTGATCCCGCAATACTGGCAACAAATCTTCTTCCGAGAGAAACCCCAGTTCGACGACGAGCCGAGTCAGGGGGGTCTGCTGCTCCTCCTTGAGCTTCATCACCCGCTCGAGTTCTTCGCTGGAGATGAGCCGGCGTTGGATCAGCCGTTCGGAAAGACTTACTTGAGGAGCGTCCATGGCTTTTTTCCCTCGAGCTATTTGGCTGAGCCGGAACCGGCTCTACCGTAACGGTCCTCCAACCTGACCACATCGTCGAGCTCGGGCGTTGATACTTCCAAGACGTCGCAATCATCGATCGCGGTCATGCGATGCTTCATCCCGGGAACAATGTGCAAACATTCGCCCGGCACAAACCGAAGTTTCTGCCGCTCGCCGCCGGTTTCGATGTCCATTTCGAGCACGCCAGACAACAGGCGAATCGTCTCATCCTTCACCACGTGATACTGGTAACTCAACGACTCGCCTTTTTTGATGTGTAGAATCTTCCCGACATAGCGCTCGGTATGAGCCCAGATGATTTCATAACCCCAGGGTTTTTCGACTATTTGTCCCTTATCAATCAAATCGGTTTGCATGATCGGAACCATGATAGCAAATTCTATTGAGTCAGGGAATAAAAACTATAACCCGAACCGAGGGGTTATCAGAGGCCATTCTGCCCTAACCGCAAGCAGACCGGAAGCTTCTGCGTGATCTGCCGACTCTATGAACAATGGGTACTCATGAACCGTTGGCATTAGATGCTACTCTCTCTGGCCTGGAAGAATAAATGTAAGCCAGAGCAAAAAGACTAAAAAAAAGGATTCGGGTTTCATGATGGTAGAAGGGAATGTCCCCAACCCCTGCGACAATCGCAGCAATCCATGACGCGGAAACCGCAAATCCCGCAAGCCGTTCAGCCCCATCGCACCTAATTGCAGCTTGCGACACACGGAGCAGAGTTTGACCGATCAACCAAAGAAACGAAAGCAATCCCAAAAGACCAGTTTCCGCAAACAGTTCAACATAAACGTTATGCGTATGCCAAATTGGGCTGTCCTCGAGCACAGTACCTTCGAGACGACTCCGAAGCGATTCCTTCAAGCGGCCACGACCATAACCCACGCCCAGCACAGGATTTTCCAGGCCCAGCTGTAACGAGCTTTTCAATAGTTGGACCCGCTCGCTAATGGATTGATCGCTCAGCGGCTGACTAATCGTGAGAAGGCGACTTCGTAGCGACGGCGCAACCAGCACGCATGTCGTTGTTAGCGCGCTGATAACGGCTATATATTTCCATTTTTTTGTCGTCACCGCCAGATAAACCATCGACGCCCCCCAACCCAGCCAAGCGCCGCGAGAAAAGGTCAAAATGAGTGCCAGCATCTGACCGGCACATGAGAGTAAACCCAGAGCGCGCCACCAACCCGCATTGACGATCGTAACCAATAGGCACAACGGAATACTCATCGCCAAGACATAACCCGCGGTATTCCAGGAATCCAAGGGAAACGCAAAACGGTGCGAAAGATCGAAGTTGAGAATTAAAGGATCACGCAGGAAGCCGCGCGCGACCAGGACCAGCGGCACTAACCCCAGCAGCAAAGGTAGCCATCGTCTTTGTGGACCGGATGAAAAAAGATCGACCAGCATGACGGCGTGGGCGCAGCCAAAGAAAAAATATCGATAATCTCCCGCCTGATGAAAATCCGGCAGCAGAGACAAGGTGACAAGCGTGAAAAATAAAAAAAGCGGCGCGAGAGAACGCAACCTGGATAATCCGGTAACGGCCCAACCACTGCGAACTAGTAATACTAATTTCAGCACCAGCCAGAAAAAAAACGTCGTCCGTGAGATGCTCCAAGCGCTGATGGTGCCGCCGCCGGGAACGATGAATTCCACTCTGCCGACGCCGAGCAAGGCAACGGATAGTGCAAGCGCCGCGATTAACCCTCGCTCCCACCATAGTGCGAATTTTTGCATGTCCGAGGCGCCGAGGATGTCCGGTTAAAATAACAGTCGAAGACAGCAGATAGGCCAAGCTATAAGCGATTCGCCCTACGAGTGACTCGCTCGATTATTGCGGAAGCCGGCGAACAAAGTCCGCGCGAGAATTTTTATATCGCGCCACAACGACCAGTTCTCAATATAGTCGAGATCGTACTCGATGCGACTTGCTAACGACGTATTGCCGCGCCACCCATGGATCTGCGCCCACCCCGTCATGCCCGCTTTTACCTTGTGGCGCAGCATGTATTTGGGAATCGATTTGCGAAATTCATTGATCAAAGGAGGTCTTTCCGGACGCGGACCCACGAGACTCATCTCACCGCGCAGCACATTGATCAATTGGGGCAGTTCATCCAAGTTAGTCTGCCTTAGCCAGCGTCCAACAGGAGTGACCCGCGGGTCGTCTTCCGCCGCCCAAACCGGACCGGTGGATTGCTCGGCATCCTCGACCATGCTGCGAAACTTAAGCATGACAAATCGACGACCGTCCAGGCCCATGCGCTCCTGTCGGTAAAATATCGGCCCGCCTGATGAGCACTTAATCGCGATGGTAATGAGTAACATGACGGGCGCGAAAATGACCAGAGCTAGCGCGCCCAAGGACAAATCGACACCTCGTTTCAAAAACGCGTTCCAACCAGCATGCGGAGACGACTGCAGACTAATGATTTGAAGCCCATCGAATTCCTCGACACTGCCACGTAGCGTCGCCATTTCTCCCAAGTCGGGCACGAAGTGTATGGTTACGGGCTCGTCGCCGAGCCATTCTTGAATTTGCCGCAACTTCGCCGCCTGTTCGAGCGGCAATGCGACGAAGACTTGGTCAATGGTGCCGCCGCGGATGAGCGTGGCGAGTTCTTCTTCGCCAGCGATCCTAGTGACCTCATCCGTCAAGCTAGGAGGAACTTCGCCTTCAGTTAAATAAAATCCGACAATTCTCAGTCCCAGACGTTTATAGGATTTCAATCTATTTGCGAGCGAGCCGGCCAAAGTTGGCGTGCCGATAATCAACACATGTCGTAAATTGTAGCCGCGGCGGCGCGCTAATCGGAGTCCTTCACGGAAGACATGATGACTCAGGCTCACCAAGAACAAACTCGAGCACCAAAACACCACGACGACGATCCGCGATAGAACTACCTCGTGAATAATAAATAGGACCGCCAAAAAAATCAGCAGCGCGATCGCGGAGCACTTGATGAGCTCCAAGGTCTCACGGTGATGCGTCGAGAGCCGGCGCGGGCGATAAAAATCGGCCCATTCAAAGACGACCGCCCATACGCCAAGAATGATCAGCCATGCAATGACGTAATGTCGAGCAATAAACGGTTCTGACGTATCAAAAAGACCAGTATGAAATCGCGCCGTATAGGCCAGCCACCAAGCAAAGCTCACGAAGCACAAGTCGCTCGTCAGCAGTAGCCCTTTGAAAAACTCATTGTGCTTTTTAAGCATGGCTTAGCGATTCCGACGAAACTGATTCACGCAAACGTCAATATACTCGGCCATTTCCCGCTTGAATCTTTCGCGTGAAAACTTCAAAGCGTGTTGTCGAATCTGATCGGGGACAAATTCGCTCTGGCTTTTCTGGTAAAGCTCAACCGCGGCAATCAGACTTTCCGCTCGCTGTTCCAAAAAAAAAAGCCCTGTCGGGTACTGTTGCGATGCGGCACGATCGAAACCGATAACCGTTTCAAGCAATCCACCCTTTCCGTAGCCAATCACTGGCCTGCCGCTCGCCTGAGCTTCCAAAGACACGATGCCAAAATCCTCCTCTCCTGGAAATAACAGCGCCCGGCAATTGGCATAAAGTTCCGCTAAACGTGCATCATCCACCCAGCCGAGAAATTCAATATTTGACGCTGCGGTCTTCTCCAGAGCTTTTCTCAGCGGACCATCGCCGGCAATCTTAAGAGGTAGTTTTAGCGCATTGAATGCTTGTATCGCAATATCGATTCTCTTGTAAGGCACCAAAGAGGAAACCACTAAATAGTAGGAGTCTGGCCGGTCCCGAATAAAGAATCGCTGCGTATCAACAGGCGGATAGATAACAGCCGCTTCCCGACCGTACAACTTGTGGATTTTTGCCGCGATATTTTGCGAATCCGCGACCAGATAGTCAATAGTTTGTGAAGAGCGAACGTCCCAGTTTTGAAGATAACGGCGAAACGTCGCCATGCCGATTCGAGCCAACCTGGAGCTATCCGATCCGAAATAAGCGCCGTGCAGGTCCCAGACGTAACGCATGGGTGCATAAATATATGCAATGTGAAGCGCTTTATGGGCATGAACGCCCTTGGCAACGCAATGGCTGCTAGACAGCACAAGATCATAGTCTCTTAGATCAAACCTTTCGATCGTACGAGGGAACAAAGGCAGATAATAACGATACGTCCGTCCGACCCACGGCATTCGGTTCACCCACGAAGTATGAATTTTCATCCGCCGAATGATTGAAGAGACTCCGTCGGGAGCATAAATCAAGGTATAAAGGTCGGCCTCAGGAAAAAGTTCGCAGAAAACCTCGAGACATTTTTCTCCACCCCTCATCCCAAGGAGCCAATCATGAACGAGGGCAATCTTCATCGAGCGACATCCATGAGTTAAAACCGGAGCGCATTTCACGGACCATCAAAGCTGATCCGTAACGGCCACTGGCTCGCCACGATAACCCTACTTTGTCGCCTTCCGTTTTGCTGCAACTCGGCGAGTTGATGCGTGCCAATCCTGAAGGTCATCGCTCGGTGCTCCGAACCGGATTATCGAACATCGATCCTATCGTTCTGCACAAAGCGGAGACTCCGCATACATTTTCGCTATATGTTCTATCCGACTAAATGATGAGGTCCTTTCCGTCTGTGCGAAACGAATCAAAATCGTTTCAACCATTTTCCACGTGAGCGAGTTCATCCCAGGGAATTAACGGCTGGTGACGACGGCTCGTTCCAGCTTTTCGGCGGTTCTTAGGGTTACTCGGAGCTTCTCGGCCTCCGCTCGCTGCTCGAAACGACCGACGCGGACTCGGTGCAATTCTTTTCCCTTAACATTAGTTGCCGTTACGTAAGCGTCGTAACCTTTATCTTTTAGTTTCTTGACCAAGCTCGCGGCAACTTTTTTCTCCGCGTAAGAGCCCAATTGAACCGACCACGGAGCGCTACCGCCGTCGACGGAGCCGGCGGGTTTATTCGTTCTTGCTGCTGTCTGACCTGCTACGTCTTTCTTCAAAGGCGCTTTTCCAGCGCTCGCAGATTGTGTCTCAGATTTCTCGGTTTTTTCGGAACGTTGAGTAGCAGCGGCAGCGTCCGCAGTAACTTCACTGCCTTCGGACACGGTTACCGGGAGCACGAGCTTGGCACCTTTTTTCTCGGGAAACCACGCCGAATGTTCCTGAACCAATGTCACCTCCAGTGTGTGCCGTCCAGGTTCTGCGGGAGCTTGAATAGTCGCTTTCAGATTCACCGACTCACCCGGCTTCAGGTCTCGGGGCAAGGGCGTGCGCAGACCGTCAAAAACAACCGTCGCCCCTTTTCGATTCAACCAGTGGTAGGAAAGGTGTACGGCATAGCGATCTTGATTGTCGGGCTTGCTAGGCCAAGTCACGGGACTGACGTTTTTGACCGTGATATCCGCGGAAACGGTTTTGCCGCTCTTCATATCCGAGGCGACATTGTGGGACTCGAAAGCCACCTGAAAACCGGATTCCGGCAGCTGCTTCGCTCCCGTATCGCCGCAGCCCAAGAGCCCGCCGAGAACGAAAGGCATCGTGCCCACTATAAGTCGACGTATGATCATTGTATTTCTTGGCCTGTCACAGTTACCGAGTTTCCCAACCAAAATATTATTAAGGACAAGCCCATCGTGTCCGACCGGTCGGGCTCTCCCTCCGACTATTGAAGCGTGAATATCCGGGCTAATTGGCTGGCCTTAGGACTTCGTCAAATACTTTGAGGGTTTCCTGTGCCGTTTTTTCCCAGTTAAAAAGTTTAGCCCTCTCCGTACCCTTCTGGATCAAGGACCACCGTAATTCTTCATGTTTTAAAACCCGATCCATCCCTTCAGCAATGCTCTGAACATCTTTGGGGTCGACGTAACAAGCCGCGTCACCGCAAACCTCCGGCAAAGAGGCCGCGCGAGATGCGATCACGGGACAACCGCAGGCCATCGCCTCGAGCGGCGGAAGTCCAAAGCCCTCGTAAAGGGACGGATAAACAAGGACGCTCGCCAGATTGTAGATCTGCGCAAGCCTATAAGTCTCCACGTAATCCACGATAGTTATATGGCTGCCGAGTTGCTCTCCAACCGATCGGTCGCCCTCACCCCACCCGCGCGGCCCGACCAGTACCAGACCGAATTCGCTGCGAATCTGTTGCGGCAATTCCGCGTACGCGCGAACAAGCGCATCGAGGTTCTTTCTGGGCTCTCTCGTTCCCACGAAGAGAATGAACTTTTCAGGCAGGCCCAACTCGCGCGTGCACGATTCCAGTGCCTCCCTTGGATAAGTTTTAAATACGTCATGATCGACGCCAAGATGGACCGGCGTAATCATCTCGTCGGGCAGGCCGAGTAATCCCGTAGCTTCGCTCTTAATGTAAACAGAGTCGGTGATAATTCGGTCGGAGCGTCGGATGTTTTTAGAAAAGTTTTTTTCAAAATACTGGACTCTGTCTTTCGGATGCGTCTCGGGAAAGAGTCGGAATGAAAAGTCATGCACGGTAGTGACAATTTTTTTAGCGCTGATCTTTACAGGGATGAAGTTAGGCTCGAAGTAAAGGTCAAACTCCGAATGAAAAAGTCCGGAAAGAGCGAATACACTTTGCCTTACCGCGTTTCTAAACCATGGAGTTTTGGGCAGCTGATTTCTTAACCGCTGGATCGGGTGGTCGGAGCCTACCAGATTTTTGCTGAAAAACCCGTAGTAGTACGTGTATTCGTTATGATCATCCAACAAATTAAAGTACCGTGTTAACTGGCTTATGTAGTGCCCAACCCCGGTAAGAGAACCCTGAAGCGGGATCGTATTGATAACGATTCTTTTCGTGGGAACTTCACTAGACTGCGCCATGAGTTCCCTAGTTCAACTCCCTAATATCGTTTTTCAACCAGGTAGTCTCTGAAGACATCTTGCCACGGCCGCATAACGGCCCAATCGTCAGTCGGATTTAATCTCGGCGACATAATAAGATGTCTATGCAGTCCTATACCACAATCCGCGTATAAGTCTCAGCAGAAAATTCGTTTGCTGCCGCCGCATTCGTGGTGAAACAGGTCCGCCCTTAGAGGCCGAACAGATGGACGTGCATTTTTTAGCTCTGGGTCTTGTGCCCGTTGCTGCAAAGCGTCTAATACGTGTATTCTTTGAGCGATAACCCGAAAGAATCAATGATCTCCTTGATCATTCCCACCTATAATCGAGCCGTCGTGTTAAAGCGAGCTTTGGATAGCGCTATGAATGTGGATCATTCGCCGGCCGACTACGAAATCATCGTCGTAGATAACGGCAGCACCGATGCCACGCCGGCGGTGGTGCAAGACGCGCAGGAAAGGAAGCCGAAATATAACATCAATTACATTCGAGAGGAGCGGCTTGGGCTGCACAACGCTCGCCATGCCGGAGTCTGGGTGGCCAAAGGAGATATCCTGATCTTTACCGATGATGACGCCACATTCGCTCCGGGTTGGCTGCGCGCCTATGCCGGGGCTTTTGACGCCCACCCAGAAATGGTCGCTGCCGGTGGGCCAGTTCGAGCCTCATGGGAGGCTCCGCCGCCTAAATGGCTAGTTGAATTTATGGGCGAGGGGAAAACATTTGGGCTGTTTAGCTTGATGGAGCCCTACAACGAATTTCGTTTGAATCCGGACGGTATATTTTTTGGTGTCAACATGGCCATTCGAGCGAACGTATTGTTAGAGATGGGCGGCTTTAACCCAGAAGCCTTTGGCGATGTATGGCTCGGTGATGGCGAAACCGGTCTAGTTTACAAGCTGTGGAAACACAAAATGCTTATAGGGTATGTGCCGGAGGCATTGGTGTATCACCACATTCCCCCCGAACGGATGACCGTCCAATATCTTCGCCTCCGCATGGCAAATCAGGGAGTTTGTGATCTCTATTCGGATTTTCATCGCATGCTGCCGAACACTCGCTCGATGCTCAGACGCGTCAGTGAATTGATATTGAGAAACTGCCGACCGTGGGTAGCCGGGATGCTGGTTAAAAACCGTACAGATGTCCAGTCGCTGGACATCCAACTGGAAAGTGCCAGGACCCAAGCCCAACTGAAGTACATGCTCAAAGTCACGCTTAACAAAAAGTTTCAGAATTTTGTGCTAAAAAAAGACTGGCTAAATGATCTGCGCCCCATGGAAAAGCGCTCCGACACACCCCAACATGGCTAAGGTAACGGAGGAATAAATGGATTTTGTCGAGGAGATAGTCTGGATGGGCCGCCCGCTGTCGTACATTATTCGGCGCGAGTTAACTCCGATCGCGACAACCTTTCTCACCCCGCCGGAATTCACACACCAGTTGGGATTTGTCGTTTACCCCGCGGGCGGCGAGGTGAAACCGCACCTTCACCGCTCACTGGAGCGCAGCATCAAAGGGACTTCAGAGGTACTGCTCATCAAAAAAGGACGTTGCGAGGTCGATATTTACAATAACGTGAAGGAAACCGTTGCGACGCGGGAACTGCGGGAAGGTGACATTTTGTTGCTGGTGGACGGAGGCCATGGCTTCCGGATGTTGGAAGACACTGTCTTTGTGGAAATTAAACAAGGTCCTTACACGGGCCTCGACGAGAAAGAACGGTTCTAAAATCCTACACGGCTAACGCATCCAGTAACAAAGCCCTCACGGCGCTATTGGCTGACACCATCGATTTATCGAGGACGCATCCCGATCCATGACCAATTCACGTCCACGCATATTGATCATCTACCCATATTCCAGCCTCGATACCAATCCAACCATGACTTTCCTGCTGGAGTCACTCGCGAAGCGCAAAGTATCGGTCGATGTTTTAACTGGTGAACGTGAAGCGTTTGCAACCCCCGAATCGTTTCTAACTCCAGAATCCTTTGGAAATACGATTCGAGTGGAATTCTTGCCTTTTGACTTCTTCTTCGCCTCCGGGTCACTGAAACGCCTGCCCCTACGGATCGCGAGGAGATTCCTGCGTACAGGGCGAAATTCCAACTATCCAATTTGTTTTGATCCCGCTGTTTTTAAATTTCGCCGGACCAAGCAATATTCTGTGATTATCGGCGTCGATCCGCACGGCATTCGTCTGGCAGATAATTTTAATCAATGGGCTAAAAAGCCGCTGGTTTATATATCATTTGAGATTCTTTTTGGCGAAGATGTGGACGGCGGCATCGACCAAGACTTACTATACTGCGCGGAGAGAGCCGCCTGCGAACGGACCTCGTTGGTATTGATTCAGGATCATGAGCGAGCTGAAGCCTTTTGTCGCGAAACCTCTTTTCCTTATGATCGAGTTTCGGTGGTGCCCGTCGCGCCACCTCCCCAGGAAATTGTGCGATCAGATTTTTTGCGAAGGACTTTGAGAATTCCTCCAAATAAGCAAATTGTCCTATACTGTGGGAACCTTCAGAGCTGGTCCTCGCGAGACGAGCTGGCCGAAATGGTGTCGTACTGGCCCGATGACTATTGTCTCGTAATACACAATCGCTCGAAAGTTCAACGCACACTGGAACGTTATCTAAAGAGGCTAACTGAGACAGGAAAAGTTTTCGTCTCAAAGGAACCGGTCGGTAGGAAAGATATGTGCGCTCTCGTAAGTTCTGCTGATTTTGGGCTGGCGCCGTACAAACCGGTTCCGGGAGAATTGTGGACAGGAAAGAATTTATATCATCTTGGCTTCGCATCCGGAAAAATTTCCTACTATGCTTTGTGCGGGCTCCCTATGCTGGCTCGGCCACTGCCCGTCTTTGAGCGTGAATTCTCCCGCTACGCGTGCGGAAAAATATACCGCCGGCTCTCTGAGACGGGAAACTTGCTCGAAGAAATGAGCCGGGACTATGACAACTACAGCCTAGAATCGAAACGGTTTTACGATGAACGGCTGAATCCTGTAGATGGAATGAATAAGTTCTGTGATCGTCTAATGGAATTAGCCAGAGGCGGTGGTTGAATGAATTACCGTCAGAGATATTTGAAATTTTGGCACGTCAGGCTTTCCTATGGTTAACCGCGGAGGCGCTGAGCCGCGGAGAGAAATAGAAAGTTATGATACCGGTCAACGAGCCACTGCTGGGAAAGCGTGAAGAAGAGCTCGTGCTAGAGTGTCTGCGCTCGGGTTGGATTTCTTCGGCCGGCAAGTTCATCGAGGATTTCGAACAGCGCTGGGCCGATTATTGTGGAAGGCGTTATGGGATCGCAGTGAGCAATGGCACGGCCGCACTGCAGCTGGCTTTCGCCTGCATCGGACTCAAGCCTGGCGATGAGGTGATCCTGCCGACGTTTACGATTATTTCATGCGCTCTCGCGGTGATCTACAACGG
This sequence comes from Deltaproteobacteria bacterium, assembly GCA_005879255.1. The sequence continues at coordinate 21,981 of VBKY01000013.1, forward strand.
CGGTGTGCCAGTTCTTGTCGATTCCGATCCACGGACTTGGTGCATGGACGTCGAGCAAGTGAAAAACAAAATCAGTCAGAAAACGCGTGCAATTATGCCGGTGCATATTTATGGCCATCCCGTTGACATGAACCCACTGGAACTTTTGGCAGAGAAGCACGGCTTGGCCATCGTCGAAGACGCGGCGGAAGCGCACGGCGCCGAGTTCCTTTCGGAACGGAACGCGACGAATTCCGTTTGGCGGCGTTGCGGCAGCTTCGGAACTCTGAGCTGTTTCAGCTTCTACGCCAACAAGCTCGTTAGCACGGGCGAAGGAGGGATGGTGCTGACGAACGACTCGGGACTGGCAGAAAAGGCTCGTTCGCTCCGCAATCTCTGTTTTCAACCAAATCGTCGCTTCTATCACGAAGAATTAGGTTTCAATTTCCGACTGACGAATTTGCAAGCAGCGCTTGGAGTGGCACAGCTAGAAAAAATTGATGAAATTGTCGCTAGGAAGCGCTGGATGGGACAAACCTATAATCGCTTATTGAAAGACATTGACGGTTTAGAATTGCCGCCGGAAGAGCCCTGGGCCCGAAGCGTTTATTGGATGTACGGCGTGGTCCTTTCCGAAAAAATCGGCATGGATGCGAGCCAATTCGCGCAACGCTTATGGCAGCGGGAAATCGAAACCCGTCCCTTCTTTTTAGGAATGCATGAACAGCCTGTCTTACATAAGCGCGGGTTATTCGTCGAAGAGAGCTATCCCGTAGCTGAACGCCTTGCACGCCGCGGCCTCTATCTTCCTTCCGGTCTGGCTTTAACTGAGGAGCAGTTGACGCGCGTATCCGAAGCGGTTCACGAGGTGCTTTCGTGAGTGAGCCGTTCGGATCCATTTACGCTGATTGTTACGACGCGCTCTACCAGGAGAAAGACTATGAAGCCGAGTGCGACCTGATCGAGCGGTTGCTTCGTACTTACGGCGACGGGAACATCAGCAGCATTCTGGATCTCGGTTGTGGAACCGGAAACCATGCGATTCCGCTTTCGGCGCGAGGGTTTGAAGTAATTGGGGTTGACCGATCGGCGTCCATGTTGGCGCAGGCCCGCAAGAAAGCTGCCCGATCTTCTCCCCCTGAGCGCGATGCTTTCTATCAGGCGGATATCCAGAGCCTGGATCTTGGGCGGCAATTCGATGCCGCGTTGCTGATGTTTGCGGTGCTCGGCTATCAATTGGAGAACGCCGACGTGATGGCGACTCTACGCACTGCCCGGCGACACTTGCGTTCGGGAGGACTTCTTTTATTCGACGTGTGGTATGGCCCGGCGGTGCTTTTCCAACGCCCCTCCGAGCGCGTAAAAATCATTCCGACATCGGATGGAAAAATCTTGCGGGTATCGTCGAGCGAACTCGACACCCGCGGCCACACTTGCACCGTCCGTTTTCACGTGTGGAAATTCGCTGCCGAGCGGCTGCTGAGCGAGACGGAGGAAGAACACACGGTTCGTTATTTTTTCCCGCTGGAGCTCGAATTATTTTTGGAATCCACTGGCTTTACCCCTGTTCGTCTCGCCGCTTTTCCCGAATTCCAGCGCGATGCCGATGAGAAAACTTGGAATGTGTTGGCGGTCGCGCGCGTGGTATAGTGCGGTTTTATGCCTGTTCGCGTCGGAGTTTTCTCCAAGCGTTGCGGTTAAGTGACAAATTATTGCGAGCAGAGCGCATGTTAGTTTGGTTCTACGTCAATTTCTTTAAACCACTCGAGAACTTCTTGAAGCCCTCATTAAAGAAAATATTAGGCCGCAACGTTTACATCTGGACAGGTCTCAAACGAGGGCGTTCCAGATTGCTCCACGGTCTTCCTAGTTCATTGGTAAAGACTGACAAAGTACCGCACCGCATTGCTTATCCTTGGCCTGATAGAAAAAGGCCTTTTGGTGTGAACGTTGCCGGAAACTTCGGCTCCGAGAAAGGTCTCGGCGAAGCAGTGCGATCATCTGTCCGGGCTCTCAAAGCGGCCTCGGTTCCTTACGTCGTGAACAACTTTGTAGATCCCGATTCGGTTAATTTGGAATCCGAGGTTCAGGCATTCGATCAAGACAATCCGCACGCGGTGAATTTGATTCATCTGAACTTTGACATTGTTCCGACATTCGCAATGGAAAAAGGCCATATGTACTTTGCAGGTCGATACAATATCGGCTGCTGGTTTTGGGAGTTGTCTAAGTTTCCAGAAGAGTGGTATTCCAATTTTGATTACTTTAATGAGCTTTGGGCAAGCTCGAACTTCATCCAAGATTCCCTCTCACGAGTCTCTCCGATCCCGGTTATCAAAATGCCTCTTGCGCTTGCTCCTCAAGTTCCAATTGGCCTCCGCCTTAATCGTTCACATTTTCATATTCCCGATGACAAATTTGTTTTTTTGTTCATTTTTGACTTTGACAGTGCTATCGACAGAAAGAATCCGTTAGGGCTTATTGAAGCATTCAAACGCGCCTTCCACAGAACGGAAGATGTCTTCCTCTATTTAAAGTCTGTACACGGAAACCAGCATTCGCATGACTTTGCGTCGCTCCGTGTAGCGGCGGGCGGGCAAACAAACATTACCATAACTGACGCGGTCTATACTCGTGAAGAAGTCGACGCTCTGGTGCACTTTTGCGATTGTTACGTGTCTCTCCATCGATCGGAAGGGTTCGGTTTTCCGATCGCTGAAGCCATGAAAGCCGGGAAACCAGTTGTTGTCACTGCATATTCCGGCAATATGGACTTCACAAATTCCGAAAATAGTTTTCTAGTGAATTACAAACTTAGCCGTATTGAACAGGAAGGACCATATCCGAAAAGCTATTTTTGGGCCGATCCAGACCTCGACCAGGCTGCGCAACAGATGCGTTTCGTATATGAAAACAGAGAGGCGGCAGCGGAACGCGGTCAACGAGGCAGGGACACCGTTCTGAAACTGTTTGACCCGGTCGTTGCCGGCACACGGATGAAAGAACGCCTTAAAAGAATCACCTCTATGTGAGCCGTGGCGGACTGAACTGAGTATGTTCAACTTCGCCGACACGTTGACTGAATATCAGTTCCGGTCAATTTCGTTTCGATGAAAGATCAATATAGCCCGATCTTCAGGCAACGGCGGTTGTAGCTCAAATAGCTCACTACTCTGAGCCTTTTGCAGCATCGGGAGATAATTTCGGTTTATCGCTTGAAGGTGAGCATCTTCTGACGGAACCGGATTGGAGTTAGGATTCATCGTAATGTAATAGCGCGTGTTTGAGAGAATATTATTCCATATTTTGTCTGGATCAGCCTCATAGCCGAAGGACCCATAACGACAGCCGATTGGCCTATGGAGAACGCGATGTTTGGCGGCAAGATAATTGGCTGGCGTCGTTGAGCCAAGGTTTCTCGATGCCGATAATGTTTAAGTACAGCTGAGACCCATGTCAGTGCAAGTTTTGGCGACGATTGCATTGAGAGCTATGCTTTCCTTCTGGCCGCTAATGGTATTCGGTACCAGCAACCACCCGGGCGTTGTAGTAGCGAGCGTCATTAGACCTAAGGCTTGACCGTACGTGGTCGCGAGTTGCGCTAAAAATAAAAGCGTTGCTAAACCTGCGAGGATAGGGGCGCCTATTTGGGCAACGCTCCAACAGATGACCAGGCCGACGTATGGCAATAAAGGCAAAAGATACCTCAATTCTCTGTTGGTACTAAAGGAAAACACGGTTAGAACGATTACTATTTGCGACAAAGCAATCAAAGTGCACATTGTGAAGTGTTTAGGCGCGAGCCGTCTTTTAATTAAATGAAGGCTCACGGCTGACGCAAAAAGCGCGCTACTCAGAAGAAAAATACTCGGCAGGAAAAAACTATTCCGCACAGCTCCTACCCAATACATTATCGTGTTAAGAAACGTGTCTGTTTTACCGTATATTTCTGCGATCGGCCCGGACGAGGATACTGAAACATGCTGTATGACACGAGTAATATTTCTGGAGTACCATCGAATCGCAGCTAAATTTAATAGAAGGTCAGCAGCAAACATCGTCACAACATAGCTTTTATTCCGGCCCGCTCTTCACAGAGGATGGCGCAGGCCGGAAAAGATACCAGAGCGCAACTAACGCTGGCCCCGCGCAGTAAAGAGGGGAACTCACTTTGGCTAGCATGGCCATCGGAGTGGCCAACAGCAATTGACTTAAGATCGAAGTTGGGGCCATTTGGGCGCAAAGCTCATAATGAGTACGAACCAACCGACGGCCAGAAGCTGTAGCGGTTCGGTCAAGTATTGATGCGACATAGCTACGAACAATGGAGCGGAGGCAATTACAAGGCAGCCTGTGATGGCAACTAATTCATTGCGAGCCGACAAATCGCAGCGCGGCACATGAGCAGGAGTGTGAGAGCCTGTGTCAGTACAATCGATACCAACAATGCCGTGTCGATTGAGCCCAGTAAGTAACCCACCGGTACAAAAAATTGACCCAGCCAGGATACTCCAGGGCTTGCTCATGGAGTATATTGAAGATCAGCCGTAGCCAACGCTTGGGTGAATGACTCAGCATATAAAATAATTCTACCGAACCCTTACCATAGATGGCCTCGTCCCACATCCAAACCGATTTATCGAGAGCTATCCAGATGAGACTGGGAGAGACCATCGCCACAGGCACCAGATAGATAGCAGCGATTTAACCTTGCTTGTAAGAGTGAAATTCATGCGCCGCAACTTCCTTCTAGGCTAATCCACACGCCGCAGTACAATCTGCGCAAACATGGCTAGTTGGTTGTTCCAGCGGCCGAGCGCGTTTTCCATGTGGCGCCAAAGCCCGAAGCTCCAGCCGGGAACAAGACTACGGAGCGAAATACCTCCGGAAACAAGATAGCGAAAAGGCATGATCGGCTTAATCAGTTCGATCTGCCAGTAACGAAACTCCCGCTCAAATTGCAGCCGATCCCTGTTAAAAATTATCCAGGGAAGCGCGTCATTCGCACTGGATAGAGGACCACCGGCTGGAAGTTCCCACGACGGGCTCTCAGGCTCGAAAGGTTCGTGGTGTAGTCGGCCATAGACGAATCGCGACCATGAGCTGACCCACGGCTCAATCATGGCCACGACGCCACCGGGACGGACGCAGCGCGCGGCCTCGGCAAAAAAAAGTCGCGGTCTCGGGAGATGATGCAACACATTGGTCATCACGATACCGCGTAAAGATCTGGCGGCAAACGGCAAGCGCGACCCATCTAGCACCGCTTGAATACCAGGGCAGTAAAAAAGCTCTGAAGTAATTAGGTGGGGGATAACAGCGCTCATGAATCCGCCGCCTGATCCCAGTTCGAGCACGGCCGCTTCACTCGACGGCAACGTCGCGCTGATCGCTCGATACCACTCGTGATAAATCTGCCGTAAGAAGCTCTTTTCTTGGATGATCTGTAGCCGCAGATGCGTGGTGCGCGGGTCGTCGATATCCAGACCTCTGGTCAGGGGATGAGCGAACCACGTTTCAAGCATGACTCTTACACAAATTTAAGACGTTTGGCCGCGAATAGAACCATTTTCAGCAGTAGCCATCCGTGCTTCCAACGCTCAATGTTTGTGGTGCCATAGGTGCGTTCACGATACCGGATCGGCAAGTCAGTGACTTTCAAGTTTAATTTGACTGCGCCGAAGATAAGATCGAAATCGCCGAAAGGATCGAAGTCGCCAAAGTAAGCGCGATTGGCGGCGATGGCCTCGTAGTCCCGTTTCCACAAAACCTTTGTTCCGCACAAGGTATCTTTGATCGGTTGGCCCAACAGCCAGGAAAATGCGAGGCTAAAAAATTTGTTGCCTAATAGATTTAGGAAGCGCATAGCCTGTTTCTCCATAGGATAAACAAGCCGAACCCCATTGATGAATTCACCCTCGCCCGAACAGAGAGCTTCATAGAAGCGCGGTAAGTCCTCGGGTGGTACAGTTAAATCGGCATCGAGGATCATCAACATCTCGCCTCTGGCGCGAGTGAAACCAAGCCGGACGGCATCGCCTTTACCCTCCCCGCTTTGCTGCAGCAATTGGCAACACCGTTCTGGGTGAGCAGCAATCGCTGTTGCGACGGCGGCATAAGTGTTATCTCTTGAATGCCCCTCGACAAACACCAGTTCCGTCCGTTCACCCATGTGCGGCGTGCGCGCAAAGATCTCTGTAATATTGCCCGCCTCGTTGCGCGCTGGAATAATCACTGAGACCGAGGGCGGTTCGGCGGACGGGTTAGAGCGAGGCTTAGGCCGAGCGACGATGAAGTTAGTCAAGGCGAGATGTCTGAGCGGCCAGAGTTTGACCAGACAGCGATTGGCGAAACCAGCTACGAGCGGGGTTGGTATGGGCCAGAGAATTTCCTGCCACTTTTTGATCATCTCACAGTCGGTGAGATTGAGCAGGCCGGCAATGTCCTCTACTGTAAGCCAGTTTTGATACAAAGTCGGCTTAGCCAAATCTAGCCATTCGGCCAACTTTAGAACCGGCTCCCATAAACGGCTGTAAGAATTGATGATGATCCGGGTGCGAGAAGTAGTGAGTTGGGCAACTTGTTGCAAGACGGCCTGTACATCCCATACATCGTTTACCAAATCGGAAAGGATTATCACATCAAATTTCTCCCTAAGGTCCAGTGCATGTGCGTCGGCGTGCACAAAGCTGAGGTGGGGATGGTGCAATCTTGCCGCGCGGAGCATCTCTTCTGAGAAATCCACGCCAACGCCTAAAGCCGGCTTGAGCGCAGCCAACAAATCCCCACGGGCGCAGCCGAGTTCGAGGACCGACTGCCCTGGTGGAACCAGGTGTTGGTATACCTCCGTCAGCCGTCGATGATAGTAGCCTCCCCAACCAGTCCCGATTTCCAGTCCCCGGGCGACTTCATTCCAATGAAGCTGGCGAGCTTTCTGATATTTTGTTTGCGCTGCATCTACAGAAGGGTTGAAAGGCATTGTTGTCATAGTGGAGCAAACTCTCGATCATGACCAAATGGTCGCGGAGATTCGTTCGAATTTGCAGAATTGCCATCGGCCGTTCGGATAGCCGAACGGATGCCGTGTAGCCGTAATCTACGATAACTGTAGCACGTTAAACCGGCAGGAGTATAAAATCGACTCTGTATCCTCAAACTCCAGGAGGATTGCGCTCTTGTCGCGCGAGACTCACATCTCTTTCGGCGTATTCGCTCCCGCAACACCACCTTGTATCATATTAATAATAGCTGTCACCCCGACATGACGAAGCATGAGCTGCTAATCTCCTTTTCCCCAGCCCGACCAATATTTGGATCGGTCGATGTGACCAAAACAAAGTCGGTTAAGAAATTCCCTGACTTGTTCATCCTGTGATCCACTTTGCCAACCAAACCATTGTCGTGGCCGAAAAGCCCTATTCTCCGAAGGATTTGTAGCCGACGGTACAAGCCGACGTTCCACGCGTTTATATTGCGGTTTTTGCTAAAACTGCCGTAGTGAATAAAGCAAGGTTGATACTTTGGATCGAGCATGCCTAATTGGAACCCATAGTTTTCTTTTAATGCTTTTGAAAATAACCCGTAGTATCCCAAGCCTCGCGCCGCACGGCCCCGGATCGGACTTCTTCATGGTATGCGTGCGGGATCTGACACTGAAGCGTCTCACGCTTGTAAATACAAAACCAAGTGTGCCAGCGCTGGTTTAAACGGATTATCTGATCCGAGTAGGAGTCGTAGTGTTCAGGGACGGCGGGGCTATAGTCGGTCGCCATGGCGACCAGATTAGGATTGGAATCGAGCTGCGCCAGCATAACCGGCACAAATCTACCGTCGAGAATTTCGAAATCGGCATCGACCGTTGCATAGTACGGTTTGTCGATTTTTCTCAGCTCTCGATCCCAAATCGTGTCGCATCGTTCAAAAGGTCCTTCGAGCCGGCGATCCGTAGGTTTGTTCTGGTCGGTCTGCCCTTCAGGTTCGACGATCTCTACGAAAGAACATTTTCTCCAGCGCGGAAAGTATCGCTTCTTCAAAGAAGAGCTGACCCAATTCGAGCAGACGCGTAAAAGAAATTAAGCCCCTTTATTTTGGCGTAGCTCCTCACCGCATAGTCAGCGATCACTACGATCATGAAGAATGTGATCTTAATGTCGTCCATGCTCTAGTTCACCGCCGTGCCACTCAGCAATGGATCACGGTTTAACAAAAATGTAGTAAAACAAACAGCTGCTGAGAAAGCGCTTTAGGATTTTTTTGAAGAACGTTGGGTTAGAGATTCCACCTCAGCGTCCATCATCATGTGAATCAGGCGTTCAAATGTCACCGTAGGCTGCCAAGCCAATTTGTTCCTTGCCCTGGCTGAATCCCCTCTCAGTTCGTAGATTTCCGCCGGTCGATACAACTTTTCATCAATGCGCGTGTATTTTTCGTACTCAAGCCCAACATGGTTAAAAGCGGTTTTCAGCAGTTCCGTCACCGAATGACTTTCTCCGGTAGCTATGACGTAGTCATCCGGCTCATTTTGTTGCAACATAAGCCACATGGCCTTGACATAATCGGCCGCGTAACCCCAGTCCCTCTTTGATTCGAGATTACCCAGGACGAGTTCTTTCGCTAATCCAAGTTTAATTCGAGCTACAGTATTGACGACCTTCCTCGAGACGAATTCAAATCCCCTTCTCGGGGACTCGTGATTGAAACAGATGCCGCTCACTGCGTAAAGATTATAGGCCTGGCGATAATTTTCGGTCAGTTGAAAACCGGCCACTTTGGAGATTCCGTACGGTGATCGAGGATGAAAGGCAGTATTTTCATCTTGCGGGGTTTCCTTCGCATTCCCGTACATCTCGCTCGACGCGGCGAAATAAAACCTCGCGCGCGGCGCTCGTTCCTTCATGGCAGCGAGCACGTAGTGAGTGCCATTGATGTTCGTACCTATGGTTGAAAACTCATCTTCGAAGGAGTAACTCACGAAACTCTGCGCAGCTAAGTGATAAATCTCATCCGGCTGTACTTTATCCACCACACTGAAGACACTGGCAAAACTTTCCAGCGAGGCGGAATGAAGCACAAGCTTGTCAATTATGTGCCTGATCCGCCAAAGCCTGTGTTCCGGGTCTTCAATGGCAACTCGGCGGACAATCCCATGGACTTCGTAACCGTTCTCCAAAAGCAAATCGGCAAGATAGGAACCATCTTGGCCCGTGATACCCGTTATGAGTGCTTTTTTCATTAGATATTCTCCCTCCAGTAAAACCAAAACAGTCAGCCGCCAGTCAACCCTTTTGGAGGCACATTGCGTCGTTTTCAGACGGGATGTAGAACAAACCACAGAGCCCAATTTCCCGCTCCCATGGATTCCAAATTGATGTAGTACTCCATAGAGCAAGTCGGAAACGCAAGTTTAGCGTTTAATCAAACCGCGGCCATCATCACTTGCACAGGTGTGCTTGGGATTGAAGATTGTGTAAATGTTTACGTTAAGCGTTAGCGGATCGCCAGAGGCAAAACAGGAATATATCCGCCCCACCCGAACGACAAAGGGTCCTTCGACCCATTATCAACCAAAATGATTTCGCGCTCTGAATAAAGCTCGGTGGCGAAGAAAATCTAAACACTCCTTGAGAAAAGCCTTCCCAACGACGATGCTGACATTGTTTTCCTCCCTCGTTTATCAGGCATTTTAAAGTATTTCTGTGGTTACTCGCACAATGTGACAAGTTTCTTTC
>VBKY01000338.1 GCA_005879255.1 Deltaproteobacteria bacterium
CCCAGGACATCCGCGAGGTGCCGAAGGTCCTCGGAGCCGATACCAGGATTGTTCGGGTCGAAGGGCGCGGAGTTGTAGTAGCCGCGCCGCGAAAAGGCGATGACGCGGTAGCCGGCCTTCGCTAACACCGGCTGCTGGTAACCCCAGATCAACGCGCTGCCGGTCGCCGGATGCAGAAGTACGATCGGCACGCCCTGCCCGCCCGTGTCCCAGTACCAGAGACGGGTGTCGGGAATCTGCGCCACGCCATCCTTGGCCGGAACCTGCGCGGGGATGGGGATGGGTCTCATCGGATTGGCGACGGTTTGGCCGTGTGCCGTCTCGATAGGGCTTGTGCCGAGCGCTGCCAAGCCGGCAGCGACCCCGATGGTCCGGAGGAACGCGCCCGCTGGCCGGGCGCAGTTGGAGGAATGGCTCTTGCCCATCGTCGTACGTGCTCCCTTCAGTATGCCCATTTTTTAAAAGACATGCGCGGAGGGTTCAATTCCTTAGATGCAAACAATCATTTTGCTGGATTGCAATGGGCGGATTTCAACAAAGCGTCTCGAGAACGAACGTTGCCAAATTGTGAGCCGAATCAGATCCCGCTAGTGAACGAATAAACGCAAAAAACCTCATCCGCTGTAGATATCCTTTAGATATGAGTACAAAAGGAGAACATATGGCAAGAAGGTTTTCAAGCAAAATCCAGTGCCATCTCTTGCAACTCTTCGCGGTGTGAGCACCGGGTCGGACCTTTACAAGATCTTGATTCCCTCAATGTAAGTTTGCAAAATAGGCGTTGTTTAAAGGCTTAGCCGCAGCTTTTTCGCGTAGAAACACACGCTCTCATGCAAACGAAGTCCGTTCCAGTGGTTAGAGTAGCTCACCATGAGCGTAAATAATCTAACGTTCAACCGCTTCGCTTCGTTCAAGACCTCGCCAACTACTGCGCCTGTTTCAAACGTTCCAGGCTTCCAATTGTTCCAATCGTCTCCCGGATTTAGGTGACCTCGAGTTACTCTTTTGATCGGCGATTACGCAAATGGGAGCGTCGGGGCTCCGTTCTTCTACCTGACAGCTCTGTGCCGCCGGGTACAATTTTGTGAGGAAAGGATTTTTCCAAAGCGGCGCCTTTCAGCGACAATCTAACTCATAATGGGAAAGTAACGAAAGCGGAGGACGCTAATTCAAGGCACAAACGGGCAAAACCCCCGGCTGGTGTCAAATCGGAAGTATGGTATGGCCGTTGCTCTTATCCACACCAGCGGAAATTCCGTGGCATTATCCATGATGCTTTGTGTGAGCCACGATTAGATGGAGTCGTTATATGAGCGACCGCATGAAATTAACCCTGGCGAGCCTGACAATTATGATGCTGCCCTACCGGGTCGGCTATCCGTTAAGTGTCCTCGTTCTGACCGCGATAATGTCTACCGCGGTTGATCTGGCGAAAGAGAGGTTCGGCCGGATGCAGGTGACCCATAATTTCATTTCCGTCCTTTTCTGTCTCGTGCGGTAGCTTGGTTTTAATAATACCGCACATAGCAAACTGATGGTTTGAGATATGTCGCATGCTAAATCGTTACGAGTGATCGGACAGATACTGGAAGCCGCGAAGGTTGAGACTTTCGAGTTGGAGAAACATGGCCAGCGCTATCTCGTGTGGAGTGCTGCGCTAACAAAAGAGGGCAAATTGATTTTGCGAAATGCTCTAGAAGACAACGATTTTGCGTCGCAAAACAATCGCCAACCGATACCGAATGTGTTCTGTTTCAATCCAGTTGATATTTCACGTCTCGATGCGCGGGCACAAAAAAGACGAAGAAATCAGTCTTCTTCAGCTACGCGGCCGTCAACGTTGCTGTCTCACCAGCTACGTAGTTTGGGCGATCATCTTGACAGAATCGATGTCAGCGCTTTTCATATCATGTGGACCGCTGGTTCTGTTATTCTCGGTTACCAACCAGTTGATGGGGACTGGAACTATAGAACTTTTACAGCCGAAGAATTGCGCCAGCGAGGTCTGCACCGGAAATTGCTACGGTCCAGCCGTTACCTTTTTCCGCAGCTCGATATCTGAAATCACAGCCGGAAGCCATGGAATAAGTCTATAACGAGATAAACCTAATCCCGCCGAATGTCTCTCGCGTCTTAAAAAGCAACACTGAATTATCCCTGAGTCGGACAAGCGCAAGATAGACAGAAGCCTTGGGTCGGACCTGCGCAAGATCTTGAATCAGGGATATAAGTTTGCAAAATAGGCGTCGTTTAAAGGCTTAACCGCAACTTTTTCGCGTTAAAACCGACGTCCTAAGAAAACAAGCGATGCTGCGCGCCAACCGCTATTTTCTGCCTGGTCATCTCTGGCACATCACTCACCGCTGCCAACGAAAATTTGTTCAAAACGTTCAAGCCCTTCAATCGCTACGCTCCGTTCAAGACGTTTGAGGAGATGAGAGAGCGTAAACTCCCAAGTTTTTCGAGACTCGTGACCGGTGCAGCTATTTGCGTTAGGTTTTCGAAGCAAAGAAGCGGTTCGGTCTGTCGGTCCTCAATTACATGGTGACGTCCAACCACATTTATCTTTTGGTCAAAGACACACGATCAGAGGTTACAGGGACATAGCGCGGTCCGATCCGTGCGCCTTCTTCTTACACCCTAATTAAAACTAATCTACCGCCCCGCCGCCTTTCGGAACCTTTCTGCCGCTGGTCCTCGCTTTGCTACGTATAGGGGTTGGGAGTCACGCCCGCTTGGACAGTAGGCGCGCTGAAACTGAAACAATCAATCTTTCGAGGGTTTTGTTTCGTGCTTGAATGGAATTTTCCCTCACCCCCACGAGGAATGACGAAAACTGGGCAGGGGCGGGACAAAGTTGTCGTGTAAAAGTCGGACGAATGCTCGAGACCGAGCAGGAAAATACCACTCGGTGGACGGTCAGTTAAGATGCCGATCATAGAAAGAGATCCCTGGCGTACTCAATATTTCACTGCGGTTTCTTGCCCGGATAAGGTTGTCATTCCCACTGACGATGAATTGGCCTATCAGCGCTATCCGCAGCATCGCTGGGTCTACAACAAGCTGTTCATATGCGAAACCCAAGGACTGGACAATGCCCCGCATGACATCATGCCGCCACAATTCCCCGTCTTCAGCAAGCCGATCTACAATATGCGCGGCATGGGCTGCGGCGGTAAAATTATTGAATCGCCAGAGCAATTCCGGGCCTCGATACAGCCGGGGCATATGTGGATGGCGCTTCTCCAGGGCGAGCACGTGAGCACTGATGCCGCCGTGATCGACGGCGAGCCGGTATGGTGGCGGCACACGATTGGCAAGACTCTTGAGCAAGGCATGTTCGATCAGTGGATAATTCTCGGGGAATCACGGCCGAAGATCGAAGGGTATTGCGGCGCATGGCTGCGGCGCCACCTCAAAGGTTATACGGGCTGCGTGAATTTTGAGACGATCGGCGCCAAAATCATCGAAGTCCATCTGCGTTTCGCCGATCAGTGGCCGGACCTGTACGGTCCAGGTTGGATCGACGCCGTCGTCGATCTCTATGGGAGCGGCCGCTGGCACTATCGCGACGACGACCGCCGGACGGGTTACAGCGTCGTGCTGTTCGCAGCGCACGGTCCGCGCTATAAGAAACCGGACCACGATGCGGTGAAGAAATTTCTCAGCTGGCAGGGCGTTTCCAGCATTCAAATGACCTTTCACGAAGACCAGGCTCCCGAGCTGCACTCGATGCCACCCGGGGGATTCAGACTCGCCATTATCAATTGCTGGAATCCCGAGACCGGATTCAAAGTCCGGGAACAACTCGCCATGATGTTTGGCTCGAGCCACCCGCCGGAGGAGCCGATAAACCCGCAGGCGATTGAAGATTCAAGTTTCGAGGTTCAGCGTTCAACTTGGCCGGACCTTGAACTCTGAACCGAGTGTGCTGTTTCAGAAGCTCTTGTGTCATTCCGGCTAACCCGGCGAAACCTGGAGGCGAGCCGGAATCCAGGAAAGCTCAAAAAACTGGATTACCCGCTGGCTCTCCCCGGCATGACGCTAAGCGCTTCTACAATATCTTTCTTGCGTCCGCCTTTTTTCATCCTTGACCTTTGAACATGGACCTCTCAACGGCTAGACCGTTCCGGAGAGCTCGCGCGAACCACCCAGGCGCTAGTATAATGCTCGGCGGACGGAGCCTCGATGAAAACCATCCATCGATTTCCTCATGCGGTCCGGGTGATTGAAAACTGCTGGATCCCGATGGCGGACGGATGTCGTCTGGCCGCGCGTGTCTGGCTGCCGGCAGACGCGGAGACGACTCCAGTTCCGGCGATCCTGGAATACATCCCCTACCGCAAGCGTGACTTCACGCGCGCGCGCGACGAGCCGATGCACCACTACTTCGCGGGCTATGGATACGCTGCCGTGCGCGTCGATCTCAGAGGTTCAGGCGATTCTGACGGCCTGCTGCTTGACGAATATTTACAACAGGAGCACGACGACGCTCTGGAAGTGATTGGGTGGATCGCGCAACAACCGTGGTGCAGCGGCGCCGTCGGTATGATGGGCAAGTCCTGGGGCGGATTCAATTCCTTGCAAGTGGCCGCGCGTCGCCCACCCGAGCTCAAAGCGATCATCACCGTCTGTTCCACTGATGACCGCTACCGTGATGACGTGCATTACATGGGCGGTTGCCTGCTGAATGAAAATCTGACCTGGGGCTCGGTGCTGATGAGCTACAACGCTTATCCGCCGGATCCCGAGTTGGTTGGAGAACGCTGGCGCGCTATGTGGCGCGATCGCCTCGAACACGCGGTATTTTTTCCCGAGGTGTGGCTCGAACATTGCCAACGGGATGATTACTGGAAACATGGATCCGTGTGTGAAAACTACGGCGCTATCGCCTGCCCAGTCTATGCCATAGGCGGTTGGTCCGATGCCTACAGCAACGCGATTCCCCGGCTGCTGGCCGCGCTCGAGGTTCCCCGCAAAGGCTTGATCGGTCCTTGGGCACATCTCTATCCGCACGACGGCGTGCCTGGTCCGGCCATCGGATTCCTGCAGGAGGCGCTGCGCTGGTGGGATCACTGGTTGAAGGGTGTCGACACGGGGATTATGGCGGAGCCGATGCTGCGTGTCTGGATGCAGGAGAGCGTCCCGCCAAAGCCTTCTCAGAAACATCGCCCCGGTCGGTGGGTGGCGGAAGCACAATGGCCGTCGTCGCGCATCGCGCTCAAACGTCATTGGATCAATTCGAGTGGGCTGAGTAGCGCCCCGACCCCCGAATCACGACTCGAATTACGCTCGCCGCAAACTACCGGCCTCGGCGCAGGCGAATGGTGCGGTTTTGGCGCGCCCGGTGAAGCGCCGCCGGACCAGCGCGGTGACGACGGTTGTTCGTTGACATTCGACTCGGAGGCTTTGCCAGAGAGAGTGGAAATTCTGGGCGCCCCAGTGGCGACCTTGGAGGTTACCGCCGACCAGCGCGTGGCCTTTGTCGCCGTGCGCCTGAACGACGTCGCTCCCGATGGCGCGTCCGCCCGGGTGACCTATGGCCTGCTCAACCTTACGCACCGCGACGGCCACGAGCATCCGGAACCCGTGGCGCCGGGTAAGCGCTACCTAGTAACGGTTACGATGAACGATGTCGCACACGCATTTCCCGTGGGCCACAAAGTGCGCTTGGCTATTTCCACCTGCTACTGGCCGATCGCGTGGCCGGCGCCGCGGCCTGCAACGCTGAGCCTTTTTACTGGTAAAAGTTTTGTCGATCTCCCGGTGCGACCGCCGGACCCGAGAGACGGCGCGCTCAGGCCCTTCGAACCGGCCGAGGGCGCGGCGGCGCAAACAACCGAGCTTCGGCCCGCCGCCTTGAAGCGCATCGTTGAGCGGGACCGCGCGACGAATGAGACGGTCTATACCATCTCCACCGGTCGAGGCGACTTGGACAGCGCGAAGCTGGGAGGCTGAGGTCATTCACAAGACCTGGTTTCACCGTCACTCGTGGAAAACCCGCGTCGAGACGCGTACTGGCTTCTCCTCGACCGCTGACGATTTCGTGCTCGAAGCTGAACTTGCGGCGTACGAGAATGACGAGCAGTTCTTCACGCGCAGCTGGTCTCGTCGAGTGAAGCGCGACCTCCTGTGAACTTCCCCGCCACGCGGGAAACATCGAAGCCGTCACCCATCCGAAGGCAGGTTACAAGAGGTACGACTTCCTGTGAAATGGATTTCTCCATTCCTTTCTCCTTCAACTCGGCTCGGAATCAA
>VBKY01000014.1 GCA_005879255.1 Deltaproteobacteria bacterium
TAGCTTCTGCAGACTGCGCAGCTCGCGCTGCGGTTTCAGATGCTGTCCCATTATCGTCCACGAAACTTCGCCGACGTAAATATCGCCGCGTGAATCGATGGCGATGCCATGCGGCGCGATGAACTGTCCCGGCTTCTCGCCGGCGCGAATGTCGCCGAGGCGCGCCACCCGCTTGCCTGTCTTGTCGTAGATGTCGACTCGATTGCCGAGATTTGGCGCCTCTTTATTCACACCCAATCCCGGCCCGAGCTCCCCGACGTAGCAAATCGGATCTTTTTTTGTATTGTCCATGTAGAGCGCGCAGGGACGATGCATGTTGTTCCATTGCGTCTCGTATTTGCCGCTGCCGTTGAAAACTTGAACGCGGTTATTTTCGCGATCCGCGACGTAGACCCAGCCTTCCCTGTCGGTGCAAATGTTATGCACGATGTTGAATTGTCCGGGGTCGGAACCCGGTTCTCCCCAAGACAGCAGCAATTTGCCGTCAGGCGAATATTTGTGCACGCGAGAATTGCCGTAGCCGTCCGAAACATAAATATCGCCTTGGGGCGAGAAGGCTACATGGGTGCAGCGATTAAACGGCTCGCCGCTCTGATAGGGCGACGACTTTCCGGGAACTCCGATCGTCAGAAGAATTTTTCCATCCAAGGTGCATTTGCGGACCGTGTGATCGCCGTCATCGGTCAAAAAAACTGTCTCGTCCGGTCCGATGGTCGCGCCATGCGCCCGCTTGAAAACGCCGTCCCCCCAGGCCCGCAAAAAATTACCATCGCTGTCGAAGACGATCACCGGATGTTTGCCGCGGGTGAAACAATAGACCTGATCTTGGTTATCCACGGCCACGGCGGCGACCTCATGAAACGTCCAATCGTCCGGCAACTTTCCCCAGCTTTCGATCACTTCGTAACGGTACTCACCGCTCCCTAAGACGACGCCCATAGAAACCTCCTTATTATCTCAATTCGCCATCCTCGATCTTCGATCCTCGAAAATCCTATCCCGCCTCATGCTCATACACTTGCCGCCAGGCTTCGAAGCCGCCACTCATGCTCGCGACGTCTTTAAATCCATTGTCAATCAGAAACGCGGTCGCGCCGAGACTGCTGTTGCCGTGATAGCAGTAGACAACAATCACCTCATCCTTTTTCGTTTTCTGCAGAAACTCCTCCACGTTGCCGTCGTGCAGGTGAAGCGCCCCCGGAATGTGCGCCTCGCGGTACGAAGCGGGATCGCGAATATCGACGAACGTGCACGCTCGTTGATCCAGCTTCGTCTTGGCATCATGAATTTGAATCTGCGGGATTTCCATGCGGGACCGTTCCTTACCTGCAGCCACTTTTCTATCAAGTCAAAACTTGACTGTCCACAGCAACAAATTTCAAGCCGTATGATAGGCGATGGTTAAGCGAGTTGCTATAATCCGCCGTCATGAAATTTCCGCCGATCACCCTTTATGTGTTGGCCGCCATTTGCCAGGCGGCGGGATCATCTGGTGCTGCGATGCTGGCGCCGTTCTTTATGAAAGAACACGGCTATTCCGTCGCATTGGCTGGAATTCCGCTGGTTGCCAATGGTCTGGGACGAGTTTGCTCCGACGTCCTTTCCGGCATCATGGCAACCTACTTCAGTGCCGGTCGACTGCTTATTTTTGCCATGATCGTTGGGCTTGCGACCAGTATCGTCGGTTATACCTTTATCGGTACGATGCCGGTTTTCATGGCAGCCTGGATCGTGTTTGGGTTAACCGAAGCCATGTTCGCCCTCTCGCTGAGAAAAATTGGCTTCGATCAGTCTGCGGCTGGGCGACAGGGTCGGGTCCAGGGCCAGATGGCCTCAGCATTGGGGATCGGTTTTACTCTCGGACCGCTACTTGGTGGCTTTGTCGGCAAGTGGCTTGGGCCGGACGGACTGTTTTTACTTTATGCTGTGCCCCAATCCATCGCTTTGATCTTCGTTCTTGTTGCGGGCGCTCACCGATATCGGCGCAGCGGTAGTGACCAATCACCAAACCTTTGGCGCGAGGGTCGCCTTCTGCTGGGCAAACTGCCTTTTCTCGCCTCGTGCCTGGCGATCTGTCAAGCATTTTTGTTCCTAGTCGGCGTCACACGAGTTGCGTTTCCATTTTTGGCTGTGAATCTCCGCGGCCTAAGTTTGGAAACCGTCGGAGTGATGGTATCGGTATCGCGTTTGACGGATACATTCGGGCGATATGTTGGCGGTTGGCTGTGCGATCGGATCAAACCAGCCCGTGTCATTCTACTTGGCGTTGTCGTTGGGATTCCCATGTTTTTGCTGCAGGTTCATGGTGCGAGCTTTGTCACGCTGCTAATTCCTTTGGCTATTATGACAATGGGCTTTGGCTTTACCAACGTCGGCGCCACTACCTTTGCGCTGCAATCGGCTGACCGTGGCGCTAAAGAGCTAGCGCTCGGTATATCCCGCGCGTCCACTTCGGTTGGCCAAGCGATCGGACCGTTGGCATGCGGTGCACTGATTCAACAAATGGGTTACGAAGGAGGATTTCAAGCGATGGCACTGAGCTCGATAGTTGTTTTGGCGGCTGCCTGGTATGGGCTCAGACAACAGCCGGCCTAAAGGGTTCAAAGTTCAATGCTCCAAGTTCAAGGCCGCCATCTCGAATCTGAAACCTTGAACCCTTGAACCTGGAACATTGAACCAGTTTTTTTCTTATCGTAGTCCTTTGTACTCTTCGCCGATGCCGAGGTCCTTGAGATATTCGATACTATCATTGGCGTAGCCGATTTGGCCGGCTTTCTCTGCGCGCCAAGCGTCGAGATATTTGAGAATGTCGTCCAGCGGCAAAACATCGGCGTACTTCTGGTTCATGTCGAAGAGATTGATCGCATGACACGCTTCGTGCCGATCGAAAACACATTCTTCAGCGACGATCATGCGAAGACGATTGGTCGTGCCGTCGACAACGCTCGCGCGCACGCATCCGCTGGTGCTCTCGCCGCAAGTAATGATCGTATCGACGCCGAGGAAGTTCAGATGGCCGATCAACGGCGTACCCCAGAAGGCGCTGGGCGAAGTTTTCTTAAGCACGGTTTCGCCGGGAATCGGTTTTACTTCATCGACAATTTGGAATCTGCATCGAAAACGATCGAGATCTTCCGCGCTCATGGTCGCGCGTTTTTTTCCATCGCGCCGAAACGACCACGGCTCCACCGCCACACCGTCCAGTCCGGTAACGTGAATCACCGGAATACCCACTTCGCGCGCCTTGGCGATCAGCTTTTGAATGTACGGCAGCGCATTCCAGCCGGCGAGCCCACAGCTCCCCGGCCAAGTTTTGATCGCCTCAGTCACCGGCTCCGGTTTGTCGCCGAACACCCAACGATAAAGATCGATCAGCAATAAAGTCGGACGTTCGCCGAATCCGACGCGCCGATCCGCTTTGCCCACCAGCGTTGCCTTGTCCTGTTCCGTCAGAAAACGTTCCCAGACTCTCTCAGCCATGGTGCACCTCCGAATACGTCAATTGATTGAAAAACTATCACCGTGGTCATTCTACCGTCAAGACAAGGCGGGATGATTCGCGGAGCATGTCCTGAGCTGGCCGAAGGGCTCAGCGCGCCACATCAATAAAATCTCCTGTCAGCTAAGCCGAAGTCCACACTGAGGCTGTCACTCTGAACGAAGTGAAGAGTCTCGCCTCGAAATCCGCGCCACAAGCACACAGACAGGAGTCTATTGCCGGGTACGATTCGAAAGCGTTATAGTCCGTACATGAAACAGCTAATACCGATCGATCTCAAAGACATCGTCGACGATGTGAAAGCCGAGGGCAAAGGCCGCCGCGTGCTGTGGCAGGATTCCGAATCCATCGCGTTCTTGAGCAGCGGACGCAAAGAGCGCTGGGATTTTCACATCGACCCGGCGGACGAAGTGACGTTGCAACTGAGCGGAGTGCAGCATCTGGTCTATCGAACGCCCGACGGCGAAGAACAAACGGCGGACATAAAAGCCGGCCAAATCCTCCTTTGTCCCGCCGGCGTGCCGCACTCGCCGCGGCTCGAGGAGAACTCTTGGTTCATCGTCTTCGAGCGCAAGCGCAGAGCCGGAGAGATGGATCATTTCCGATGGTTCTGCAACGAGTGCGGCGAGAAAGTTTACGAAACCTCGGTCGAGGTCGGCGATTATCGCGCCGATCCGGTGGGACAGGTCTACCAGAAGTTCTCCAGTGATGAAAAACTGCGGACCTGCAAGAAATGCAGCGCCGTCGTCCCCGTGCCGCCATCCTAAGCGCGATCGAAGGATCTTTCATATTGCCGAACAAGATCCAATCTTAGACCCGGTCTCATGAACCATTTCGTTCGACAAATAACCAGACTCGCCTCAGCCTATCGCGACGCTGAGGCGACAGTGGTCCGCGCTTTCTTCAAGACGCCCAGAACCAAAAAGGAGCACTTGCGTTGGCTCAAAGCTCAAGGGTTCAAAGAATACTCCGCCATCAAACCAATCATCGACACGTTGAACGCGCTCTATCCCAGTATCGACCGCGGCATCCATCGTCGCGACTACGCGGAGCTCACCGAAAAGCTAGCCGACGAAACCAAACATGCCCGTCTGGTCATGGATCTGCTCCAAGAGATCAGCGGCGGGGACATCGCTCCTCGCGATCTCACTTGGTTACCCGAAGACCGAAAGCTTGCCAAGGTGCGAGCCCAATACTCCAAGAGCTTCGCCGGGCTCTTACACGGTTCGGTGGATGTCAGCGCCAAGGAAATTCGTCGCCAGGACGAACAGCTCGAGCGCGCCGCCATTACCCTCACCGAAGGCGGTGGCGGCGCGCTCTATCAAGTCTGCAGCCGCCTCAAGAAACGCGGCATCGAGGGGCGTATCGCGCGCGCCTTTCACGAGATCTTGCGGGACGAAGTCGAACACAAAGACGCGGGCGCCCGCTCGCTTGTGCCACTGATAAAAAATGAAGCGTCATTCAGACGCGCCGCAGAAATCATCTGCGAGATTTCCCGCCAGCGCTTGCGCATGCGCAACGAGCAATTCGGTTTTCCATTGAGTAGCGCGGCGCTCGTGGCGCTCGATCAGCGCGCGAAACGATCCATCGAGCGGCGATGAACTTCTTGGTCATCGCGCTTCTCGCCAACGTCATATTGGGGTCCAGTTCCGTGGCACTGGACCTTCCGCCATTCAGATCGACTATCAACGACTTGGCCGGAATGTTCCCGCAAGCGAGCGCCGATGATCTTGAACAGCGCCTGCGCCGCTTCAAGACCGAAACTGCCGACAATATCGTAGTTCTGACAGTCAAGAGCCTCGATGGCGAGAACATCGATGTCCTGGCGCGCAGGGCTTTCGAAACTCTTCCGCTCGGTGAGGCGGAGCTCAAAAAAACCGTTCTCCTTGTCGTCGCTCGCAAAGAACGCGAGGTCGGATTCCACGCTGGCGCTGATTTACGCCATCTTCTTCCCGAACCCATCGCGAGCCAAAAGCTGTACGCTCAAGTAAAGCTCTATTTCGACGGCCTCAGGCCGGATTTGGGCATTCATGGCGCGGTGCATTATCTCTTCCGCGTGCTCAAGGGCGACGTACGAGTGGGCAGCCAAACCGAAGAAGAAAAGTTAGAAGAAACCTCTTCGCGCGGCGGTGAGGCCGGAGCGATTTTCGCGCTCTGTTTGGGACCGTTTTTGGCATTCTTCGCCGGCGGGCTTTGGGGCATCTACGCGACCCAGTACGGCGTTCAGCGTATCACGCGCCTCGCGATGGGCGCGATCTTTGGCGGCGGCACGGCGAAAATTGTCGGCATGCTCATGTCTTTACTCGGCAGCTATAGCGATAATCTCTGGTACTTCATCATGGCGCTGGCTATTCCGCTCGGCGTGATCGGCAGCCTGACCGAATTTTGGATGGCCGGCGACTGGAGCGGTATACCGCGCGTCAAAGAGCGAAGACGGAAGCCTAAAGACAATATGGGCATATGAACAGTGCTGACTTAGGAGCGCTGAAGGACAATAAAAAGGCTTGCGCAGGGCCTGCAATGACTGAATTAAATTTCTCGCGTGCCAACTCGATGTCTCGGCGCGAGTTCGTGAGAGTCGCGCTTGGCGCCGGCACCTTTGCGCTCACGGGAGAATTTGCCATGGCGGATTCGAGCATACGCAAGCCAATTCCAAAAACAGGTGAATCTTTGCTCGCAGTCGGCCTCGGTACTTGGCAAACCTTCGATGTCGGGGCGGGACAATCCTCCCGCGAGCCGCTCAAAGAAGTGTTGCGCGAGTTCGTTCGCTTAGGCGGCAGCGTCATCGACTCGTCGCCCATGTACGGCAAATCGGAAAGCGTCGTGGGCGATCTCGTCGCCGAACTGGGCGTGCGCGAACATCTGTTCCTCGCCACCAAAGTTTGGACCAGCGGCCGAGAGGCCGGCATTCGCCAGATGGACGAGTCGTTCAAGCGCCTACGCACGCAGCGTATGGATCTCATGCAGGTTCACAATCTGGAGGATTACCGCACGCAACTGGCGACACTCAGACATTGGAAGGAGCAAGGCAAGGTTCGCTACATCGGCGTCACTCATTACACTGCGAGCGCCCACGATGAGCTCGCGCGCGTCCTCACCTCCGAAAATCCCGATTTCGTCCAAATTAATTATTCCATCGTGGAACGCGAAGCCGAACGACGTCTGTTGCCGCTCGCCGCCGAAAAACGCGTTGCCGTGCTAGCCAACCGACCTCTCGCTGCCGGAGGACTATTCAGCCGAGTGCGTGGAAAATCACTGCCGCCTTGGTCGAGCGAAATCGGTTGCGCGAGCTGGGCGCAATTTTTCTTGAAGTTCGTTATCTCCCACCCCGCTGTCACTTGCGCGATCCCGGCAACCAGCAAGGTCGAGCATCTGATCGACAACATGCGAGCAGCAGTTGGGCCGCTGCCCGACGCGGCCACTCGCGAACGAATGGTACGTCATCTCACTGATCTGTGATTGAACGCCCAATCAGATTTGCGCCGGCAGAATTGAGTCATGCAGCGCTTTGGCGTCGTGCTTGGCACCCTGATGATAGCGCTCAATTTTATTTGCGCAAATTTTTAAGCAGGCGTCCCATGGCCAAACTGTGTCATCTCGCCATTCTCACCCATCAGCCCGCTAAGCTCGACTTTTACAAACGCGTATTCGAGATGAAAGAGATGTACCGCACCAAGAATGGCTCGGTTCATCTTTCTGATGGTGAAGTGAATCTGGCGATTCTCAACGCTACGGATCCGAAAGAACCGGGGCACCAGCCCGGCCTTTATCATTTTGGTTTTCACGTCGAGGACAGCAAGGAAATTGCCCAGCGCATCAAGGACATTTATCCCGAGGGCGCGCCCAGGAGCGTGAAGCGACCTACGCCGAGGGGGCGCGGCTCGGATCCCGACGGCAACTTATTCGACATTTCTACCGTCGGTTGGGGCGACAAGCGCAGGATGGATCTTTAGTTGCGGCAGCGCAAAGTCAGCGCCGCGAAACCGCAACCCAGAAGAGAATAGAGAAGATTTAACCGTAAAAACCGCAAAGACTGCAAAGCGTAGGGGCACGGCATGCCGTGCCCCTACCGATAGCGACCGGTCGCGCGTGCTCTACTTCAGCGCCTTTTTCAGTATGCGGATGGCGTTGTCTGCATCCGCCGCACTGTCGAACGCAAAGTACGACACAGCCCGCCTGCCAAGCGCCGCGGCCGATATTCCACGCAAATTGATACCTGCGGCCGAGAGGGCATCGGTCATTTTTGCGCCGAGTCCAGCCCGATCCGGTCCTTCCACGCGCACCGAATGCAAGCCTTCGCTCGTGCCGAGACCCGCTTGCTGGGCAGCGGCTTTTTGCTTCGAGCCCTTGATCGGCGTGAGGAAGACTACCCCTGTGCCGGGCTTATCAGGAGAGCGGCGAGCAACGACGAATTCGATATTGCCGCCTGCGCCCTGGATCGCTGCCAGCGTGCTCGCGAGTCCACCCGGACGATCCGCGATTTCACCTGCCCACACGTCTACTTTTTTTATCGAGTATGCCATGCTCACACCTCCTTAAATAATTTGATCGCCTGCCGTTTAGCGCGGATCTGATTATTATTACGCCGAAACAAAAACCGGTCGCTCTCGGAGTCGAGACCCTTCGAACGAGATCGGATTCTACGTTTTTTCACCTCCTGAGATTTCATTAAGAACTACGCTGGACGTCACATTACTGCGTTGCTTGCCGAACTTCAGGGAGGTTCACGCTCAATCTGAGCCGCTCATATCACCAGCCGACGGAAAGTGTCAAGAAAATCACGAAAACCATTATAAGTGTCCGGTCGGCAGCGGGATTGAGAATATTGCCGTCATCCCACCGTTGAAGCGTTGCCGCCCGGTCTAACCTCATGCTGCTTGCGAAAGTGCAAAAAACCCCCCAACGATGCTCAAATTTGTTGAAGGCAAACGGTCTTCATGTTACCCTCTCCTGCTTAATGAGAACAAAGATCATTGCCCCCCTAGTCACTGCTGTTGTCCAATGGTTTGACGCCGACTTTCATGCCTCTGGCAGCTGGGGCAAGGTTCGCGACATCGACCGTGTAAACTGGCTTCGCTGCACACCTTTTGTGATTCTTCACATCGGTTGCCTTGCAGTGTTTTTGGTCGGCTGGAGCTGGGCCGCGGTGGGCAGCGCCATCGGGCTTTATCTGGTCAGGATGTTTGCTATCACCGGAGCCTATCACCGTTATTTTTCGCACCGGACATTCAAAACCTCCCGATCGGCGCAGTTCATCTTCGCCCTCTTGGGCGCCTCGTCGGCGCAGCGGGGTCCGCTTTGGTGGGCGGCCAACCATCGAACCCATCACCGTGAATCAGACACGCCCGAAGATCCCCATTCGCCGGTGCACCACAGTTTTTTTCGCTCGCATGCCGGATGGTTCATGGCTACCCGTTACTACGCGACACAATACCATCGCATCCGGGACTTCACGCGCTTTCCGGAATTGGTTTGGATTAACCGCTTCGATAAGGCCGTGCCCGCTGCCCTTGGATTGTTGGTTTACTTATTCGGTGTCTGGTTGGAATATGCCGTACCGTCGCTCGGCGTCACCGGCATGCAGCTCTTCGTTTGGGGCTTTGTCCTGAGCACCACCGTATTGTTTCATGCCACCGCGAGCATCAATTCAGTGGCGCACTTGCTCGGCAGAAAGCGCTACGACACAGGCGACGAAAGCCGCAACAATTTTTGGCTCGCGCTTATCACCCTCGGCGAAGGCTGGCACAACAACCACCATCAGCACATGGGCTGCACCCGCCAGGGATTCTATTGGTGGGAAATCGACATCACTTTCTATGTTTTGAAATTATTATCATCGGTGGGCATCATCTGGGACCTCAAGCCGGTGCCGACAAAAGCGTACGAGCGCGCCGCACAATTGCCGCGCAGAAAATTCGCGTCGGCTGCCTGAATAATCATAAAAGTCTCTCGCCGCAGCACTTTAATTCGCCCATGAGCGTTAATCCACCTCAGCGTGCGACCGCTCGTGCGCCGTCGTGCCAAACGAATCCCGCTGCAGTCCAAAACTTGTTTATTGGCTCCGCTGCGGCTAGCATTGTTGTGCGTCGCCAATTCGGCTCATGAAGATACCTTTAGACTTTCTCCAAAATGTTTCCTTGTTTCAGGATCTAGACCACCTGGCCCTGTCCAAACTGGCAGCGCTTTTAGTGTCAAAGAAATTTTCTGCCGGAGCCGTCATATTTCACGAGCTCGACGACTCCGACGCGTTGTATGTCGTCGAGAAAGGACAAGTCGTAATCAGTAAACATATCCACGGCCAGATGGATGTCGTTCTCACGCGCTTTTCCGCAGGCGATTTTTTTGGCGAGATGGGGCTTTTCGATGCTGCACCACGCTCCGCCACCGCACATACCGAAGCTGACTCGATCCTCTGGAGGCTCGACCGTAAGGCCTTTCAGCAGATCCTCTCCGAGCACCCCGAAATGGCTGCCCGGATCTGTTACAGGATGGTGACCGTCTTCATCGAACGATTGCGCGCAACCAACGAACAAGCCCGCGAGGCCATTCGCTGGGGCCTTGAAGCCACTGGCTATTCGCCGACGCCGGATCCGGTGTTGTTCGGCCGCAAATCCAGTTGATAAACCCCATGCCGGATCCAGCGAAGCTCGAGCTACTCACGCGCACTCCCGGCGAAGTTGCGTTCCAAATCGTCGAGATTGACAGCAGCCATGCCTATTGGGCGTTCAAACCGCAGCGACTGCCACCCACGGAATGGGAACTCACTGCGCAGCCGATAAGCGCGGATGGCGCGCGTAACTACGTCCTGAAAAATCTCCGTCAAGAGCGTTACCTGTTGCTTAACCCAAAGGAATACTTTCTTTGGGAATACTTCGACGGCCGCCACTCCCTCGAGGAAATCGCCCGTGCATTCCACCTTTCGGTCGGCGCCTTTGACTATTCAATCATCCGTCAATTGCTCACGAAACTTTATCACTGCGGTCTTCTCGAGGGGCGCCATGCAAAGGACTTGCAGCCCAGCCGCGCCGGAGTGAGAGATCGTCGATGGGCAGACCGAGTCGGACGGCGCCTGAGAACATGGCACCGTAGCTCATTTAAGATTCCCAACGCCGACCGATTTTGCTCGAGTATCTATAACCGCGGCGGTTTTCTGCTGTTTCACCCGCTCACATTCTGTTTGATCATGTCCGCTGCCGCCATCTCGCTGGTGATGGCCGCTCAGCTCACATCGAATGCGCGCGACTTCACCTACCTTCTCACAGCGCGACCCTTTTTGGTCACGACTGTGATGATGGTCACGCTCATCATAGTTTCCATACTCCACACCCTGATCCATGCGCTTGCCTGCAAAGCCCACGGGCGCAGAGTGCGCGAGATGGGGTTTTTCTTGCTTCAGGGGGTCTGGCCAGCGTTTTACGCCGACGTCACGGACATCTTCATGTCGAGCCGGCGTGCCCGGGTGACTGTCGATCTGGCCGGACCGATGGTTGAAGTCGTCTTGGGAAGCATCGCTATCATCGGCGCGCATGCGTCGCTTCCAGGTATTGGACAAGCGTTGCTATTTGGCGTCGGCGTAATGCTGTGGGAAAGCGCTTTGATTAATCTCTATCCTTTCAGCTTCCTCGAAATGGACGGCTACAATATTCTAGCGGACCTCCTGGCCATGCCGATGCTGAGGCAACAGGCCATGGCACTGATTCCAAACCTGCCGCGCCGTTTGCGAAGCGTAAGAACAATCGATCGTGCGGAGTGGATACAGCTCGCCTATCTAATCTTTTGTCTGGTTTCGGTGCTGATCTATTTGACCGCACATCTCGATGCCATCAGCGCTCTGCTGCCGTTCTCCCGATAAGAAACCGGCGCACGCGCAGCCATGATATCGGCGCTACTTTCTACCTAAGTCTCTCAGCAATTTCTCCCAGCGGTCGGTCTCACGTTCGAGCTGGTCGATCGACATGCCTTTTTCGATGTACCAGCGCTTAAACCCATATTCTTTAGACGCGCTGCCATATTCATAATTTTCCAAAATCTTCTGTCCCTCCGGGCTAAAGAGGAAATCAATAAACAGGGCCGCCGCATGAGGATGCGGCGCTTGAGAAGACAGTCCGGCGCTGCCCGCGCTCGCCGGCACGATGTCCATTGGTACCCATGCCACCGGTGCTTTCTTTTCCGCCGCAACCAACGCATGATTGCGAAAGATCGTCGGCGACGCTTCCACTTCGCCGGAAATGATTAGATCATTCAGCGCCTGCGCCGACACGGAGTGCATCGTCAAATCTTGCGCGCGAAGCTTCTTAAGATACTCTTCACCTTTCACCTTGAGCATCGCCCCTACCGTGCGTGAGCCTGTGTCCGTGGTAACGAAAGACATTCTACCCTTGAGTGCCGGATTCAATAGGCCGTCATAGTTTTTCGGCACCGCGCTCGCCGGAAGCTTATCCTTGTTGTAGGCAAACCCCATGTAAGACTCTCGGTCCGTCGCCCAATAAATCGCGCCCTTTCCCGCCTCTTCTTTTGCTTCGGCGGCGAATTTCACGAGATGCGGCGAATGGAACGGAGTAAGCCGTTTCATCGCGCGCATTAGCATGAGCAACGGCGGCGAACTTTCGGCAACGTCTAGCAAATATTTTTTAGCCTGCGTCTCGGCTAAAACTTTAGCGATGAGATCTCCGCTCGCGCCGCGGTATGCTTCAACTTGAACGCCGTACTTCGTCTCGAACGCGCGCGCCAGTTCTTTGTATGATCCGCCGGCGAGCGCCGTGTACCAGACGAGCTTACCTTCCTTTTTTGCGCCCGCGAGAAGTAGTTGCTCGCGGTCCGGACCGTTGTAGATCGCAAGTTCTGCGAGCGTAGTGGGTTTGGATGATTGTGCCCATGAAATAAACGGAAGCAGCCCTACGAAAAACAGAATTAACAAAAGCCCAAATCGCACAGTATTACTCCAGCTATGATGGATGATTCTTCGTAGGGGCAACCCCCCGTGGTTGCCCTGATCGTAGGCTCGCGCCCATAACAGTTTCCATTCGCCACTGGTATTCCGGTTCCGGTTTGGTCGCGTCGGGATTCTCACGATCAAATTCCCAGCGCGCCGGATTGTCGAGAATGTACTGGCGGATACGATTCAATGACGAATCATCGCGAATGACGTGTTCGAAGTAGTTGCGTTGCCACAAGCGACCCGCAAAGTGACGCCAGCCGTATTGTTTGACGCCGTCGATATACTGCTTTGTCGTAAGAGTTTTGAAACGATGCACAACGTCTGGCAAGCTCAGTGATGTCTTTATTGTAGGGGCAACCCCCTGTGGTTGCCCATCAGGCCCTGGGCGGGCACGGGGGCCCGCCCCTACCAAAACGACGATTCCATGGATGTGGTTCGGCATTACCACGAACGTGTCAATTTCGACGTTGGCGTAATGGTTCGGTAAATCATCCCACGTCGTTTGGATAATTCGTCCTGCATCGTTCAACCGCATCTCTGCTTCGACAATTTCTCCGAATAAACATTTCCGGCTTTGCGTTACAATTGTCACAAAGTATCCGCCAGGCTGTGCGTAATCATAGTCCTTCAAACGAATTGAACGGCGATGGTGGTCTTTGGAATCAGATTTCATAAGTGACCCCCTGGAATGTGGCCAGCACAGAGAATACTTCACAATTTAGGTGGAAGGGAATTCGTAGGGGCGGGTTTTAAACCCGCCCCTACATCGATGCCTCAAACGCTGGGATACTCGCCTGTCCTTTCAAACCCCCTCCAACGCTGCAGCCTCCGGATGGAAAAACGTCATGTAATCGATCCGCATCGGCGATAGACCCTGCTCATGCGCATACTGGGTCATTGCTTCCAGCACGGTGCGGTTGTTCGCGATATTGTAGGCCCAATAATTTTCCCCCATCAGCGCGCGCTGCTCGGCGACAGCGGCAGCTATCCATGAGTAGGCAATAACCTGCGGGTCGGAGCCCTCGAGGCGGTCGAAGGCAACGTCGCGCGACCTGCGAAATGCTTTGAGCAGCGCCACCGGCGCTTGCGGATGGCGATCAACGAATTCCTGTTTCAGCGTGACGATGTGACTGGTCGGAAAAATGCCGGTTTTCCGAAAATAATTTTGCTCCTCGCTTCGATAATCGCGAAACAACCGGCGCGTGCGTGGATCGCGCGCCGAGATCGAAGGCAATAAATTGGGGCCGATGACGGCGTCGAGCTTTCCTGCCAACAGCAAGTTATCCATCAACACATCGGCTTCGCCCGTCCCGTCGATTTTCTCGATGCGAATGCCTTCGGCCACGCCTTCTTTCTTCGCGCGCGCCGCCATCCAGTTGATACGGCGGAGATCGACACCATATAAATGCTGCAGTGCACCGCGCGCCCACACACCGGCGGTATTGTCCCACTGCATGATACCGACGCGCCTTCCTTCCAGATCTTTCGCTGTCTCGATGCCCGCTTGACTGTTGACGAAAATATACGCCAAACGAAACTTCCGATTCGGAAACGCCGGAATGGAAATGTGCGGTAGCCCCTTCGCATAGGCGCGCACCCGCGCCGCGAAGCCGCAGTCCCAGGCATCGGCATCGTCTTCGTTGTCGACGAACTCCCAGTCGAAGCCTTCCATCTTTACCGTTCCGTCGGTAATAGGAATGTTGGTGTCGATCGTCGGCTCACGGAAATAAAAGCGCAGTTTGGCATTGGACATTTTGCTTCCTCCTTTCAGGCCACGCGGCAACATATATCGTCCAACCACGAGAGTTCAATTGGATTATCGTTTTTTAATGAACTTCTGATAGAACACTTGTTGACGGTCACAAAACTTAAGTGATACACCAACCGCTGTTGGAATTTCTCCGACTCTGGAAAGGACGCGCATGGCTATAAATCCCACCGAAACTCTGACGGCAGAATACGGCAATCTCGTTCCCACGGCGCGGCTCAGAGACGGCAAGCCGCGAAGCATTCTCTTCGATGCCACTAGGTGTATTGGCTGCCGCCACTGCGTGCAGGCGTGTAAAGACTGGAACGATCACGACCGCACGAGTCTTTATCAGCTCTCCAGCACCAACTGGATCACCATGGAACCGCCGGTGCTCGAAGGCCTTTCACCGCTCTGGGCGCGCAATAGCTGCATGCATTGTTCTTTTCCGGCATGTGCCGCGGTTTGTCCGGTGGAAGCGATTACGAAATACGAAGAAGGCCCGGTGGTCATCAACAAAGAGGCTTGCATCGGTTGCGAGTACTGCATCCATGCCTGTCCATGGGAGGTCATCACCAAGAACGACATCACCGGCAAAGCCAGCAAGTGCACCATGTGCAGCGATCGGATCAGCGAGGATAAGCAGCCTTTCTGCGTCCAGGCCTGCCCTGTGGACGCTCTCGACTTTGGTCTCTCCGAAGAAATTTCCGACAAAGCCAGAAAGCAGGCTGCCACCGTCGGCGGTTATGTCTACGGTGAAACGGAAGCCGGCGGCGGCAACGTCGTCTACGTGTTGAAAGAAAATAAAGAGAAATATGGCGTGCGCAACATCGGCGCGGAGAAATTTGCCAAACACAAAATCCCTCTCGGCCTCATGCTCAAAGACCTGTTCACGCCGCGCTGCGGCATCCCGGGGAAATTGCGCGCCTTGTATTTAGCGATTATTCACCCGAGGCGGCTTATCTATCGGTATTTTTCATGAGGTAAATGATAGGACATTACTCTTACCGAATAATTCAAAAGAGTACTGTGAGCGCCCGTATTGTTCCTTCTCCCCTCGCGGGAGAAGGTTAGGATGAGGGGTGATCCGCTAATCACCCTCACCTCTATCCTCTCCCGTCAAGGTAGAGGAAGTTAAGATCTGAAATACCGCCGATGAAAATATTGCAAGGCACGATCCTTATTTTGCTCGCAGTCGTATTTGCTCAAGGAGCTCACGCCCAAAAAATCCGCACTGCCATTCCGCAAGCCAACTTAAATTATCTGTCCATCTACGTCGCCGACGCCAAGGGCTTCTTCAAAGACGAAGGCCTCGATAACGAAACCGTGGTCATTTCAGGACCGCTTTCAATCGCAGCGCTGCTGAGCGGCGACGTGGATTACAGCGGCGCGGGCGGCAGCGGCATGCGGGCGGCGCTCAAAGGCGCTCCCGTCAAGGGCATCATGTTCCAGGCTGACAAAGTGACTTTTTATCTCGTTGTCGATCCGAGCATCAAAAGCGCGGCGGATCTAAAAGGCAAGAAGATCGCCATCGGCACCCCGGGTGATACTCAAGATCGGATCATGACGATGTTTGCCGAGCGCGGCGGCGTTGCGGCTCGCGAGATCATCCGGATTTCAACGGGGGCAGACACCAGCACCCGGGTGATGGCGGTTAAATCGGGCGCCGCACAGGCCACCACGGTGGATCCCGGCGGGCTTGTCTTCGCGCAGAAAGAAGGGCTTATCTCGCTCGGTTTTCTCGGCGATCTCTTTCCCATGCCGTTCCAAGGCTTCGTTACCACCGAGAGAAAAATCCGCGAGAATTCGGCGCAAATCAAACGCTGGCTCAAAGGAGCCATTCGCGGTGTGATGTTCGTGCGAGATCGGCCGGAAGAAGCTGTGGACCTCGGCATAAAAAAACTCCAGCTCGGCAGCGCGACTCGTTCGATGATCCTCGAAGGCGTGAAAAATTATGTGCGTGCGTTGTCTCCGGGCGTGCCCGGCCTGCCAACCGCCGAGGGGATCAAGAATTTTCTTGAGTACGACATCAAAATTCCCATGCAGATCAAGGAAGACATCCCGCCGGAGCGCTTGCTGAGTTTGCAATTTGTCGAAGAAGTAAAAAAAGACCTGGAAGCCGCACAAAGGAGAACGCCACGATGACTTCAGAAAAAGATTTGCGCGAACAACTCGCCACCTGCACGCGGATTTTTGCCATGCAGGGCATGATCGGACTTTTCGGCCACGTCAGCGTGTTTCAACCGGAGACGAAAACCGTTTTCATCACCCCGGGCATGGGTTCGGACAAAGGAAGTCTGCGCCCGGAAGATATGGTGCCGACGGATCTCGACGGCAAGCCGCTCGCAGGAACAGAAGGGCCGCCGGTGGAATGGCCGATTCACACGGCGCTGCACGGCGCCCGTGCCGACGCCCTCGCCGTCGCGCACCTGCACACGCCTAACGCGACACTCTTCGCGATTGCGAAACGCCGGTTTCAGCCTGTCACCCTGCAAGGGGCCATCTTCAGCGACGGCGTGCCGCTCTACCCCGAGGCGCAACTCATCACGAATCCACAACGCGGCAACGCTCTGATGAAGGTGATTAGCGACAAGCGCGCCGCCTTACTGCGCGGCCACGGCATCGTCGTCGTCGGGCAGAATCTTCAGGAAGTTCTTTATAGCGCTCTGGTATTGGAAGACGACACCAAGAAAACTTTACAAGCGGCAACGCTCGGCGAAGTCGGCACGATCAGCCCGGGAGAGTGCCGCAGCTTTGGCGCGGAAATCGCGCTCGAGCGCCGCGCTCAAAGAGCCTGGAATTATTTCTGCAGTCTGGAAGCTCGCTGGGATCGCCAACCAGCGACTGGCAGGAGCGAATTATTTCCGTAGACCGGAAAAATACGGTTCCATCGGATTAATACGGTTCCAATAGTTCCAAACGTTCCAGGCGTTCCAAACGTTTTGAACCACTGAAACTATTGGAACGATTGGAACCATTGCCGCACTAGAGGCATAACGATGGCAAATACCAACTCTGATTACTCAAACTTTTTCCCGGCTCCGCGTAAAACGCGCCTCCCCGGCGGCTATATGGGCAAGATGCTGCGGGTTGATTTGAGCACAGGAAAGTTCACCGACTTGAATATTCCCGAGGAGCCGCTGCTGCGGAAGTATTGGGGCGGACAGCTCATGGCGGAATTTATTCTGCTCAATGAATTGCCACTCGGCATCGATCCGTACGATCCGGAGAACGTCATCGTCGGCATGACCGGTCCGGTCACCGGCACTGGTTTTACTCCGGGTGGTACGAAGACATGCTTTGTCTATCTCAGCCCAGCGACCCGCTATACCCTGGGACGGGCCGCCACCAGCGGCTACTTTGGCTCGTCGCTGAAATCCGCCGGCTACGATGGCGTGATCATCAGTGGCGCGGCAGCAAAGCCTTCCTATCTCTATGTCGGCGAAGACAAGGTTGAACTCCGCGACGCAAGCAAAGTGTGGGGCAAAGGCGTGCGCGCAACCGAAGATCTGCTGCGCACCGAATCCGGCCACCAGGACGCGCGCGTCGGCGCTATCGGTCCGGCCGGCGAACACCTCATTCGAGCGGCGATGTTCGTCAACGACTACAATCATACCGCGGCGCATGGCTTGGGCGCGGTGATGGGCTCGAAAAAATTGAAGGCCATCGTCGTCTGGGGCACCAAGCGTCCCCGGGTCGCGCGCAAGAATGACCTGATCGACGCCGGTCTGCGCTGGCGCAAGGCGCTACAGCCGCGCGTGTACACTCCCGCCCAAAAGAAAAAAAGCGTCGGCCATGGCGACTCGTGGGGCGCGATTACGAAGTTGAATTGGCGCAGTACCATCATCACCGACGAGGCCAAAGGCTATGACCAGAACCATGTCGTACTGCGTCCCTGTTTTCAGTGCCCGCGCATGTGTCCCTGGGACGTCGAGATCGGCGAGGGTCGGCACAAAGGAAAAATCGGCCACTTCAACGCCGGCAGTGAATGGCAGGACACTTTTTACAACTTGGGCTTCAAGGGCAACGATGTCCTTTATCTTTCCGAGCGCATCAATGATCTCGGCATCGAATGCAGCCACTACGCATGCGGCGCCGGCCTGGCATTCGAAGCCTGGGAAAAAGGCGTGCTCGGCCCTGACCGCACCGATGGTTTGCAATTGGAATGGGGCAACTTGGAAGCGGCGGAAACTCTGCTCGAGCGCTGCGCGCGGCGCGAAACCTGGCTCGGCAACATTCTCGCCGACGGGCCGAAAGAGCTTGCAGAAACTCTCGGCGGCGAGGCCAAGAACTGGGTCGTCCACACCAAAGGCGGCACGCCGGCGCAACATGAGTGGCGTCCGCTGTTGAGCCAGATGCTGCGCGAATTGGTCGCCAGCGGCGGCATGAAACCGCAGGGCGCCGGCGGCGCGGAACCGCCGCCGGACCTTGCCTATCGCGAGCAATGGGGTCCACTCGATATGCAAAAGCCCGAGGGCTGGACGCACTCCCATACGCTTACGGAAAAGTTCCGCCAGGCCTGCGGCATCATGGGCGCGTGCTGGTTTGCGCTGAATGATAAGATGCCCGATGGTTTGAACAGCATGGTCGACTCATTGAACGCGACCACCGGCTGGGACGTGAGTCTCGACGAGATGCTCGACGCGGGCCATCGCGCGATGATTTTGCAGAGTGTGTTCGGCACCCAGCGCGGCTGGATCGCAGATCATGATTGGCAGGATGTCGGGCCGCGTTTCTTAGAGCCCATTCCCGACGGCAAGTACAA
>VBKY01000303.1 GCA_005879255.1 Deltaproteobacteria bacterium
CTGCGGTTCCTCTTAGGCTAATCAACTTAGCGTAGGCTGCGGCCAGGCGGATCAGACTTTGCGTAGACGCCGATTTCCTTGAGCACGTCATCGACGAAGCGCGTTTCGGCCCATTCTCCGACTTCTATTTTGGGGACTTTCTCCAAAGTGCCGGTCTGGTAAAAGAAGTCCGCGCTTTTTTTGTACGCATCGAGATTCATCAGCCCGTTTACCGCCCAGGCGGTTTTAAAACCGGCCCATAGATTTGCCGAGTCCTTGCGGTCGACATCGGGACGCCGCTTGCCGAGGGCGTCCAGCCAGGCATCCTGGTTGTCGATGAAGTGACGGCTAGCTTTTAGGATCGCTGCAGTAAATCGGCGCAAATGCTCCGGCTTTTCTTCCATCACCTTGGTGGTGGCGGCATTGACTTTTTCAATTACCGTGGCGTTTTCGTAAAACGTGTTCTGATCCACAAGAACCCTGAGGCCGGGCTCCTTTTGAATCGTGATCCAGGTGGCGATTGAAACCGTCGTGGCATCGACGCGCGCGGCAGTGAGCGCTTGGGCACGAGTGGTGGGTACTCCCATGGCGACGTAAGTGAGGCTAGCGGGGTTTACCCCTAAAGATTTGAGCGCGACCGTCGACAGCGAGTGATCGACACTGCCAATACGCGATACTGCGAAAGTTTTTCCCTGAAGGGCGGCAACCGATTTGATCTCGTCCCGGCCCGCGATAAGGAAATAAAGCCGGGTATCCGGCGAGTGGATGGCGCGCATCGGCGGTCCTTTGGTCGCCACCATTCTGATCACGTCGGAAGTCGAAACGTTACCCACGTCGATGTCACCGGCGATCATGGCGGCGATCACGAGCGGGGTGCCTTTGAATTCGTTCAGTTCAACGTCGAGGCCTTCACGCTGGTAAAAGCCCAAGTCCTTGGCGAGCCAAAGTACCGAATTTGGTAAGGCTGGAGCCGGAGCGGAGCCGAGTCCCAGGCGCAGCTTAAGCAACTCTCGTGACTTTGAGTCGGCAGCCGAGAGGTGAGATGCGGACGCGAGAAAAACCAATGCGAAAACTGCAACGTGAATTCTCAAAGATGTTTTTCGGTACGGAGTAATTGTCACCGTTTCAAACGTTTCCTTTCTGACATTTCTTTGTTCGCGTCATAACCGGCCAATAAAGGATGAGAGTAGGGATCGTGATGGGTGGGATCGCCGTTGGCTCGCTGCAATCTGTTGAGAAGATCTTTTTCCATAATATCCAGGTGCTCAAACATCGCGCCTTCGGCCTCGGCGGCGTCGCGTTGTTCGATGGCTTGGAGAATCTGTTCATGCCAGCGGCGCGCCAATTCATGGCGCCAAGCCCGAACGGTTTTTACCTCATCGTCGTCGAATAGTTTCCAGAAAAATGGCAGGCGAAAAAAAAGCGTTCTGCCCGACTCATAGACCTGCATTAGCGCTGGGTTGTGTACCGACTTCGCCAGGGCATCGTGAAACCTGCGATTGGGATTGCCCGCGGCGGTGTTACGAGAAATCTCGGCTTGGATCGCCAGGCGCATCGTGTTGATATCCTCGGCGGTTGCGCGCATTGCCGCCCAACCCGCCACTCTTACTTCCATGAGCTTACGCACTTCGAAAAGCTGTCTGATCGAAGTCTGCGCCGCGAGGCCGGCCAGATCAGCGCCTGGAAGCAATAGGAGCTCCGGATCGGCAGCCACGACGCCGCGTCCCTGCTTGGTCACAAGCCCGCGCACGACCAGTGATTTTAACGCCTCGCGGATCGTCGTTCGGCCGACCCCAAAGGCGGCACAGAGGCTCCGCTCCGAAGGCAATCGCTCCCCGGGCTTCAATTTATGTTGGACAATTTGTTCTCGAAGATCGGTGGCGATTCTGTCGACAAGACTGTTATATTGAACCATTGGTCAGGCCAAAATCTCCTTGACAGCGCTTAATTGCCTGCTATATAGCAAATTGAAGTAGATTTGGCCAGACCATTGTACCGTTCCATTAAAGGAGAAAAGGAATGACTTCTAACGAAAAAATCGTTGTGTTCGGACCGGCTCTGCCCCTCAATCTCGCGCCCATGTGGGTGGCGCACGACAAGGGATTTTTCAAAGAGGAAGGCTTGGATGTCGATTTGCGGCCTGTTCAGGGTATTCCGGATAGCCAGCACCCGCGCCACCAATGGCGTAAGGACGGCGCGATCATTTTTCAATCGCCTGGCGGCTCGCCGCCGTTTCGCTCGGTTCTGGAGAATCGCGACCACATCGACGGTGAAGTCAATGTGGTGTCGATTGCCAACCGCACGGCCCATGTATTCGTTGCCAAGCCTTACGTCAAAGATGTTCCAGATCTCAAAGGCAAAAAAATCGCCGGCGATCTCAAAGGTGGATCGAGCATGGACGCCAAGATGGTGATGCGCTACTTCGGTGTCGATCCGGAAAAGGATGTTACGTGGATCGATAGCCGCGGCAAGCCGCCTAACACGGAACGTTTCCGTTTGGCGTTGTTTGAAAAAGGCGAAGTCGATGCGGTGTGCTGCGATCCACCGCATTGGAACATCGCCGTGCAGATGGGCGGTCATGCGCTTCAGTCGTGCCGTGATCTCTTCGCCATCCCGGAAGCGGGCTTTTCAACATCGCCCGCGGTGATCGCGGAAAAACCAGTCGTCGTTAAAAGCATGGTGCGCGCGCTCCTGCGTGGCACGATGATCGCCAAGTATAGCAAGGAAGAAACGCTCGACTCGATTCTGCGCCACAACCATTTCATCAACCGCGAGCTAGCTAACCTGGCCTACGATGAGGTGCACAAGGAATGGGGACCCGTGCTCGATTTCGAAGCCTATCAACGCAAGGTCGATTTCTACACCAAGGAGTGGAACTTGCCCAAAAAACCGGTGAGCGATTACTACAACTTTAAGTATTTAAAAGAAGTGCTCGACGAGCTGGGCATGCTGCGCTCGTGGGATCCGCGGATGGATTTGAAAGCGTAGGTGCCTGTCAAAATCTGCTGCATGACGAAAAAACGAGAAACGACGAAAACTTATTCAGAACCTTCTCGCCCATGCGATCCATGAATGTTAGCCCTAATCCAAGAGCGTTCCGAGAAATCTGCGATGCTCATTTTGCGGCAAGCGGGAGAACGAGGTTAAAAAACTGATTGCGGGACCGCGGGTTAACATTTGTGAAGAATGCGTGGGGTTGTGTGTCGCCATGTCACGCGAAGAGGGGATTCACTCCAATCTTGATTAGTGAGACGCCAAATTCGTCGATTCACCCGAGGCTTGCTTCCCATTCATCCACGGTTTGGCGTGTGCCGTAGTTTCACGGAGGATTCGGTGAAGCGCGCAATTTTCTTCTCGCTGTTTTTTTCCCTAGCGCTGTGCTCGCGAGTATCAGCTGACTCTTCCTTCTTCGAAGATAAGACGATCCGCTTAGTCCTTGGGTTTTCGCCCGGCGGCATTAGCGATCTTTGGGCGCGGGCGCTGGCGCGCGCCATGAGCCCGCATATTCCGGGCAAACCGAACATCATCTCGCAGAACATGCCGGGCGCGGGTTCGCTGACGGCGGCGAATTATATCTACGGCGTAGCTAAGCCGGATGGACTGACGATCGGTTTTGTCACGCCCGGTCTTTATTTCAACCAACTGACAGACATGAAGGAAGTGAAGTTCGACTGGGCGAAGTTTAGTTGGATCGGATCGCCCGAAAGGACGGTGCGGATTATCTATGGCCGAGCGGACACTCCCTATAAAACGCTGGACGATATTCGTAACGCGCCGGAGCAGCCGCGCTGCGGGGCAACGGCCCTCGGTACGGTCGGTCACTATTTTCCCCGGTTGATTGAAGAAGTCGCCGGCGTCAAATTCAGTATCGTTACCGGCTATCCCGGCGCAGCAGAAATCGACCTGGCCATGCAGAAAGGCGAGGTGCAGTGTCGCGCCGGCAGTTTGGAAGGGTACTTCGGCAGCGAGCCCACGCGAAGTTGGTACAAGAGCGGGTTCACCCGCGTGCTGGTGCACGGAAGTCCCAAGCGAGATGCGCGACTGCCTGACGTGCCGACGGTCAATGAGATCTTGGACAAACGGAAAGCGACGGATGTTACGCGCCGGTTGGCCGTGGTGTTAATGTCGCCTGATTCGATCGGTCGACCCTTGATAGCGCCGCCGGGGATGCCGCCTGACCGGCTGGCGATGCTTCGCGAAGCTTTGCTGAAAGCGCTCAATGATCCGGAGTTCAAAGCGGAGGCGCAGAAGAGAAACTGGGAAGTTGAGCCGGTGAACGGTCAAGAGCTGGAAGCGATCGCGAAAAAGGTCGTCGTGCAACCGCCGGACGTCATCGAGCGGATGAAAAAAGTTCTGGCGCAGTAGAAGGGAATTGACCACGGAGAGCCTAGGGCGGCGAAGCCGCAACCGTAATCGAAACAAACATTGCACCACGAAGGTCACGAAGAGCACGAAGTTAAGAGGTTCTAAAATATCAATTTCCGAATCCTTCGTGTCCTTCGTGCGCTTCGTGGTGAAATCGAAATTGAGGATCAACTATGTACAAGACCAGCAAAGAAGAAAATGAAATTTTGACTCGGACCGGACGCGGCACGGCGAGTTTTTGCGCCGATACTGGTGGCCGGTCGGCATCTCGGCGCACTTGAAAATGAAGCCGACATTTATCCGTGTGATCGGTGAAGATCTGGTGCTCTTTCGTGACGCCACAGGCAAGCCCGGCGTGATCGGCGCTTACTGCGCGCACCGGCGCGCCAACTTGTGCCTTGGCGATATCGAGCGCGACGGGGTGCGCTGCCGCTATCACGGCTGGCTGTATGACACGAGCGGCAAGCTCGTGCAGATCCCCGGCGAGCCCGCCGACAGCCCACTCAGAAAAGAAAACATTCGGCTGCCGGCTTATCCCGTCGAAGAATTAGGCGGATTGATTTTTGCCTACTTTGGTCCGCAGCCGGTGCCGCTGGTGCCGCGTTATAATTTTCTCGTCGGCGAGGGCGACGTTTACATCACGATCCAGGGTTTTCAAAACTGCAATTGGTTGCAATGTGTCGAGAACGGCATGGACCTTTACCCATGGCGGCGCATGGCCGGATATTATGAGCACCGAGCCCGAGCTTGGCTTTCACGAAACCGAATGGGGTATGGTCTACAAAGCCTATCGGAAAACCAAAGAGCCGGGAATGCTGAACTATCGCGAGCATCATCTCCTGATGCCGAGCATTAGTTGGGGCGGCAGCGGCGGCAGGTATTTAACCGGCGGCCAAGCGGGCACACCTGTTTCGGCCGCCCGATGGAGCGTGCCGATCGATGATACGCATACATTGCTGATGCGCGTCCGTTTTAAGCCATCGAACAATCCCGGTAAATACGAAGGCGATCCGTTCAGTCGGCGATGGAAGCCGCCACAGGAATTCATCGTGCCCTATAAAGAATATCGAGATTGCGACAATCCGGATTTAGGTTATGAAATTCCGCCGCTTCATTTCATCGAGGACGGCATGGTCGTCGACAGTATGCCGCCGATCGCCGATCGCGAAAACGAACACCTAGGTCCGGCGATCGACGATGGAATCATCAAATTGCGCCAGATGTACCTACGTGAGATCGACAAAGTGAAGCGCGGCGCGGATCCGAAGTGCGTTGTTCGAGATCCGGACAAAAATAAGACGATCGTAATTCCCGCCTATGAAAAATGGGTGCCCGAGAGTGAACGAAATCTCGGCAAGAGTGCGGCTGTAGGATGAGAGATTCAGCCGCAAACAACGTAAGGGATGCAGAGGCGGGGTTGAAAGTTTTCGTTGCCCCACCAAAATTCTTCATCAGGCGATTGCCTGTTTTCTGTCATTCTGAGGAGTGCAACGACGAAGAATCTGATTTTGCTTTTTCCTGAACGAGAGAATTACCAAGCGCGAAAAGCAGATGCTTCACGGAGTTTACCCTGAGATTGCCGAAGGGTTCAGCAGGACACAACAGCAAACACCGTCGAAAACGTGTATTAACGCAAAGAGCGCATAAAACGATTTGGAGGACCAATGGCAATTCACGCGGTTAATGAAAAAGATGTCAAGACGGCCAAGAGCGGCCGCGGATATACGAAATGGCTCCATGTGACCAAGGACGAAGCCGGGCCCGAAATGATGATTCGGCATTGGGGACCGGACACGGATATTCCGGTACACAGCCATCCCTTCCACGAAATGTTTTTTGTCCTCGAAGGCGAGATCGAGATCGGCGGCACGACTTACCCCGCCGGCTCGTGCATCTATATCGAGAAGGGTACACCTTACGGTCCGACGCGCGCGCCGAAGGGCGGGAAAGTGCTGCGCTACGCGGAAGCCCGGCCAGGTAAATAACGTGGAAAGCTACATAGAAGCCGACGGGCTCAAGACATTTTATGTCAAAGCCGGGAGCGGCTTTCCCGTCGTCCTGTTCCATGGCGCCGCGCCCGGCGCCTCGGCGCAAATCAACTGGCAGCTTAATATCGAACCAATCGCCGCCGCGGGGTTCACGGTTTACGCCTATGACCAACCGGGGTTCGGCCGCACGGATAATCCAACGGACCTCTCCATCGAGTATCGAGTGACACACGCCAAGGCGTTCATCAACGCCCTGAAGCTCGAGCGCTTTCACGTGATCGGCAACTCCGTCGGCGGTTACATCGCAGCGCGCTTGGCGTTGGAAGACGGTAGGACCGGCAAGTTTGTCACGACCACCAGCGGCACGCTGGCACCCAAGGGATCGGCTCAGTCCCAAGAGCTGGGGCAGAGGCACTCCGAAGAGTTGCGCGAGTATGTTCCCAGCCTCGACAATATGCGCGCACTAACGCTAGGAACTTTGTTTCGCAAGGATCTGGTCACCGAAAAATTGGTTCGAGAGCGGTATGAGATGAGTATCGGCAAGAATTACGAAGCGCAGCAACTGAGACGGGGCGTCAAACCGCCGCGGGCCATCCAGGACGAGCTGCGCAATCTTAAAACCAAGACGCTGCTTTTATGGGGCAGCCAGGATCGGGGCGTTTCCGTGGAGCGCGGGCTGTTGCTGTTCCAACTCATTCCCAACGCCGAGTTTCATTTGTTCGACCAGTGCGCCCATTGGGTGCAGTGGGATCACGCCGACAGATTCAACGCGCTCGTCGCTGATTTTCTCAACGCCGACCGATAAGCTTTGGCCCTGCCGCAAGATAGCGTATCTGCTCAACGGACCGGCCCACGGCTGTCGGTGGTGGTTCAGTTTCGCAAACATTTGTAGGGGCGACCCCTGTGGTCGCCCGTCCCAGAGGGCAGACACAGGGGTCTGCCCTTACATTGACGATCGTTGAAATCAAATTGAACCATTACCCGGCTGTCTTTTTTGTTTACACGTCCGCGCAAGTGTTACAAAATGCCGAAATCGCTCGCGCCGGTCTATTTTGTCATCCGTCATAGGCACGCAGC
Source organism: Deltaproteobacteria bacterium (assembly GCA_005879255.1). The sequence goes on from VBKY01000303.1 coordinate 7,410, forward strand.
AATCAGAGAGAGAGAACTTCGATGTCAGACCAAATACAGCGACAACAATCGCCGGCTGAAAATGCCATCGACCCGCTCATACTTCAGGCCGCGCTGCAAAGACTAAAGTCGGAACAGAATCTTGTGTTAGCCGCGCTGGCCGGAGGGGTGGCCGCGCTTTTGGGGGCCTGTATTTGGGCGGCAGTCACAGTCACGACCAATTATCAGATTGGCTGGATGGCCGTCGGCGTTGGTTTTCTGGTAGGCTACGCCGTTAGATCATTCGGCAAAGGAATCGACAAGAGTTTCGGAATCGTCGGCGCCGCTTGGTCGCTCGCCGGGTGCGCCGCCGGCAATTTGCTGACGATCGTCGGAACAATCTCAAACCAACAGAATATCCCAATCGTGAATATCCTCGAAAAACTAGACCTTGAGATTGTTGCTAGTCTGATGCAAGCAACTTTCAATCCAATGGATCTACTCTTCTATGGCATAGCGGTTTACGAAGGTTATCGTTTTTCATTTCGGCAAGTGAGCCAAGGGGATCTGACGAAGATCAGCTGAGACGATCTTGGAACGCTTTTTCGCAGCAACTTACTGCTGTTTGCTCGCGTTACCGGTGACAAGCAAAAAGAGCATAGTAAAGAGAACTCTCGCAATCGCTGTCCTCGGTGTTTTTGTCACGCTCATTGCGGCGGTGGCAACGGCTCAGGATAAGAAGCTCGACAAAATCCGCGTTGGCGGCGGGTCGACGTCGGCCACCCAAATGTCGATGTGGCTGGCGAAGGAAGGCAACTTCTACGAGAAATATGGGCTCAGCGTGGAAGCCATCAGCATTCCGGGCAGTTCGCTGGCGCTGCAGGCGATGTTGGCCGGAGAGTTGCCGATTATCCAGCTCGGCGGCGCGGCGTCCATCCAGGCGAATCTTTCCGGCGCAGACACGGTCATCATTGCTACCATCGTGAAGAAGTTCCTGTTTTGGATCTACAGCCGGCCGGAAATCGGCCGTATGGAGGATTTGAAGGGCAAGATTTTTGGCACGACGCGATTCGGCACACTGTCCGATCTCGCCTCGCGATTTGCGCTACGTTTCTACGGTATTGATCCGGAGCGCGATATCACAATGGTCCAGACCGGCGGACCGGCGGAGACGGTGACCGCGATCGTGACCGGAAAAATTCACGCGGCGGCGCTGAGCCCGCCGGCCACGCTGCAGGCGAAAAAAGTGAAACTGAAAGAATTGCTCGATATGTCCAAGCTCGACGCCGAGTATCACATCAACGGCGTGGTAACGACAAAACGTTACTTGAAGAGCAACGAAGACACGGTTAGGCGCTTCATGCGCGCGTACATCGAAGGCGCAGCGCGCGGGCAGAAGGACAAGGCGTTCGCGCTCAAAGCGATGGGGAAAACTTTTCGCACCGATGACCGCGAGCTGCTGGAAGAAAGTTACGATTTGATCATCAAAAGCAACTTTGTGATTCCTCCTCATCCATCGCCTGCCGGGATCGCCAGCTTGCTGCGGGGATTGGAACAGACAAATCCCAAGGCAAAGGGCGCGAAGCCGGAAGATTTCGCGGACGGTCGAATTGTGCGAGAGCTGGAGCAGAGCGGGTTCGTGAAGTCGGTTTTGGCGGAACGCTAAAACGTTCCAATCGTTCCAGAGGTTCAAGGCGCGCCTGGTTGGAGTATTTGATGCTGGAGTATTGGCTGGCGGACGGGGTCATTACTCCATCATTCCAACACTCCATCACTCCAATTGGGCTTACAGCGCGTAGAATCGTTTCGTATTCTTGTGAATAATTTTTCTTAAACTAAAGTCCCGTGGCTTGAAAAAATTCCGGCCAACCCGTGGCGAGGATGTCGCCGAGATGGCGTTCTTTATCGCCTCAGATCGAGCGCGGTAAATTACCGGCGCGGTTTTTGTCGTGGATGGAGGAATCACTGCAGGAAGATCGAGGCTGACTTAGGTTACAAACAGTAGTCAACAAAAGGAGGAGAATGATCATGTGGATTCCCATGCCAAAGGGCGAGTTCAAGTCAAGCGAGGATCGGGTAGTTACGGCGCGCGCGCCAGAAGCGCTTGAGCTCTACAACCAGATTATCGAGAGCAAGAAGAAGTCGCGCATCATGATGCACGCGGACGAGCTTCAATGGAAAACGATCGAAGCCGGAGTGAAGGTAGCTAACTTGATCGATTTCCGGATGGGTTTTCAAAACACGCTCGCGAATATCGCGATCTCAGAAATTCCGCCGCACTCGCCGGCCAGTGACGGGCACACCCATGGAGAAGCGTATATTTATTTTATTCAAGGGCGAGGGTATAGCATCGTCGGCGATCAAAGGGTCGAATGGGGGCCCGGTGACGCAATGTACGTCCCACCGGAGACGTTTCATCAGCATTTCGTGACCTCCGACGAGCCGGTGAAATATCTGCGAGTGATTCCGTCGCCGCTTTTAATCAACATGCTCGCGGTCATAGCCTCAGTGATGCCATATCTAAAACCAGAGGCACAGAAATAAGCACCATTGCAAATCAACAGAGAAAGCCGCGCAAGCGAGGCTAAGACATTGCTATCCCTATTCATGGTGGTTTCACTGCTTTTTCCTGGCCTTCTGCTTGCGGCAAGCACGGATTCGATTCTCGACGGCGCGAAGAAGGAAGGCCGGCTCGTACTTTACACGGCGATGCAGCCGGAAGACTCGACTAAATTAGTCGAATTGTATCGAAGTCGTTACCCGTTCGTAGATGCGACCTTCTTTCGCGCGGGCAGTGCGCCGCTTTTGAATCGGATTTTGACGGAAACTCGATCCAATCGTGTTTTGTTCGATGTGGTGTCGGGAAAGGTTGCCGATCTCCTGTTGTTACAAATGAAAGGACTACTGGGAAGAATTATTTCCAACGAGCTGGCGCTTTATCCGGACAAGTTCAAGGACAAGCAAAACCGTTGGGTGGATATCTACAACAACTATTACACCATTGCTTACAACACGGGTCGCCTAAAGTCCGGAGAAATTCCTTCCAGGTGGGAGGATCTGCTCGATGCCAAGTGGAACGATGGCAAGATCGCTTTGGAGCCGCGCTCCTACGATTGGTTTTTTGGCATGGTGACCGCGTGGGGACGTGAGAAGACGAATGATTTCATGCGCAAGTTGAATCTGAATAAGCCAGCTTTCCGCGACGGCAACGTTTTGATCGCTAATCTGCTGGCAGCCGGTGAATTTCCCATCGCGATCACTTATGCGCATTTGGTCGAACGCTTGAGAGCGCGAGGTGCGCCTGTCGATTGGATATCCGTTAAACCGATGATCGCTGCGCCGATTTCAATCGCCGTAGCCGCACGCCCCAGTCATCCCAACGCGGCAACCCTTTTCGCGGATATGGTGCTATCCAA
>VBKY01000748.1 GCA_005879255.1 Deltaproteobacteria bacterium
ACGGGCGTAAACGTCGAATACGACTCGGGTGACTATGAAAAGTCGCTCGCCGAGGCGCTGCGGTTGTTCGACTACGAAAAACTTATTCGCTTTCGAGACGAAGCGCGCAAACGCGGCGAGTTGGTCGGCGTGGGCTTCTCGACTTTCGCTGAGCCGAGTGGCGGCGCCGGTTTTGAGAGCGCCACGGTTCGGGTGGAGCGCGGCGGAAAGGTTACTGTGCTCACCGGTTCCAGCTCCCACGGCCAGGGCCATGAGACCGTTTTTACCCAGATTGCGGCCGAGAAGATGGGCATTTCCATGGATCACGTGGCGATTCGACACGGCGATACATTGGTGGTCCAGGAAGGCGGCGGCACCTTTGGCAGCCGCAGCGCCATCATGGGTGGCGGGGCCTTAGCAATTGCCATTGATCGCGTCATTGAAAAGGCTCGCCGTATCGCGGCGCATTTGATGGAGGCGGCAGCCGAGGACATCGTTCAGACAGATGGCGGCTTCGCCGTGGCTGGAGTGCCCGACAAAAAAGTTTCCTGGCGCCAAATTGCCGCCGCCGCGTACGGCGGAAACGTTCCGCGCGGTACGGAGCTTGGCCTTCAAGAGACCGCCTTCTTTGATCCGAAGCGCGAAGCCTGGGGCTTCGGCGCGCATTTGGCGCTGGTGAGAATCGATCGGGAAACTGGGTCGCCGATACTTGAAAAACTCGTCCTGGTCGATGACTGCGGCGTTGTCATCAATCCGATGATTCTCAACGGGCAAATTCACGGCGGCGTGGCTCAGGGCCTCGGTGAAGCGTTTCGCGAACAGATGCTCTTTGGCGACGACGGCGAGGTGCTCACCGGCTCTTTGATGAATTACGCGGTGCCGCGCGCCGGAGACATGCCTCAGCTCATACTGGGCGAGACGGTGACGCCGAATCCGTTTAACCCCTTGGGAGTCAAGGGCGTGGGCGAGGCGGGATGCAACGGGGCGCCGCCTGCGGTGGCCAACGCGGTCATGGACGCGCTGGCTCCCCTCGGTATCGACCACATCGACATGCCCTACACCGCCCCCAAACTCTGGGCGGCGATAAGGAAAGCCGAGGGACGCTGACGCACTGTTTCAATTTGCCTGTTTTGAGTCGCGCGTTGACCCAAACTCGAAACTGCGAATTAGGAGAGGAGGAGTTAGGCAGCTATGGCAAAGAACTTTACGATCTGTGTCGGCACGTTGGGCATGGGCCTGTGGCGTAGCACCGACGGCGGTAAGAGCTGGGCTAGAAGCAAATTATGGAAGGGATACCAGGGTGGGAGATCTGTCTTTGGTCTCGCGGTGCATCCTCAGGATCCCCGGATCATCTACGCGGGCGCAGACGATGGCATCTATCGAAGCGAAGACCGCGGCGCGACCTTCGAGCACATTGGATCGTCGGCGCATTGCCATCGATCCCGTGCACCCTGATACGATGTTCGCCGGCACCGCTCTGCCGGCGCTCTTTCGCTCGCGCGACGGCGGTCTTCACTGGGAAAAACTCCCAGCGGAATTTGCCACGGAGTGCATGAACGTAACGAAGCCGCGCGTTACGGCGCTGGTGGTCGACCCGTTGGACCACAATTTCGTCTGGGCGGGGGTCGAGGTCGATGGCGTGCGCGTGAGCCGGGATGGCGGCGACACATGGACGCGTCCATCCGGTGGTCTCATGGACGAGCCTGACATCCACGACATCAAGATACTACCAGGCAAACCGGGCGCAGCGGTAGTCACTCTTCCCGACGAGATCTGCGTCAGCACCGATGGCGGTGCCAATTGGCAGGCTATCGGGGTGCGCGGACGATTTCCCTTACCGTATTGCCGCAACGTGGTTTTCAAACTGGACGAGCCGAACGTGATCCTGGCGGCCATCGGCGATGACGCGCTGGGTGGCCTCGGCGCCCTACAGCGCTCCGCTGACGGCGGCCATAGCTGGGAAACGCCGCTCCTTCCGATCACGCCAAATACACATATGGAGTGCTTCGCGACCCATCCCGCAGATCCCAACCTGATCCTCGCATGCAGCCACTACGGCCAATTGTTCGCCAGCTCGGACGGCGGCGAGTGGTGGGTCAAACTCCCGCGGGAGTTCACTGAGATTAGAGGCGCGTTGGCGTGGGTGCCCAACTAAGGGCTGCAAAGCAGATTGGCGTGACGATCCCACCTAACGTGCTGGCGCGGGCCGATAAGGTCATTAAGTAATTTTTTCGATTTTCGGTTTCAGCCGAAGGACTGATCAGCCCTTAGGCTGAGCCGATTTTCGACTAAGGGAAAAAGATCCTGAA
>VBKY01000015.1 GCA_005879255.1 Deltaproteobacteria bacterium
ACTTTCGTTTCTCGATTGGCTCGACGATTTCCTTTATTTGCCGGAAACCCTGTACATCATCCTCTTCATCTGGTTGATCTGCTCCGGACCGGGAAGGGTCAGCGTCGATGACCGGATTGCCCGCACGCTCGGGTATCAGGACGGTTCGGTTGACGGACAAAACAATTCAATTACAGGGTAAACGCGATGCGGCTAAGCCGTGGCGAAGAAAGCGAGCCTCGAAGGCGAGCGTTTTCGACATCTGTCTTAAGCCGCGGGTTAGACGGCTAGTGAAAAAAAGTCTCTCGTTCATACAACGCGAAGCAGCTCGGCTCCGATGAAGACGGAGAAGGACGCTGCCAGAATGGCACCGGCCGGCGCGAGCACGCGAGCGCTCCACAGATAGCGCTCCGTATGGCGATCGAAATCTCGCCACAGCGCCGAGTAAACAGGCCAGCGCTGCCACGATGCCGGACGGCGCCGGTGGCTCAAGGCGCGCCACGAATCAGAAGAACTCCGCCACGCACGAACGCTCCAGTAGCACGTCAGTGCAAAACCGACTATCGAAGCGGCGAAGCTGACGTAGATCATCCGTGACTCGCTACTGACCGTCTAACGCATTAGCTGAGCGTGAGGCGAGCCGGACGCGCAGTCGGGTGATTCAATACTTCAGTTTCAAAAGGCACTGTCCATCCATTATCACAAGCTACTCGCCGGTGCGCTCAAGCGCCAGACTGTGTGAAAAGTAAGCGACGGATCAGAATGACGCTCATGTTGTTCCACTTTGAAGCATAAACAAAACGGATGTAGGGATGAGATCGCTAATTTTGTCATGAATATGGTATCCTTTTTCCACCGTCTCAAAAGTTTCAGAGTTTTCACACAGTCTGGCGCTGGGTTAGGTGACTACGTAAGAACACCGGTTCGTTTCAAATACCATGCATAGACACATATCGATAGCCTTACCAACTCCCCGATGAGAATTCCGGTTAGCCAGGCGAGCGGCAAAGCAAGAAATCTTCTCCAATCTGGAATTGTTAACAAAGTGTAGCCAAGTCCAATAAGTAAGCCCGCGACGAACAGACTAACCGCAGCCTTGCGTAAGAAAATGAGAAATATGCTCGCAATAAACCACAAGCCGGTTGTGAGAAAGTCGACTATAATTATAAATTTACTGGAGTCCGGATTTCTACTGACCGGAACATCGCCTCTAATAACCGGGATGGATGCCCATAACCCCCAAATGAAAGCGTAAATGTAATAGGCTGAAATAATCCAAACTAAAATGGGTCTTTTCTTTTCACGTATGCTTTGATCAGCGACTACGACCATGAAACACTCAAATCGGAGAAGCCAGTCACCTAACGAATCAGTCTGAGAGGGCGAGACCAGCGAGCGCAGCGAGCAGGTCGAAGATCCTTCTCAAGCCCAATGTTAGCCAGTGTCAAAACCAAATTGCCTCCAACTGAGAAAGCAGCGCGACTCTCTGCAAACACAGCTCGATGCTACAGACCCCATAATGACTCTTGCCGGTATCGCGGCGTTCAAGTCCGCGAGAGCAGAAAATCGATGAATCATCCGGCGAGACGCCGAAAACCTCTGAAACCCAAGCACGCGAGTAAGGCTCTGGAAGTTGTAAGCCGTCCTGTGTGATGACGCTCTCTGCCACCTGACGAGCAAGGTCAAACCTGTCTATCGATAACCAATCGCCACTGAACCCCCCGATGCCCTCTCTCTTGATAAAGCTGTTCACAGCGTAATAAATCACCGGCTGCGTCGCACTCGTGACAAGATTGTCGTAGTGAATGTCCGGAGCCGGCGTGTCAATCGGTCGGTAGACGCGTTCCGAAGTGTGCCGGAAAAATAAGCGCCGCTCAAAAACCTCTGAGGAGTATCGTTCGACCGAGGCAACAATAATACCGCTAGCCGGATTGTACACGGTCGCGAGCGGGCGAAAGTCCGGCTCAATGCCGATGGCTCGTTTGATTTCCTCCATCTCTCGCTTCAATTTTTCGACTGTCTCATTGTCAGACATCGTGTTCATCCGAAGCTGGCTAACGTTCTGGGTGAGCCGCCTTGTTGGTCTCAACCCAAGGGTTAGAGCGACTCCGCTACAGTCGCGCTGAGGTATGGATCGTTGCGCTCACACCTCGTTTCCTCGCGCCGGTCATGGCGCTACACCTTCCACGGCGAATAAACGAAACTTAGATGATTTGTCGCGGATCGGGACAACCTCCTTATAAGCTGTTGAATTGCGATACGCTTGCGCTTTTTCCATGCTATCGAACTCGAGGACGATAATTCGCTTCGGGGGTGCCCCGTCGAGTGCGACTGTCTTCCCCCCACGGACGAGGAAACGACCGCCGGTTGCCGCAAGCACAGGTGCCGCTGCATCTTGATACGTCTTGTACCCGGCTGGATCTGTTACCTCTACTTCCGCTATCAGGTAAGCAGGCGGTGCCTTGGCTGGAATCACACCTTGCGCGGATAACATTTCGATGCTCGCGGCGCCGATTACGACGCCGGCCAAAGACGCCAACATCAATTTGAAGTTCGTTTCCATGTATACCTCCCCTTCGTTAACGTCACTTACCTCATGCCACAAGAAGGGATTTGTGCCCACGACACGCACCATGGCGCTGGTTGTGTGCGCTCTAACGCAAAGCTCAGCCGTCGCGCTTTTCAGCGATAGGTCTGAAGCGGAAAGTTAGACGTGACTGTCACTTGATCACCTTGTCCGCTCGGTACAGCACCGACTGCGGAATCGTGAGACCGATCTGCTTTGCCGCTTTTAAATTGATCACCAACTCAAACCTGGTCGGCTGCTCCACGGGTAGATCGGCTGGCTTGGCGCCTTTGAGAATCTTGTCCACATATGTAGCGGCGCGCCGGTCCAAGTCGGTATAGCTCACGCTGTAACTCATAAGCCCGCCGTCTTCCACATATTCTCGCCGGTAGTACGTCACAGGCAGCCGGCTCTTTAGCGCTAGGTTTGCAATCTGTGTACGGTGATCAGCAAGGACGCCGGATACCAGCACGAGGAGTGCGTCAGCACGCGCCTTGGTTGCGGCTCGGAATGCAGTCTCAATATCCTTGGGATCTAGTATGTCCAGGTATTGAAGCTTCACCCCGAACGCTCCTGCAGCGAGTTCTGTCTCTTTTACCAATTGTGCGTTGCCCGGCCAGGTCGAAGTTCCCAGGACGGCCACGCGGGAGAGCTTGGGAACGATCTCTTTCAGAAACTCCAGTTGTTTTCCGGTTAGCTCCGGGGCAAGCGTGGACAAGCCAGTAATGTTCCCGCCGGGACGCGCAAGACTCGCGACGAATCCGTTTCCAACAGGATCGCTATCAAACGCCATCACAATGGGAATCGTAGCAGTTGCCTCCTTGGCGGAACGGGTTGCTACTGGACCACATGTGACGATGACGTCTACCTTGAGACGCACTAGCTCGGCCGCAAGATCAGGCAGCCGAGCGATTTTTCCCTCAGCCCACCGATACTCTAAGGCAATGTTCTTCCCTTCAATGTAGCCAAGCTCGTTCAGGCCCTGTCGGAATGCTTCCGTCCGAGCCAGGAGAGAGGAAGGGCGGGTAGGACATAGGTATCCTATCCGCGGAACTTTCTTCGGCTGCTGGGCAGCGGCGGTGAACGCGGCGGCGAGGATGAAAAGGATGATGGGTGCGATGAAGGGGAGCCTATCGTTAATCATTTCGCTTCTTTTTGCCCAAACTCGCATGAGTCTCGCTCTAGAACTAGATTCGCTGTCTGACGCCATTCTCGTAAAGTCTAACTATTAAGTGAGCCGTTTAGGCCGCGCGGTTGGTGGCCGCCTATCCCAAACAGCTCTACATGATTTGCGAGGTTCCGCCATTTCCACAGGATGCCGCTTGTTATGAAAAAATATGAACCGCCTGATCCAGTGAACATATGTCTCTTCGGTTCTCGGACTATAGTGCCGCGTACGAATGGCTTGTCGGATTTGATCCAGCAACCTAGGTTTTGCTGCTGAAGCAAGGGCGCTGGCCGTTAGCGCTGCCGAGCTCGCAGCGGTTCGGTCTCGATTCAGTCGGTCAATCTTGGTGGGTTCCATGTGGCACCTCCGTAGGCAGGGTTAGAGTCAGATAGGCCCTATACTGAAAATAGATTCAGTATTCAAGCAGTTTTTGAAATGCAGATCGGATGGGCTAAAGGTGGGTGGCCCATCTTAAGAAGCTCGGAAGGAGATTCGAAATTCACTTTGTTGTCATTGAACAGCGTTTAGACCGCGGAACGGCTGGTGAGAATGCGTTTAGTCTTAGCCGTGATGTCATCAGCTCCCAAAATATCGCTGATGATCGCCGCCGAGTCGGCGCCGGCTTGCCAGACTTGCTGGACGTTTTGTTCGTTGATGCCGCCGATGGCGACGATGGGAAGTTTTACCGCCGCGCGGATTTTACGGAGCATGTCGACACCTCGCGCGGCATAGCCGGTGTCTTTGGTCGTCGTGCCGAACATGGGCCCGAAGCCGATATAGTCGGCGCCGTTCCGCTCGGCTTCTTGAGCTTGTTCGACGTTGTGGGTCGAAATGCCAACGAGTTTCGCCGCCATCAGTTTTCTTCCTACCGCAAGTGGCAAGTCTTCCTGGCCTAAGTGAACGCCGTCCGCATGGCACGCCAGAGCGATATCGACACGGTCGTTGACGATCAACTTGCATCCATGTGTCCGCGTCTCTGCGCGCGCTCGTTGCGCGAGCTGAAAAAAATCGCTGGGGGCCATGGTTTTGACACGAAGTTGAAGAATGGCGGCGCCGCCTTCGAGCAGGTCGCGCAATACCGATTCTGGAGCACGGTCCTTGGTTTGTGCCGGATCGAGGATGGCGTAGAGCGGCGGCAGGACGAGGGATGGCATGAATTCTTAGGAGGGGTCTTTTTTGAGCGCGATGCGCAAATCGGTGATTTTCTTCCGCAGCGTGTTTCGATTGATGCCGAGGATCTGCGCGGCGCGGATTTGATTGCCCTTGGTCTTCTTCAGCGTCAATTCGATAAGCGGCCGTTCGACCCTTTCGATGACGAGCGAATAGAGGTTGTCCACGTCGACTCCTTCCATCCTGCGAAAATAGTCTTCCAGTTTGTGCCGGATGATTTCTTCCAACGAGAGCTGATCGACTTCCAGGGTCGTCGACGTCGGCTTGTTTTGCAAGGTGAAGTCTTTGGGGAACAAGATCGGGCCCGAGGACAGCACGGCGGCACGGATCAAAGTATTCTCGAGCTCGCGGACGTTGCCGGGCCAGGCATGCTCTTCGAGAAGTTTTTGCGCCTCCGGGGAGACGCCGGAGATTTGAATGCCCATCTCGCGGTTGATCTTGTCGATGAAATAGCCGATCAGGAGCGGGATATCGCCGCGCCGTTCCCTCAGGGGCGGAAGATAGATCGGGATGACTTTGAGCCGAAAATAGAGATCCTCGCGAAAACGTTTTTCTTTGACCGCTTTCTCCAGGTCCTGGTTGGTGGCGGCCAGGATGCGCACATCGGCCTTTAGGAGATCGCGGCCGCCGACTCGGCTGTACTCGTGATCTTGCAAGACTCGCAGTAATTTAGTTTGCAGGTCCAGCGGGATATCGCCGACTTCATCCAAAAAAAGCGTGCCGGCCTCGGCTAGTTCGAACTTGCCGAGACGGCGGTCGAGGGCGCCGGTGAAAGCGCCTTTCTCATGACCGAACAATTCACTTTCGAGCAGATCGCGTGGAATGGCGGCGCAATTGATCGCAACGAAGGGTTGGTTCCAACGCGGCGAATTGTAGTGAATCGTTTTCGCGACCAGCTCTTTTCCCGTGCCGCTCTCGCCGAGGATCAAAATGGTCGCCACGGTGTCGACCACCTGGCCGATCGTTTTGTAGACGATCTGCATGCTCGGGCTAGTGCCGATGATGTTGACGCCTGGCTCGAAGCGCTTTTTCACTTCTTCCTTGAGCTCGCGAAAATCACGACTCAGCTTGCGGCTGTCCATGGCGCGCTTGATGAGCACCAAGACTTCATCGAGATCGAACGGTTTGGTGATGTAATCGAAGGCGCCGTTTTTCATCGCACCGATGGCGTTGCGCATGGTATTCTGCGCCGTCATCAGGATCATCGCGGTGTCGACGCCGTTTTCCTTGAGCTCTTTGAGCAATTCCAAACCATCGACGTCGGGAAGTTTGATGTCCATCAGCGAAACGTCGAAATGGCTGTCGGTGATAAGCCGACGCGCGGTCGCGCCGTTGGCCGCGACCTGCACCCAATAGCCCTCGGCCTCGAGCGCTTTCTGCAGAACGAAGCGCAACGATTCTTCATCTTCGGTAATGAGAATTTTTCCTTGATCCATTTCAATTTGAGTCCGCCACCACCAAAGAGACCTTGAAGGTGCTTCCTTTACCCTCCGTGGTTTCGACTCGAATCGTGCCGCCATGCTCTTTGATGATGCGATAGCAAGTTGCCAATCCAAGTCCCGTGCCATTGATTTTTGTCGTGAAGAACGGCGAGAAAATATGCGGCAGGTCTTCGTCCCGAATACCGCCGCCCTCGTCGGCGAGATCCACCCAGATAAAGCGATTAGGCCCGGTGTCCTGTCCGCGAATGTGATAATCGGTTTCCACTCTCGTAGTGATGGTGAGCGCGCCGCTACGCTCCATCGCTTGAAACGCGTTCTTTACCAGATTGAGAAAAACTTGGGTTAGCTGTGCCCGATCAGCCCGGATGGGCGGCAAACTCGGATCAAAACGTTTTCTGATGTGAATTTCCCTGTCGTTGACCGTTTGACCTTCCAGCAGCAGCACATCTTCCAAAATTTCATGAATGTTGACGGGCGCAAGCGTGAGCTGCGCCGGACGCGAAAGGTCGAGAAGCTGTTCGATCAATAGGTCGACCCGATCCACCTCGCGGATCATGATAGCGGTGAATTCGCGCACCGACGCATTGCTGTCTGCGGAGCGGCGCAGCAATTGCGCGGCGCCTTTGATGCCTCCAAGAGGATTTCTTATTTCGTGTGCCAAGCCTGCGGCCAATGTGCCGATTAATACCAACCGGTCGGCGCGTTTGAGATCTTCTTCTAGTTCTTTTGTGTGCTTAATATCGCGAAGCAGCAGTATCGTGCCGACGAAATGACCGTGACGGTCCTGGAGCGGCGATACGGTGACGCTGACGGGAATCTTCTTGCCCCAACGGGTGACAAAATCGCCCTCCCCACGGGCCCTCTTTTGCCGGGGCGGATGGGTTCTTTTCACAAGATCGACCAGCCACGGCTCGCGCTTAAAGATCTGCTCAAACGGTTGCGCCGCGGCAGCTACCGAAGAGATCTCGGTGAGGACTTCCGCCGCTTCATTGAAGAACGTGATCTTGCCCTCGGGATCGACGGCGACCACACCATCGTCAAGATTGGCGAGGATTTGCTCCCAGGATATTTGCGTTGTCGTTCGTCGTTTAGGTTGGCTCGATGCCTTCATAGTCAAGGAACTGATGCGAAATCATAGCAGATAGCGACAGTGGCGCAATGGCGCGCGGGGCGGCAGGCCTTGCATTGACAACATTGCCTATGGTACTAATTTTTTACACTTTAAGAGTTTGAACTCGAAGTGGGCGATGCCCGCTTTTTTTGTTTCTGGGGGGCGAAAAGATGGATCCAACCATCGCCCGCATATGGGAACTGGCCGCGCCTTTGGCGAAAATGGAGGGAATGGAGATCATCGATATCGAACTGAGACATGAGGGCAGCCGTGGCGGTCGCGTGTTGCGATTGTACCTCGACAAGGAGGGTGGCCCAAACATGGACGACCTTAGCCGAATAAGCCGGGAGCTCAGCGATATACTCGATGTCCGGGAGATTGTCGAGGGAGCATACACGTTGGAAGTCTCCTCTCCGGGCATCAACCGCCCGCTCAAACGGCCGGAGCATTTCGCGCGATTTGTCGGTAAAAGGGTTCGCGTACGCACTCGAGAAGTCATCAACGGCAGGAGATCGTTCTTGGGTCTACTGCTTGAGGTTTCGGCGGATAAGATTTCTTTGAATCAAGATGGTAGGCCATGTGAAATTCCGTTTTCGTTAATTGAAAAGTCGAATTACGAGCACGACTGGAGTGCCTAATATGCAGCAGGATTTAAATCGAGTCATCGAGCAAGTAAGCAAGGAAAAGGGCATCGACAAGACGATTCTCATTAGTGCCTTGGAAAATGCCATGATCTCGGCGGCCAAGAAGACCTTCGGTCACCAGCGCAAAATCGAAGCGCAGTTTAACCCCGAGATCGGCGAAGTGGAACTCTTTGAGGCCAAAACGGTCGTAGAAACCGTGCAGGACCAAGCCACCGAGATTACATTGCCGGAGGCGAGGGACACTCTCGATCCCGACGCCGAGCTCGGTGACGAGTTGCTTTGCAAGTTGGACTCGAGCATGTTCGGGCGCATTGCCGCGCAGGCTGCCAAGCAGAACATTGTGCAACGGGTGCGCGATGCCGAGCGGGAGATTATTTACAATGAATTCAAAGGGCGCGAAGGACAACTCGTCAATGGCATCGTGCAGCGCTTCGAGAAGCGGAATATCATCGTTAACCTCGGTCGTACGGATGCGATTCTGCCGGAAAAGGAACAAGTGCCGCGCGAGCGCTATCGCCAGGGCGACCGAATTCGCGCTTACATTGTGAGCGTCGAAATTACCAGCCGGGGCCCGCAGATCGTATTGTCGCGTACCCACCCAGGCATGCTGATTCAGCTCTTTGCTCAGGAAGTTCCTGAGATTTACGAAGGCATCGTCGAAGTCAAAGGCGCGGCGCGGGAACCTGGGGGACGCGCGAAGATCGCCGTGGTTTCCAATGATCCCGACGTAGATCCGGTAGGAGCTTGCGTGGGCATGAAAGGTACCCGCGTGCAAGCTGTCGTGCAGGAATTACGCGGCGAGAAGATCGATATCGTTCACTGGATTCCCGATCAGGCCGAGTATGTCTGCCGTGCGCTTGCTCCGGCCAAGGTTTCCAAAATTATTATCGATGACGACGACCATACAATGGAAGTCATCGTGCCCGACGATCAGCTCTCGCTCGCTATCGGCAAAAAAGGGCAGAATGTTCGGCTTGCCTCCCGTCTCACCGCCTGGCGTATCGACGTGCGCAGCGAGGCGGAGGCAGAGGAGGAGACGCGGCGGGCGCGGCAATCTATCGGCGCGATTCCAGGCATCGGCGATTTCGCAGCGGAGTTCTCTATCAGGAGGGATTTAAGTCAGCGGAAGATGTTGCGGACAGCGATTTGGCGGACATTCTCGACGTCGAAGGCATCAGCAAGGACAAAGCCGAGGCTCTCCACAAATCGGCAAAGCAATATATAGAGGAGAAACGCGCGAAAGAGGCTGAGGCGGCAGCCAACGCGGCTGAGGCGGCAGCCAACGCGGCGATAACTCCTGCTGCCGAAGCGGCCCCGGAAGGCGAATCTTAAAAACGGCGTGCCGAAGAAAGGACACCATCCACAACGAATCTGCTTGGGGTGCGGCGTGCGGGACGATCAAAATAACCTGATTCGCCTCACGGTGACGGATCAGGGTCATTTGAAAATCGACGGCAATCAGGGACGTGGCGGATATCTGCACCAGAACCGGAAGTGTTGGCAGGCTTTCCTAAGCCGCAAGGGTCACTACCGCGCGTTTCACGTAGAGGTCAGTAGGGCGCATAAGGAAAATCTGATTCAGGAACTTGAGCGCCGAAACTGGGAGTAAGAAGAGATGGGAAAAACGAGAGTCCATCTACTAGCCAAGGAATTGGAAATCGAGACCAAGGACCTGATCGTCCAGCTTGATCGGTTGGGGATCAGAGGGCGCAAGGCCCAGAGCGCGCTCGAAGACGATGAAGTTGCACGAGTACGCGCAGCCTTAGCCGCCCAAGAAAAACCCCAAGTCCATGTCGGCGAAGAAAAGATCGTTGCCGATCGCATGGTAAAGACGGACGACGAGGGACAACGCGGAACCGAAGCGCACGAGACCGTTGTTGAGCGACGCGTGCGCGCCAACGTCATCCGGCGGCGGGTCAATCGTGTCGAGGTTGCGCCCACCGAAGCAGGCGAAGTCACTGAGACACCTTTAGCGGAACCGCCGGTATTCGAGCCAGCAGCTTCGCCAGCCGGGGTCGACGAGATCCCCTTGGAAGCCTCTCCCGAGGCCGAACCGCATAGCGAAACGCCTGGGCCGCTTGAAACGGAGAGGGAGCCGGAGCCTCAACCAGAATCCATGGAAGTCAGAGCCGCGGAGCCGGCACCCGCAGCGCCAGGAATCGCTGCTGAAACAGCGCAGCCTGTGCAGCCGGAATTGCCGCGTGGCGCACGTATTCTCGGTCGCATCGATTTGAAGCAGACCGTGAGAGTTGAACCGGCGCCCACACCCGTGTTGCGACGACCGGTCGGGGCGACGCCGGCCCAGCCTAGCGCTCGCGTGGCAGAAACGGTCCTGGCGCCCGGCGCCGAGGGCGAACAAAAACCCAGCACTGATGACAAGCCAAAGACCGGGCGGCACAAGAAGCGCGTTGTCAAAAAACAAGATGTCTTGGAGCTCAGAGAAAAGGAATTGCGCGGTGGCCGCATTCCCAAGAAAAAGCGTGTTCTGCCGGGCAAAGAAATCAGAAAAACGGAAATCACGGTTCCCAAAGCGAGCAAGCGGGTCATCAAGATTTCTGAAGTGATCACAGTTGGCGATCTATCTCGGGAAATGGGCGTCAAAGCCGGCGAAGTTATCAAAAAGTTGATGGGCATGGGCATGATGGCGACCATCAACCAGGTGCTCGATGCCGACACGGCGACACTTATCGCCTCGGAGTTCGATCACCAGGTGGAAAACGTCGCCTTCGATGTCGACAGCATGCTCGAAGTCGAACATCAGATTGAAGAAGAAGAAACGGCTTTGACCTCGCGCTCGCCGGTCGTGACGATCATGGGGCACGTCGACCACGGTAAGACCTCTTTGCTCGATTCGATTCGCAGCACGAACGTGACCGCCCAGGAGCATGGCGGCATCACCCAGCACATCGGCGCTTATCATGTTCAGGTCGATGGCCGTAGCGTCACATTTTTGGATACCCCCGGCCACGAAGCGTTCACCGCGATGCGCGCGCGCGGCGCCAAGGTGACCGACATCGTCGTTTTAGTCGTGGCCGCGGATGATGGAGTCATGCCGCAGACGGTCGAGGCGATCAACCACGCCCGTGCCGCCGACGTGCCTATTATTGTTGCTGTCAATAAAATCGATCGCCCGGACGCCAATCTTGAAAAAGTAAAAAGAGGTCTTTCCGAACATGGCCTGATCGCCGAGGATTGGGGCGGCGATGCCGTATTCGCGCCGGTGTCGGCAAAGACGCACGAAGGTATCCCGCATCTGTTGGAAATGCTCCTGCTGCAGGCGGATATCTTGGAGCTCAGGGCCAATCCAGACAAACTTGCCCGTGGAACCATTGTCGAAGCCAAGTTGGATCGCGGTCGGGGTCCGGTGGCGACGGTATTGGTGCAGGAAGGAACGCTCCATGTCGGCGACGCATTCGTTTGCGGCGTATATTACGGCAAAGTGCGCGCCATGATTGACGACCGCGGCCAGAAGATAGAGGCAGCGCCGCCGGCATTCCCCGTGGAAATTCTTGGTCTCCAGGGCGTGCCACAGGCAGGCGACTCTTTCGTCGCCGTCGCTGACGAAGCGAAGGCGCGCCAAGTGGCTGAGTATCGCCAGAGCAAGCAAAGAGAAACGGAGCTGGTTAAATCGAGCAAAGTTTCATTGGAAGAGCTTTACGATCAGATCAAGGCAGGAGACGTGAAGGAGCTCCGGGTTGTTCTTAAGGCCGACGTGCAGGGTTCAGTGGAGGCGTTGACAGAGGCGTTAAGCCGCATGTCCACCGATGAGGTCAAACTCAGAGTGATTCACGGGTCGGTCGGCGGCATTACCGAGAGCGATATTTTACTGGCGGCGGCGTCCAATGCGATCGTCATCGGTTTTAATGTCCGGCCGGAATCGAAAGGCGCAGCTTTAGCGGCCAAAGAAGGCGTCGATGTGCGGTTGTACACGATCATTTACGAAGCGGTGGCGGATGTCCGCGCAGCGATGGAAGGTATGTTGGAGCCGACCTACCGCGAGCAAACCCAAGCGCGCGTCGAAGTCCGTCGGATCTTCAACATCGCTGGCATAGGCACTATCGCCGGCTGCTACGTCAACGAAGGAAAAATCGCTCGCGGCAACTCGGTGCGTTTGTTACGGGATCAAGTGGTGGTGCACGAAGGCAAGCTTGCTAGTCTCAAGCGTTTTAAAGATGACGTGCGCGAGGTGACCGCGGGTTATGAATGCGGCCTATCGCTCGAAGGGTTTCAAGATATAAAACAAGGCGACGTCGTTGAGTCCTTCGAACGCATTCCGGTGATCCGGCGAATAAGTCCAGTTCCGGCCGGACGCGAAGCGCCGCGCGTTAGCGGCGTGTAAATTTCTAGCGTGCGCTTCGGGCGTTCCATTAGCCCATGATTGTGGGGATCCTCAAGCTCAACCTTTTGATTCCGGAAAATCACTCGCTCAAAGGCAAGCGCGGAGTCCTAAAAAGAATTCAAGCGCGCGTAGCCAATCAGTTCAATGTGTCCGTCACCGAATGCGACGATCAAGACCTGTGGCAGAGCGCGGTTCTAGGATTCGGTGCTGTCGGCAGCAGTCGAACGGTTGTCGAAGCGACGCTGCAGAGAGTGGTAGAATTTGTCGATGAGCTTGGCCTGGCTCAAGTGGGCGAGATCGGAACGGAGTTCTTTCATTGCTAAATGGGGCGAACTGCGCCAGCCGCTTGCGCGGTCGAAGTCAGAGAAACGGCCTGGCACTGGCGGCGGGCGGTGGGTTCTATGATGGAATATCAGCGCTCGGACAGAGTTGGAGACTTGCTCCTGGAATTGATCGCGGAGCTCCTAAGTAAGGAAATCCGCGATCCGCGCGTCCACTCTGTCACTCTGACGACTGCTCGCGTTAGTAAGGATTTGCGGCACGCAAGAGTATATTTCAGTCTCCTCGGTGGTCAGGAAGACCGCAGGGAAGCTTTGGCGGGACTCAGAAGCGCGACCGGCTTCATTCGTGCCAAAGTAGGCAAGCAACTTAATCTTCGGTTCGTTCCATCCATTGAATTTAACTACGACGACACTGAAGACGAAGCTCGACGCATCGATGCGTTGCTCAATAGCGTCAAAGAGTAGGATCGGATCCGTCTACGCCTCGATTCGTCTTTGCTGCCAGTTCTTCCACGCGTTTTCGTATGTCAATGACACAGAGCGGTATTCTGCTTATCGATAAATCCGCGGGGCCGTCTTCGGCCCAAGTCGTGGGTCGGGTCAAGAAGCTTTTCCAGGCCAAGAAAGTCGGTCACCTCGGCACGCTTGATCCGTTCGCATCGGGCTTGCTCTTGTTGGGGGTCAATGAAGGAACGAAGATCGCCGACATTTTTCTCGGCGGGATGAAGAGTTACCGCGGCGTAATGGTCCTTGGCGTCGAAACCGACTCCCAAGACGCTACGGGAAAGGTTGTGAAAGAAGGTTCGGTGCCTTTGATCGGCGAAACCCAGTTGCGAAGATTGGAAGAAGAATTTACCGGTGAAATGCAGCAGGTGCCGCCGATGTTTTCCGCTCTGAAAAAAGACGGCGTACGATTGTACCGATTGGCTCGGCAGGGCAAAGAAATTCCGCGTGCGCCGCGGAGTGTCAGAGTTGAAGCTCTCCGGATAGAGAAAGTTTCCGATTCGGAGCTCGAATTCGAAGTCACTTGTTCACGCGGGACCTATGTGCGCACGTTGGCGGCTGACATGGGACAAGCACTGGGTTGCGGCGCTCACCTCAAGAGCCTCAGGCGAACCGCGTGCGGCCATCTCAACGTTCAGCAGTCGATCACGATCGATGAGCTTGAACAGCGGTTTGCACAGGGCTCAATCCCGCTCGTTTCGCTGCGTGCCGCTTTGAATAACCTGCGCATGATTAATTGGGAAGGCCGGCTCCTTTCGCGGTTGCGTTTGGGGCAACAGGAAGTATTGATGCAAATCGGCAATCGACGAGAAGCGGAAAGACTGGTTGGCATTGTCGATTCACGCGGCGAGTTGGGGGCGCTCGCAGCGTGGACAGAGGATCTCCCAGAGGGACGCTGGCGGCTATTTCGGGTATTTCATGAGTAGCGCGAAATGTTGACATGGCCGCGTTCTATCGGATACGCTTCAGTTCACGCAGTAAATTTTCCGTCCTCCGTGTATTGCCGTCAGACGGAGCTTCTGAGCTATGCTAATTTCCCCATTCCCAATTTTGCCAAATCTTAGAATTAGAGAGGCTAGGAAAGGAAGAATCGTTAACCCATGAGCGTTTCAAGAGGAACCATACCCGCGAATCCACATATCCAAAAGTGGGTCAAAGAAGTGGCGGCGATGTGCCAGCCGGATAATGTTTTTTGGTGCGATGGGTCGGAGGAGGAAAAAGAAAGGTTGACACAAATCGCGGTCGAGTGCGGCGATCTCATACCGTTGAATCAAGAAAAGCTTCCTGGTTCTTATTTGCATCGCAGCGCGCTCAACGATGTCGCGCGCACGGAAAATTTGACATTCGTCTGCACGCCGACACAGGAAGAGGCGGGCCCCAACAACAATTGGATGGCTCCCGCCGAATCCTATGACAAGCTGTCGAAAATTTATGCCGGCTCCATGCGTGGCCGCACGTTGTATGTCATTCCGTTTCTAATGGGCGCCCGGGGCTCGTCGTTCAGCAAAGTCGGCATTCAAGTAACCGACAGCGTCTATGTCGTGCTCAACATGCGCATCATGACGCGCATGGGCAAGATCGCGCTCGATCATCTGGGCGATTCCGACGATTTTACACGTTGTCTGCATTCCAAGGCCGACCTCGACATCGAGCGCCGCTTCATTTGTCATTACCCTCAAGACAATGCGATCTGGAGCGTCGGCTCGGGCTATGGCGGCAACGCGTTGTTGGCGAAAAAATGCCTGGCTCTGCGTATCGCTAGCAAGCTCGGCCATCAAGAAGGCTGGCTCGCCGAGCATATGCTGATCGTCGGCGTCGAAAGCCCGGATGGCGAGATCACTTATGTCTGCGGCGCGTTTCCGAGCGCCTGCGGCAAGACCAATCTCGCGATGCTGGTGCCGCCGGCGACCATGAAGGGCTGGAAGATCCACACCATCGGCGATGATATTTCCTGGCTGCGCGTCGGTCAGGACGGTAGGCTTTGGGCGGTCAATCCGGAAGCCGGCTGTTTCGGCGTCGCGCCGGGCACCGGTTCGAACACCAACCGAAACGCCATGCGGACGGTCACGAGAGACACTATTTTCACGAACGTGGCGCTGCGACCCGACGGAACGGTCTGGTGGGAAGGTCATGACGATCCCGTCCCCAGCAACGCTCTGGATTGGCGTGGCAAGCCATGGGACCCGGAGGGCGGCCACCCGGCGGCCCACCCTAATGCCCGCTTTACGGTGTCGATAAAACAATGCCCGAGCTATTCTCCGGAGTGGGAAAAGCCCGAGGGCGTGCCCATCAGCGCGATACTTTTCGGCGCGCGCCGGCAAAAGATGATTCCGCTCGTCTATCAATCCTTCAACTGGCAACATGGCACTTTTCTCGGGGCGACATTGGCATCCGAAACGACCGCGGCAGCGACCGGCGCCGTGGGTGTGGTGCGGCGCGATCCAATGGCGATGCTGCCGTTCTGCGGCTACAACATGGGCGATTATTGGGGCCATTGGTTATCGATGGCCAAACGCGCTACCAATCCGCCGAAGATCTTCCGCGTAAACTTTTTCCAGCGCAATGAGCGCGGCCGGTTTCTCTGGCCCGGCTTCGGCGAAAACTTGCGGGTGCTGCGCTGGATCATCGAGCGCTGCAAGGGCGGCGGGCAGGCGAATGAGACCCCGATCGGTTCTGTGCCCAAGGCGTCGAGCTTGAGTGGCGAAGGACTCGAAATTTCCAAATCCGATCTCGATCAGCTGGTGGCCGTCGACCGCGAAGCTTGGACAAACAATCTCAAGAGCCAGAGCGATTTCTTCGAGACTTTCGGCGATCATTTGCCAGCGGCAATCAAAGAAGAGCACAAAGCACTCGCCAATCGTCTCAAAGGATAGCGTGGGAGGTTCATATATGGCACGCGGCCATCACGATATCGGCGGTCTGCCCGGCGCGGGCGCGATCGATCAGAGCGAACATCAACTTTCCGATTGGGAAATTCTTGCCGATGCCGTCAATCAAGCGCTCGGCGCGCGCGGCATCAAACGCACCGACGAGATGCGCCGCGCGCGCGAAGAGATGGATTCTGAGACGTATCGCGATATGACCTATTACGAACGGTGGATTGCGAGCATCGAAACCATCCTGATCGAGAAAAAGATTCTGACCAAGGACGAGATCGATCGACGCCTCGGTGAATTTGAAAAGGAATGGGGCGAGCCGTGAACTCCCAGGCGGGCAAGTTCAAACCCGGGGACCGTGTCACGGTGAAATTGGAAGATCGGCCGGGGCATATACGCACACCCTGGTACATTCGCGGCAAGACTGGTTGGATCGAACGCGTCTACGGCGATTTTCTCAACCCTGAATCTCTCGCTTATGGACGTGACGGCTTGCCCAAACGAACACTCTATCTCGTGGCTTTCAATCAGGCCGATGTATGGGGCCGGACTGCAGGACCGACGGATAAGGTTCTGGTCGATATTTATGAGCATTGGTTAGATCGGACCCAGTAACGAGGAGGTAAAGATGAGCGATACACCGGCCGATGCGCATGGCCACGAACATCCGAAACATGAGCTGAGCCATTACGCGAAACGGATTTACGCGATCCGCGATCTGCTTGTCGAGAAGGGTGTGCTCACCGAAAAAGACATTCAGTGCCAGGTCGAGTATCAGGAAGCGCGCGCGCCGGCGAACGGTTCGAAGCTCGTCGCTCACGCGTGGGTCGATTCGGCTTTTAAAGCTCGTCTCATCGCGGATCCCAAAGCAGCGTGCGCGGAAATGGGCATCGATGCCGCCGCCGTCAATGAGTTCATGGTTTTAGAGAATACCGAAAAGGTTCGTCATATGGTGGTCTGCACCCTATGCTCCTGCTATCCCCGGCCGATTTTGGGCCGGCCGCCCGATTGGTATAAGAGCTTCAATTATCGGCAACGCGCGGTCGTGGACCCGCGCGGCGTGATGCGCGAGTTTGGACTCGATCTGCCCGACGATGTCGAGGTGCGAGTCCATGACAGCACGGCCGACATTCGCTATCTGGTCTTGCCTCTGCGGCCAAAGGGGACAGAAAGTCATAGCGAAGCCGACCTAGCCAAGCTGGTGACGCGCGACAGCATGATCGGTGTGACGGACGCGCTACCTGCCATTCCCGAATAGCTTCAAATACTTCCTTCAAACACTGCGTAGTTTAGAAATCGGCCAAAAGAGGGCGGGTTCAACCTATGGTGGACAAAACATCCGCGATCTTTTTGATTGATTTTTAGAGCTACTGTTCGTACCATTTACACTTACAGAATGGTCGAAAACGTTGTGAACAACCCCCAATGTCGCGTGTATTAAAGACAAGAAATGCCGACGCAGCTTCGGCAAAATACGCTACCGCGCTGCGTTGCATTGGTCAGGATCTCGAGCGAAGAGGGCTGAAATCGTTCGATATTCGCTTTGAGAGAAACGAATACGTGGCCTACTGCGGTTACCAGGACCCGCCATCGCCGACTCCTGTGACCATCCAATATACTTTCAAAGACATCCAAGAATTGGATCGAGCGGCCGAAGGGAAACGTGGTGAGCTATCAGCGACGAAGGAATTTCTGAATCAAGTGCAGATTTTTCGAACCATCGGTGGTTACCTGGACAAAAACGAAGGGCAGCTGATTCGCCTGACGAACAACGATGGCACAGGGAAGGACTCCCTATTCAAAGTCGAATATGTAACCCAGGATGGCGAACGGTTAGTCGATGACCGAGCGGGAACAGCGATCTACGACATGTGCGTCACCATGTATAAGCAAAGGGGAAAACTGACCGGAACCGGCGGACGGCTATCTCATTCGCGCCGGCGATAGCGCCTCAAGAAATCGTCGGCTTAAGCGAACTCTCGCTGTATCTCACGACACCAAAAGGTTTAACAGATTGGACACCACTATTGACTACTACTCTTTGCTGGGTGTGAAACGCAGTGCTACTCCGGACGAAATCAAACGTGCCTACCGCAAGTTGGTGTTTCGTTATCATCCCGATCGCAACCCGGACGATGGTGGTGCGGTAGATAAATTCAAACAAGTTCTCGATGCTTACACGATCCTGTCCGATGCTACGAAACGCTCGGTTTACGACGCCGTCACGCATCCCGCCGGGGCTCCGGAAGAACCCGAAGAGGAGCAACCCAAAGAGAGCTCGCGGCATTTTAGCGACGATTTCGGCAGCGCCTTCCGCTCCCAGGAATACAAAACTAACGTAGAGCCCGAGCCCAAATGCCCCTCCTGTTCGGCAGTCGGGACCGAACACATCGTATCGCGCAAGGGTGGAGCGGGATCGTCGCGAGGTAAACAGTTCGTCCTCGCTCCCTTTAACGTCATCTTCTGCAACGCCTGCGGTTATGTTTATGGCGTGACGCCAAGTGCTTCTTGAGCGCCAAGAATTCTCGTCAAGACAACCGAAGAAGATTAGCGGTCAGCTCGAAGCGGATTCTCGCTTAAGTACAGCGCGATCACGCTCAGTGCATGATCCCGCCACCTTCGACTACCAGGAG
>VBKY01000377.1 GCA_005879255.1 Deltaproteobacteria bacterium
TATCGCCGATCGGTTGGCGGGCGCAAGCCTCCATTCAATCCCTTATCGACCCAGCGCGCGGAAAGCGCCAAAGTGATTCGACCGGTAAAGATAAAAGAAGTTGCCGACTTCAGCTTCGTCGATCGCGCTCGTAAAGAGCTTGGGTTAACGAAGTAGAGGCAGTCGGTGCTGCAAGAAACAAGACCTGACCGCTGTCGCCGACCCCTGGGCAATCGAGTCGACATCAAAGATGAACTCAGGACAGGCTATTTGGAACGATTTGAACGATTGTTCTGCCTATTGCCTATTTTCGTGGAGCTTTGAAACGATAGTTGGGGTCCGGGTTTATTTTAGGCGCGATGGTGTTGCGGAGGATGCCGATTCCTTCCACGGCGATCTCCACGACGTCACCGGGTTCGAGATAGCGCGCTGGATAGCCGTTGCGTATCGCCTCGCCGATCGATCCGCCGGTGACCGTGCCGCTGCCGATGACGTCACCGGGAACGATGCGGCTATCGCGCGAGGCGCGCTCGATCATCGCGCCCCAGGTGTGATGCATGAGACCGGCGTCGTTGTCCATCCACTTTGCGCCGTTCACCTTGAGCGAGCAGCGCAGATGCAGCCGGCCGTCGCGGATGAATGGCTCAAGCTCATCGGTCGTGACGATCCAAGGGCCAAGCGAGCTGGCCGAATCTTTTCCTTTGGCCGGCCCGAGACGCGCTTCCATCTCGTCGCGCTGGAGATCGCGGCAGCTCCAGTCATTAAAAATCGTGAACCCGGCAATGTAGGAGAAAGCGTCCGCCTCGGCGATATTGCTGCCTTCCCGGCCGGTGACCGCCGCAAGTTCCAGCTCGTAATCGAGTTGTTCCGAAGCGGACGGGTAGGGCACCGCGTCGTCCGGGCCGAAGATGCAGAGCGGATTGGAAAAGTAAAATATCGGCAAGCGATACCACGCGTCGGAGAGTTTTCTTGTGCCGCCCGCGCTGGCATGTCCCTCGTACACCATGAAGTCGCGCACCGTCGGCGGCTGCAAGA
This sequence comes from Deltaproteobacteria bacterium, assembly GCA_005879255.1. Next base: position 1,015 of record VBKY01000377.1, read on the forward strand.
TCGGCGCGCGCAGCCGCACGCTCGTCAGCGGCACACCCTCAGCGGAGCCTAGAACTGACTTGAGCCTCGTTAGCGGATCGTTCGGCAGTTCGAGGAGTGCACGGACATCGCGCACCCCGCTCCGCTCGCCAAGCAACGTCGGCACATCGAGCACTTGCTCGTCAACGACGACGCCAGCGCGCGGTCCATCCCCGCGGTCATAGGTGACTAGCTTCATTCTCGCGCCTATTCGCTTGAACGATTCTTCTTCCTATCGCCTCTTGCCTCTTGCCTACTGCCTCGTGCCTTTCTTGCTTCTCTCATCCGGTGCTTAAGATTACGCCTGTGGCGACTCGCCTCGCAACCTCGAGGGCGTAGTGGCAACGTGGCGTCTTGATGATGACCCGCTCTCCGCTATCTTGCCACGGAGAACCGATCAACACGGGCGCCCCGCAGGCGAGCGCCTAACTGGCCGGCACCCTGTGAACCCAAGGTCGCGCTAGCTTAGCCTAAGAGGCCGAGGCATTTGTGACGGAGAGGTGCGCGCAAGCAAGAAAGTCGAGACGTAGAAGTCTGACCCTCAACCCTCCTCATGGTGAGCTGGTCGAACCGCTTGAACGGTTTGAGCGCAACCGTTGATGCGGTTGGCGCGCGGCATCGCTTGCCTTCTTAGCGCTTGTGTTTCAACGCAAAAAAACGAGCGCTAAGCCTCTACGCCACGCTATTTATCCAATCCTATATCGCTGAATAACACCTTGCGCTGGTCCGACCCGAGGCCTGCACGCAAGAACTAGAACTCGGCCGAGGTCTGATCGAGAAACTATCGTCTGAAGGCTTCGAGCCAGAAAGCTACCGCGATGAGTATCGAGATCGCGTCCTGGCGATAATCGATGAGAAAATGAAAGGGCAGGAAATTACCGTCCCGCCAAACGCACCGGCACCCGGCCATGTCATCGATTTAATGGCGGCTCTAAAAGAGAGTATGCGGACAGCGCAGCGTGGAAAGAAGAGAACCGAAGAGAGAAAACGCAAAAAGGCGTAATCGCCGTTTGCTTTACAATTCTTTAGTCCAAATAACCGACAACTCACGAAGAGGACCAAATAGATATACAGCCCAAGGTCACCGCCCAAAATCAACATCCATTCCATCTCAAGAAAAATCTTCAAAACCATTAGTCCCCGTCTTGTCCCGGGCGACTTAGATCCGCGAAGTCCCTTTTCTTTTATCCAATGAAGCTGCTTCAACACGCAAGATACCCGCTCGCCTGAATTGGCAACAATGCTGAGGCAGGAAATTAAAACAAAGGTGAGTTAGACGAGGTGAGTCACCGTGCCCCAGCAAAAGCAGGTATGAGCACGCGTTGTACCGTTAGGATCGAAGGCACTTTGGAGAGATTGGGTCAATGTATGGAAAGCTGAAGTCTCAAACGTGGGGCGGCAATTTTGCCCGCAAATCTTTAGGAAACGTAAACCAGTCATATTTCACACTAGAGGTTTTTCCGCCCAAACAGGCCAGCGGGCAGGACAATAGCTGAATAGGCGCACTCCAACCGCTATGGTTCGGTCCCTCGGGATCACGGCAATCAGGCAAAGAAACCTGCGGAAATGTAACTCGAAGGTGTGCTAGACGCTCAGGAAACTAGATTGGCAGCCAGGACAGTTTGCAGCGATATTTTGCCCAACGGAAGCAACAGCCGAAGCCTCATACTAGCGACATCCTAACGGTGGTTCAAAGGTTCAAGGTTCAAAAGTTCAAGGTCAGATTCGAATGCGGAACTTCCATCTGTTGAGAATTCTCGGAGTTAATTTTCGAATCCTTATCCGACACGCACGTGAATTGAGTAAATTTGTTTAGATTCGCCGAGGACACGACCTACGTACCTGAGGTTTGGTGTCGGGATTGGTCGGAGTCAAGACTGCCCGTTCGTCCTCAGCCTGGCGAAGGACTCCTAAAGAGTTTTTCAACAACCTGTCTACTTGCGACTCGGCTTCTTTCCGACCTTTGTTAGCGCTCAGATGCCGATCAACGAATCTGGACCTTGAACTTTGAACCACCGCAACGGTCGAAAACCGATGATTTCGCAGTTTGGTTCGGAATGATATTTAGCGTATAGGGCCAGTCAAGGAGAAAATCGATGTGGAATGGATACAAGGTCGTCGACGCCGACGCGCATATGCACGAGCCTCAAGACATGTGGGAGAAATACGTGGAGCCGAATTATCGGCCGCAAGCTCCGAAAGTCGCTTACATGAACGGCACGTTCATGGTTTACGAGCCGGACGGCAAAATCATCACGAAAGATGAAAAGCAGGTGAAAGGCCCTCCGCAGCAGTCATTCCGTATTATGGAGGAAAAATATGGCGAAGCCTTCCGAACGTGGTGGGCGCCCGAGACTCGGATCAAGGACATGGATCGATACGGTTGGGACATACAGGTGCTTTTGCCGACCGGCAGCAACGGCAACTTCGGTTGTTCTGTGGCCCTGAAAGACGCTGATCTAGGCGCCGCACTGTGCCGCGCCTATAACAATTGGGCGCACGATTACTGCAGCGTCGACTCCAAGCGACTCAAGTTTATCGCTGTTGTTCCGGGCGCTGACGTCAATGCGATAGTGAAAGAAGCGAAACGAGCGGTGGAAACACTCGGCGCGGTCTCGATCAGAAATCCGTTGTTGCCGGAGGGTAAATGGTTGCACGAGAGGGAATATGACGCTCTCTGGCAGCTCGCATGTGATTTGGATTTTCCCATCGCAGTCCACGGTGAATACCGCTATCGAGTCCAACCCTTTCGCGGCTTTCGCGTTGTCGAGCAAAGCGGCTCGGGCAGCGACGGGGTTCATGACTTTCAAGCGTTACGAGGAGTCGATCATGCGCTCGGGTTTCCTTGCGATAACATGGCAACCCTGGGCCATTTTATTTTTACGGGGATACTGGAGCGATTTCCCAAACTGCGTCTTGCGATTCTCGAATCCAACGCCGGCTGGCTACCGTTTTGGCTTGGACGGATGGACGTGCACTCGCATGGTCGCTACAGCATTATGGGTAAACCAAAAAACATCTCCATGCTTCCGAGCGAGTATTTCATCCGCCAATGCGCGGCCTCTTGCGACAGTGATGAAAGCGCTTTGGCGTATGCGGTGGACCGTTTAAAGGGCGACTGCATCGTTTGGAACACCGACTATCCCCATCTTGACGGTATAGAGCCGGCGAAAGCGCTACCCGAATTCTATGCTCAGCCAATTGCGGATGAAGCTAAGCGAAAGATCCTCTGGGACAACGCCGTCAAGCTTTATGGACAACGACTCGTGATGTGAATTGTTTCGGACTTTCATGAGGAAATCAGAGATTGGGATGGATGAAACAGACACCTGCTGCTCATCCGCCTTCGCATCGGCTCGATAACGATCTAATCGTCGGGTTGAGCGCGGATACCGTCGATTTTCGGAACTATTGGCGGTAATAGTGGTGCTAAGTATTGACGGACAAGCAAGGAGTAAAAACTATGGCTACTTTATTTACGGGAGGCTGCCTTTGCGGTCGGGTGCGCTACGAATGTTCCGCCGAACCGTTTTTTATGGGTAATTGCCACTGCCGCGATTGCCAGAAGGCAACCGGGGGTGCGTATGAGCCGGACATCGGACTGCCGGCCGCAGCGCTAAAGGTCACGGGTGCGGTTAAGTATTACGACAGTAAAGCAGACAGTGGTAATACGTTGAGCCGCGGTTTTTGCCCGGAGTGCGGTGCGAGTTTGTTCGGAAAAACTAGCGCTATGCCGGACCTCGCGATGATCACGGCCGGGAGCCTCGATGACCCGAGCCTTTATAAGCCGACCTTGGATATCTTCACAGCCAGCGCTCAGCCTTGGGATCACATGAATCCGGCGCTGGCCAAATTTCCAAAAATGCCGCCGATCGCGGGATAGGTGGAGCGAGTCAACAGCGTTCCGCCACGTCTCCGCCTTATCACAACTTAGCCGCCGCCTCTTTCTCCTCCTCCGTAGCCTCACGCCCCGGCCTCGGTCCGCGGCTCCTTTGCGCATCGGTGTACGGAGCGAAGTTCACACGATGGACATCTTTTATGGAAGAGTCTCGGCTGGTGATGTGGTAAACCTCCAGGGACTCTTCCTCTTTGTTATCGAACCAGTAAGGAACTCCTTTCGGTATGGCGACACCTTCGCCGGGCCCAAGCTCGGCGACCAGGACATCGTTCATGCCGTAAAATCTCGCCCTTCCCTTCAGCACAATCCAGACCGACTCTACATCAGGATGCGCGTGGAGATTGTTCTCGCCGCCGTTCTTGTCGACTCTCATTAGGCCAACGGAGAGGTTTCCAGCACGCAAGCGGAACGGGCTGCTCCACTTGCCTCTACTCGGGTCTGACGACACGTCTATTTGTTGCTGCCGTGCCACGGTGATCCCTGCTATCTTGTTCGGCTGTGCCATTTCCGCTTTACACCTCCTTTGATTAGCTGACCGGAGCTATATTCACCAACCGGCGATTCGTCAAGCGCACGAGTGTTTTGCCACCAACCGGAGTTTGCGCAAAATGAAAGGATCGGCTCGCAGCGCTCCCGAGTTGGGCCACAAACTCGCTCGATTGGAATCGCGCCAGACTTAAACGACTTGAACGATTGAACGAGTCCCAAGTTACTTGGGCTATCGAGGTCGATGGAAACTCTTGGCGGGTTAGACGAACTCAAGTACAAGCCTGCGCCGCGCCGAGTCTTGGATGTATGATTGCAAGACCTGAACATCCCGCTGGAAATTTCAAGCAGGCCCCGATTACGCGCCCTGGTGGTAGATTTT
>VBKY01000378.1 GCA_005879255.1 Deltaproteobacteria bacterium
GCACTTCCCCAATCCGAATTTTTCCAGGAAGAAGCATCGGTTGCCAGCGAGCGCGACAGCATGCCGACAGGAATCGAGTCGGATAGCGGTAAGTTGAATCAGGAATCAGAAGTCATTGAGCTGGCGCAGAATCTCGGTGAAGAAAGAGCGCGGGGGGAAACCAAAGAAGATGGCGTCCTCGACGAAACAGTTGGTGAGTGGGACCCTTGGGAGCCCTTCAACGAAAAAACCTTTTGGTTCAATCGTCAGGTCGACCGTTTCGTACTGAAGCCGGTGGCCAAAGGGTATAACGCGGCCTTGCCCGATCTCATTCGCGGAGGAATCGCCAATATGTTCGACAATCTCGATGTGACCCGACGTTTCGTTAACAACATTTTGCAGCTCAAGTTCGCTGGCGCCGGACGCGAATTGGCGAGGTTTGCCATTAACAGCACTGCTGGCATAGCGGGCTTTTTTGATGTCGCAGGTACCGCACTGGGTATCGGGAAAAGTGACCGGGACACCGGACAAACTTTAGGAGTCTACGGCATCGGCCACGGGCCTTATCTTGTGCTGCCGTTGTTGCCACCGCTGTCGGTTAGGGATTTTTTCGGTTTCGTTGCTGACCAAGCGATGTATCCTCTTGATTACTTTATCCCTATCGGCGCCTCTATCGGCATGAGCGCAACGGAGGAGATCAGTGATCGTGCGGCAACTATCGATCGGTTTGAAGGCGTCGAGGAGACGGTCGTAGACCTCTACGGTTCAGTCCGGAATGCCTATTTTCAACGGCGAGCAGCCGATTTGAAAAAGTAACACGAACCCGTCGTGTAGTGCCTCAGCATTAGCGACACCGGGCCGGGGATTTCCGAAAGCGAACGTGAAGCGGTGTTCCACCGCTTTTACCGCGCGGATAATGCGGTTACCGACGGCGCGGGACTGGGGCTAGCCATCGTCGGCGATATTATCGATTGTATGTCGGAGAAAATAGCCCTGAAAACCCCGGAAAACGGGCAAGAGTTACGCGTCGAAGTTTTACTGCCCCAAGCTTAATCCTTAAATTTCAGTTTCGCATCATCGTCGCATAATGTTCCACTCAGCGACGGATGACAGAATCATTCATCGTGTGACATTTGCTGTGTCATTCTGCCGTTTGACCACACGTCTACGCGCGTCCTTCGATAGAAATGATTTTCGATGGATAACCATCCGATGGCGTATGTTTTGCTCATGCAACCTTGGCTGGAAAGATCAGCGCACCTGTTCGTACTGAGAAAAAATGACTGCGAACCGGAGGCGGGGTATCAACGAGGAGTGATTCATGCAGGTATTCTGCGATTTTGACGGAACGATATCAGTTCAAGACGCCACTGATTTTATCTTAGCCCGCTTTGCCGATCCCGAGTGGCTGGACATTGAAGAACAATGGAAACAAGGCACCATCGGTTCGGCGCAATGCATGCAGCGCCAAGTGGCGCTCATCCGCGCAACCAGGCAGGAATTGGACGCCGCGCTCGACGACATTGAAATTGATCCATCATTTCCGGCATTCGCCGGCTTCTGTCGCTCACACGGAATTCCTCTCACAGTAACTAGCGATGGGATCGATTACTTCATCCATCGAATTCTCGCTCGCCACCGCCTTCCACCGCTGCCGGTGATCGCAAACCAGCTCACGATACGCGGACACAACGGCTATAGTCGCTATCAGTTGATTTCCTGTTTTAGCGAAGTGACATGTCAATCAGCCGCCGGTATGTGCAAATGCCGTTGCGAGGGCGCTGCCATTGGGACGCGGGTGTATATCGGCGATGGCCGCTCCGATTTCTGCGTCGCTAACAAGCCTGAGCTCGTATTCGCCAAAGGAAATCTCGCCGAATTCTGCGTACGACAAGGCATCGCGTTCATTCCTTACCGACAGTTCTCCGATGTCGCGCAAGAGTTGAAAACGAGAGTGCCCGCTCTTCTACGTCGCCAACCAGAAATGCCAACTCGCGCTTTCGCTTAAAGCCAAAAGAAAAAACATTTATGAAAAGCAATCTCGCCGTCAAACACAATCAAGTCTCGGCATCGGCGCAAATTTCTGAAGCACAGTTACGCGCGTTGGAAAAAGCGTACTGTTCCTACGGCGATACCGTGCACTACATGGAGCAACCGAAGTTTTTTACCGCTTGTGAAGGTTCGTATCTCTACGATGCTAAAGGCACGCCGTATCTGGATCTCCAAATGTGGTACTCCGCGGTCAGTTTCGGCTATCGCAATCCGCGGTTGAACGCCGCTGCCCATCGCCAGCTGGATACGCTGCCGCAAGTGGCTTCGCAGTATCTGCACCGTGAAAAGGTGGAGCTCGCCGCACGCATCGCGCAAGACGCCGAGCGCAAGTTCGGCTTGAAAGGCCGCGTTCATTTCAACGTCGGTGGTTCTCAGGCCATCGAGGACTCGCTCAAACTGGTGCGAAACTACGCCGGAGGCAAGAGCCTGATGTTTGCCTTTGAAGGCGGCTATCACGGCCGGACGCTAGGCGCGTCAGCGATTACTTCCAGTTATCGTTACCGAAGACGCTATGGGCATTTTGGCGACCGCGCGCAGTTCATCGAGTATCCTTACCACTTCCGCGGCCCCAAGGGGATAAGCAAGGAGGAATACGGCTACTACTGTGTGCAGAAATTCGCGCGCCTGTTTGAAAGCGAATACAACGGCGTCTGGGACCCGAAAACCAACCGATGCGAGTACGCCGCGTTTTACGTTGAGTCGATTCAGGGCACGGGCGGCTATGTGATTCCGCCGAAACACTTTTTCATCGAGCTCAAAAAAGTGCTCGATCAGCATGGCATCTTACTGGTGGTGGATGAAATCCAGATGGGCGTCTATCGTACCGGCAAGCTATGGAGCATTGAGCATTTCGGTGTGAAGCCGGATGTGCTGGTGTTCGGCAAGGCTCTCACCAATGGGCTTAATCCGCTTTCCGGCATTTGGGCTCGTGAGGAGCTGATCAACCCCAGTATATTTCCGCCAGGATCCACGCACTCCACCTTCGCCAGCAATCCGATGGGCACGGCGGTTGCCCTCGAAACCATGAAGATGCTGGAAGAGGGAGATTTTGAAACCAGCGTCGCGGCAAAAGGCGCGTATTTCCTCGAGGGACTGAAAGACTTGCAAAAGCGCCATAGAATCATCGGCGATGTGGACGGGCTTGGCCTCGCGCTGCGCGCTGAGATCTGTAAAGAAGACGGCTACACCCCCGACAAGGCGATGATGGACTGGATCGCGGAGCAAGGCATGAAGGGTGATCTGAAAGTGGCGGGCAAAAAATATGGCCTCGTGCTCGATGTCGGCGGGTATCACAAAAACGTCATCACTCTTGCGCCGAGCTTGCTGATCACGAAAGACGAAATGGATCTGGCGCTTAACCTGCTCGACCAACTCTTTACACGGGCAAAAAGGCGCTAGGCGATTCCATGCGACTCACTCTGCTCCACGTCGATGATGCGCTTGAATCGCAGCTGGATTTTATCTGCGCCTGCAAGAATGCGGATGCCGAACTGATATGGGTTACGCAAGAAGCAAGCGCCATACGCCTATGGGGAAGACCACAAAAGCTCGACGATTTTCGTGAAGCGCTCGTAAAGCAATTAACCAGCGACCAAGCAGAGCCGCGTCTTACATTCATGGGTTCGGGGGATTTCCATCATATTACTACCTTCCTGGTGGCGTTCGCACTCGAAAATCAAACCGCTCCCATTACCCTCATCCATTTTGATAATCACCCAGACTGGGTGAAGTTTGAAAATGGCATGCACTGCGGGTCGTGGATCAACCGCGCGCTCGAATTTCGGAAAATAGGGAAAATCATTACGCTCGGCGTATGCAGCCGTGATCTCAAGCGCCCTGAATGGAAAGGCGCTAACCTGACGCTGCTTTCGCGAGGGCTCCTCGAACTTTATCCGTACGATCATGCGCCCAGCCGCGTAAAACGCGATTACGGCTCCGGCGCGAGCTTTGAGCAAAAAAGCGGCGCTCTCCATTGGAAAACCATACGCCACATGGGTGAGCAGAATTTTATCGAGTATCTGCTTTCGCGCATCAAAACCAAATCTGTTTACCTGACGATTGATAAGGATGTGCTTGCCCGGGAAGATGCCATTACCAACTGGGACCAGGGCTCCATGCGCATGCCTTACCTGCTCTCCCTGGTCATAGAAATCGGTAAGCGCCATGCCGTTATCGGCGCCGATGTGACCGGTGATTACTCGACACCTCGCTATTCCGGCAATCTGTGGACACGCCTTTGCAAACATGCCGAAATTCTTATTGATCAGCCGCGCGGCAAGCCTAATCACGCTCATGCGGTAAACATCAATAGCGCCGCCAATCATGCGATTCTGGAAGTACTGTCGGAAGTCATGGCATGAGCACGGGGTTAACAACATCGATGGCATGGCTGATCGGCTTTTGCGTGTTTGCAGAAGCCGCGCGGGAAGTGTGCTTCAAGCAGGCTGCGAATCATACCCCTTTGCTCGAGGCCATAATGAAGCCAGTGACCTGGCTGGGGATTGTTTTCTGGGGCATCGAGCTTGTGGTCTGGACGCTGGTGCTCGAGCACGTGCCCTTGAGCATTGCGTTCCCATTGATGGCACTGACCTACATCACCATCGTGCTGGCGGGGGCTTGGATATTGAAGGAACCGGTAAACATTCGCCACGCTGTTGGAGCGTGTCTCATTACGGCGGGCGTGGCGTGCGTAGGAGCGACAGGACTATGAATAGTGAGCAAACAGTATCGCGCATATTTGCGCATAGCCGCATAGATATTATCCCTGTGCTGGCTGCGGTGGCACATCTGGTGTTTGACATTTATTTGATCGTCGGTTTTGCAAGCCGGCCTATTTGGCTGTCCGCCTTGCTCGGCTGCATCTATGCAGTATCGATCTCGTGGAATATCAACGGCGTTTCACACAACTTCATCCACACACCTTATTTCAATCCCCGCTGGATGAATTACGCCTTCAGCCTGCTGGAATCCATTGCCATCGGTTTTTCGCAGACCTATTACCACTGGATTCATATGCGTCATCATACCGGCAACAGTGACCGGCAGAACGAGCAAGGCGATACCATCGATTGGCTTTCCATTTACCGTCACGGCAAGAACGGTAAGCCTGAGAGCGTGTGGGGCTATACATTCCTCAGTTTTTTCCGCGACAATATGGGCGATGTGCACAAAGCGATTGCCAAGCGCCGCCCATTCGACGCGCAATGGGGGAAATTCGAGCTTTGGCTTTTTATCGCGTTTGTGGCGGCCGCGTTTGCCTATGATTGGAAAGCGGCGCTGTTCTTTGTGCCGTTTTACTATTTTGGCAACTGCCTATCGTCACTGAATGGCTACTACGAGCATCTCAACGCCAACCCCGATGCGCCGATGGCATGGGGCGTGAGCAGCTATAATAAATTCTATAACTGGCTGTGGTTCGGCAACGGCTATCACGCCGAGCACCATTACCGCCCGCGCCTGCACTGGACGAAGATGCACCAGTTTCACGAGCAGATAAAAGACGAACAAAAAAGGGCGGGCGTTCACACCATCAGCACCTGCCACGCGCTGGGTTTTCTCGCGAAAGAGAATCAGGGAATGGCAGCCGCATGAAGGTTGCAGTTTCGGCGTCTAAGCCGTGCTTATTAAGCTGCTTGTCGACAAACTTCATCTGCGCCCGCTCGCCGTGTGAGGAGGGCATTGATTGCTGTCGTCAACGCATGGAGAGACAAAAACCCACGTGATGGAAGCCTGTGTTCACGCCTACCAAATATATGACGCCTAACTTCGAAACGGACGCGAAGCTTCCGATGAAAGTACCTGGTGCTGCCGAAACAGATCTGTTCATGCCGGCAAAATCGAGG
>VBKY01000379.1 GCA_005879255.1 Deltaproteobacteria bacterium
ACCATTGAAGTGTCGCCAGTCGTGGGAGCGTTGTCAGCCGTGATGGTGAAAATATTTTTCGCCATTGCGCTTACCTCCTTCCTACGCCTGCAAGCCTGACATGATGTAAAAGTGCAAATGACATGCCATTGCTTTTCGCGGATTCGATACCGCATGTTTCGCAACCTACGAAAAGTGCTCACCAGCGCGAATCAATTGCTAACCAATTGCGCCGAAAAACCTACTTTTTAATTTCCGAAACAAATCCGAGTGGGTGCAAACTATGGAAACTTTTGAAAACTTTTTCATTGGATCAGCACCACGCCCCAACGCATCGGCTTGACATCGTTGCGGCTCTCATTACGCACGATTACCAGCACCTCTTGCGAGGGCGCGATGTTGTAGCGTGGGTAAAATGCCGGGAAATCTCCATGAAGATTCCAGAGAATCTTTATGTGGCGGTATTGGAAGGAAGCGCCGAAACGTCCGCACATAGTCGTCAGTGAAGGCGTTTTAGCACGGCTAGATAGTTTGCCCGCTCATTGCCCAATTGGGCTGTGAACTCCTCGTCCTTTCTTTATCAAGAGCTTTACTGCAGCATCAGTCATCGCAAGCGTGCTCACCATTAATTCTTGGAGCGTAAGGGTTTGTTCCTTTGTTTCGTCGGCCATCGGCTCTCCAGTCATTATTACATTCCGCCGTACAGGTTCTAGGAACCTTACCATACTTTGGAGAGCCGATTCCCCCTCCGGCGGGAGTTCTCCTTTTCCATGATTGACAATCATCGTCTCTGTGCGATAGGACGAGCCCCGGAAGTCGTATGCTGTATCTCCCAAATTATGACGTCACCCTTCGCTGCATCGGCCAAGCATTGCAAAGCCAGGACATCCAAGTGTTCGAGTTAAGAACTGATGCCAACGAATTTCGGGTGCAAGCCGCCGACCCGAATCCGCCGTACACGGGTCTTATCGAATTACAGTTTTCGCTTGATAGCATCACAATTCTCGAACGTGAAGGTCAGGCACGGCGTCGTCAGTCAAAGTCCGAGTTTCGATTCGACAGCCTGCCGGAAATACTTCGCGCCGTAGGGGCATATATTGATAACAAACGTGCTGCACGCTTACGGCGGCTAAACAATTGCTGCTTGTCTGATGACGCTGAGGTAGAGATTGAGTATCAAACTAGGGGCGGAGAGATACGGACGGAAACACTTTCAATGAATGTTGTCCGTGAAACCGCCGTGGATATGTACAAGAGGCGATCTCGCCTCTCAAACCCCATCAGCATACTTACGCGCTAAACTTACCCCGTTCGCGGTTGGCTAGCCGAACTCGCGGCTAGGCCTCGCTTCTTGCAATAAAATCCCATCAGCGATAAACGACAAGCGTCACGCCGTATATGCTTTCGACTTTACCTCCGCCTCTTCGTCGTCGGTTTCGTAGCGTTCGTTTTCGTGGATTGGCTGAGTCCACTGGGACCGGTTGTGAATGCCGTGCTAGCGGCCGTCGCTGCCTATCTCACGATCGTTGTTGGTCAACGGGTACTTGGCAAGAAGAATCTGTAGCGATGCGCGTTTGAGGCGCACTGGAGGGCGTAACGGGACGGCGCCGGTGATAAGTAGTTGAGAGTCTTACCCATCGACGGCCCGGGCCTCGACTTCGTGGGCCGAGCCACACAAGGAAAAGCATCAAGGCGAAACAAAGGCCGCCTACAGATAGAACAATCCAGCTGAAAAAATCCATGCTGTACCTGCCACACTACAATTGAAATTTACGCGCACGTTGCGCTCAGGAAGGTTAAGACGGCGCACAGCGTGACGCAACCCGCGGGCATGACTATAACCAAGGCTAGAAGCAAGAGCCGTAACGCTCTACGTATTTAGGATCAGCATACATACACGAATCACACACGTACTGTTCGTTCTCGCGCCGGTACTCTTCCCACTTTGTCATGTCATAAAATCCAGCGATAAACTCTTCGCCTCGAATCCCCTCAACGATTTGTTTGCAGCGGTCACAGATAACTTTAATTGTTTTGATTCGAGAGTGCGAAGAGGCTTTAACTGACATGCACTGTCTCTCTTTCCTTCCCACCACAGTAAAAAGGAGCTGGGGTGGGAACGCAGTGAAGGATATCGAATGAAGTTGCCGCCCCCGGTGCCCCAGCTGCAGTGACGGTTGAGCATGGATCGTGCCCTAAAGATCGAAGGAACTTTGGAGAATTTGCTGCGACGTGTGGAAAGTAAAGGGCCGCACTATCGGCGGCAATTTTGCCCGCAACGCTTATTGCGGAGATGGTTCAGGTCAGATTGAACGCTGCGCTTTTTAACTCCGAAAGGAAATGTGGCGGGATCTCCGACGGTCAAAACGGTGCACGCAAACACGCACCCGCGAGCTTAAAAGACTCGACCCTGATCCATCGCTACGTAGCTATGAGATTGTCGTTGTTTTTAGTACCTTAATTTGGAGAGTAGGAAGCCGTTGAAATGGATAAGGTCATAAAAGTGGTCCAGCTCTTGACTTTGATTCTCGTCTCTTTGGTTTGCCTCGCGTACATCTGGCGCCAATACTACGATTATAAAAGACGACAAGAAGCATGGGACATCTGCTGGAAATGGGCATACGACGAAGCAAAAACTTTATCAAAAAGCGAAACATTGGTGGCTCAAGAGTGCATGGAGCGCATCAAGCCTTAGCCAGGCGGTTATAGCCCCTTGGATGAACAGGGATCAGGCTATTACTATACTATGATGCCTTTGACGTTCTCTCGTTCATCGGGGCCGCAACGTGCTATGCCTGCCGCTGGAGGTACGGAGAGAGTTGCTGGACGAGGCACTAAGTAAGGTCGATTACCCGGTACTTCGCTCGACGCCTTTCAATGCCAAACCTGCGGATCTCATCCGGGCGGCGAAAGAGCTGGAGCTGGAGGGAATCATCGCCAAGCGGAAAAGCTGCTTCTACGAACCTGGCCGGCGAAGTGGCGCGTGGCTGAAGTTCAAACTGAACGGCGTTCAAGAGTTTGTAATCGACGGCTATACGATCGGCAATCCGTTCGATGCGCTGATTGTCGGCTGTTACGATGACGGAGAACTTCGGTACGTTTCAAAAATCAGAAATGGGTTCAATCCGCGACTGCGCCGGGACCTGTACCAGATTCTTAGGCTGGTTGAGACCGAAGGCTGCCCGTTCGTAAATTTGCCGGAGAACAAACGCTCACGCTGGGGACTGACTCTAACAAAAGAGGAGATGGAAAATTGCCGCTGGCTGCGGCCCAAGCTCGTGGCCCAAGTGGAATTTACCGAGTGGACACCGGACGGGCATTTGCGGCATTCGAGTTTCGCCGGGCTGCGAGAGGATAAAGAGGCGCGCGAAATTCGGCGAGAAAAATATTAACAAAAAAGTTAAGCTTCAGGGTGTACTTTTCCCGGTCCTTAGTAATTCGCGTGGGGCTGATGGGGTCGCATCCTTTTACTTTGACATTCAGAGCATTGGCCGAATTAATTCTCGCTAGCTCGGCGCTAAGGTAACTACCAGATCTCTTAAACGACGCGGGCCTCGCGCTTACCTTGCATGGCTTCCGTGTTAGGGACGACGAGATCAGGTCGCGCGTGGCCGTATAAACTGAGAACATTTGTGAAAACCTAATGGATTTCAAAGAGGGGAAATGTGGCCAGGGACAGAATCGAACTGCCGACACGAGGATTTTCAGTCCTGAGAGAGTACCGGAACTATGTGTCACCATCGGTCGTCAACTGAATGAATCCAAGCGCCTAATGTCGCTCCGCTCGCGCTCAATTTGCCGATTAGAACACATTGGAGCAAATAGTTCTGGCAAAGTTGTGGCAAAGTCATCCACAGTTGCCGGTCATTATCATCCTCCACGATTAGAATCAGGTTGGCGGCGATGATTTCTCAGGCAAGGTAAAGCTGAAGGTTGAGCCCTTGCCCACCCTGCTTGTCACCCAGATTTTTCCCCCGTGCAGCTCGACAAACTTCTTGGCCAGCGTTAACCCCAGTCCAGTCCCTTCAATCTTGTGTGCATAGTCGGCCCCCACCTGGCGAAACTCCTCGAAGATCTTTGGCTGGTCCTCCGGGGCGATGCCGATGCCAGTGTCACTGACGGAAATCTCCACAGAACCATCAGCCTGCCGGGCTTTAATTCCGATCCGTCCTCCCTCCGGGGTGAACTTGACCGCGTTGGAAAGCAGATTGAGAAGGACCTGCTTGATTTTTCGCTCATCGCCAATGATCTCGCCAAGACGCTCGTCAACAGTAACGTCGAGATTAATGCCGTGCTTTGCAGCTCGCTCGCGCACAAACGTGCGCGCGTTGTCTATAGCCAAGGGAAGATCAAACGCAGCCAGCTCCAGCTCCATGCGGCCCGCCTCCACCTTGGACAGATCGAGAATCTCATTGATGAGGGACAAAAGATGACGGCCGGAAGAGAGGATGTCGTCGGTATACTCCGCTTGTTTCTCGTTTAGCTCGCCGAACAGTCTCTCGCCCAAGACTTCCGAGAAACCGATAATGGCGTTGAGCGGCGTGCGCAGCTCATGGGACATGTTGGCGAGGAATTCCGACTTATGCCGGTTAGCAGCTTCGATCTGCCGGCTCTTATCCTCGATCTCCCGGAACAGCCTGGCGTTCTGGATTGCGAGAGCGGATTGAGTCGCAAAGGTCTGCAGGAGATTTACGACCTCAGAAGAGAAGCTGCCCGCTTCTTTTCGCCAGACCGTCAAGGCGCCCATGATTCGGTCCTCGCGCAGCAGTGGAACCGCAAGCAGAGAGCGATAGCCGAGCCGGGCCATAATAGGCCGGACTCGCGAGCCGCTAATTTCTCGCTCGTTCAAAAGGTCAATGACTTGAACTGGAGTTCGGCTGGTTGTCGCCCGCCCGGTAGCACCCTCCCCGAGTCGTATGGGAGCCGCCCGAATGGCTTCGACCAGTTCCGCTTCCATACGATAGCTAGCCCTGTGATGAAACTCTTCCGTGGCCTCGTCGTACTCGTAGATAACTCCGCTGTTAGTGCCGGAAAGCTGGACCGCATGGCCCACGATCGTGCTAAGCACGGTTTGAAGATCAAGAGTAGAACTGACCGCTTGCCCGACTTCTCCCAACGCTTTTAGCTCTCCAACCGACTGAGCCAGCTCGCGTGTCCTCGCGTCCAATTCTTGAAACAACCGGACGTTCTCGATGGCGATCACGGCCTGGTCAGCAAAGGTCTTGAGCAGTTGAATCTGATTGTCCGTGAATGGCCGGACCTCCGTACGACGAACCGCTATAGCTCCAATGGTCATGCCCTCTCGCAGCAACGGCGTGACAAGTACGGTTCGAGTACCAGTAATCTGCTGAGGAATTTTGGCATCAGGATATTCGGTCTCGATCTCCGCCAATACGTCGTGAACATGAATCGTTTGACGGTCGAACACAGCGCGACCAACAGGAAAGCCTCGACTAAATGGCAATACATCGAGGGTCGGCATTGTCCCGTATTTCGCCACGATGCGAAGCTTGTCACCTTCAGGGCGACTTATCACACCATCGATTGCATCACACAGCCGCGCGGCATTCTCGGCGACCACATCAAGAACAGGCTGAATGTTGGTCGGTGAGCTGGCGATGACGCGCAGAATCTCGCTCGTCGCCGTCTGCTGCTCCAGCGCCTCCGTGAGATCGCGGTTACGCGCTTGCAACTCTTGGAACAAACGCACGTTCTCGATGGCGATGACTGCCTGGTCGGCAAAGGTTTCGAGGAGCTTGATCTGCCCCGGAGTAAAGGGGCGAACCGCGGTCCGACGCGCGACCAGTACTCCAATGAGTTCCCCCTGCTGGCAAAGAGGAGCGGACAAGATCGTGCGCCAGTCACCGCCGAACGTGAAATCGTTCTGCGACCGGACGTCGGGAATGTGGGATGTGCCATGCTCGTGCATCCAGCGAAACCGTGACTCGTCGACAGGAGTCGCAGCGTTACATCATCAATCCCACAAACCCGCGCGGCACCCTCGACTATGGCGTCGAGCACCGGCTGCACGTCCGTGGGCGACCGGCTGATGATGCCGAGCACCTCCGCCGTTGCCGTTTGATGCTCGAGGGCTTCGCGTAGTTCTGCATTGCGCTCCTGGATCTCCTTGAACAACCGCACGTTTTCGATGGCGATGACAGCCTGGTCGGCGAAGGTCTTGAGAAGAGCGATCTGCTTGTCGGTGAAAGGATCGACTGCGGTACGACGAATGAGAATCGCTCCAATCGCAACGGCTTCGCGCACCAGCGGCACGGCAAGTAAGGTTCGATCACCTCCTTCTCGTTCGGCGCTGGCCCGGACCTCGGGAAACTCAGTCGGGGCTACAGACAGCAAATCCTCAACATGGATTACTTGACCATCGATAACGGCTCGGCCGCTTACTGAACCACGATTAATCGGTAGTTCCGACGCCGCCCAAAAACGGAATAGGAACAGCCGCACGTTCTCGATGGCGATCACAGCTTAGTCAGCAAAGGTTTCGAGCAGAGCAACCTGTTTGGCCGTAAACTGCCGGACGTTGGTGCGTCGAATCGAGATAGCCCCGATGGGAACCCCCTCTCGCCGTAGCGGCGTAGCAAGCATAGTTCGAGTGCCAGTGGCTTGCTGAAGGAACTTACTCTCTGGAAACTCAGTCTCGATTTCTACCGCGAGGTCACAAATGTGGACTGTCTTCCGGTCTACAACGGCGCGTCCTACGGGCAAGCCACGGCTTAGCGGAGTGTGGTGGTGCTGAAAGGCTGGCACTGGCCCATAATGCGCTATTGGTCGAGGGCCATCAGCATCTAGGCGGTAGATTATGGCATCGTTTGCCTCGCACAGCCGGGCGGCATTTTGGACAACCACATCTAACACCGGCTGAAGATCCGTCGGTGAGCTGCTGATCACGCGCAGAATCTCACTCGTAGCAGTCTGCTGCTCCAAGGCTTCGGTGAGCTGACGCTGAGAATCCTGCAACTCTTTGGCCGTCGCGCTCTCCCGCTGCATACATTCGGCGAGTTGCTGGCGTAGCTCCGTAATCGTCTGCGCTTGTTTAGCCGGCGATGTCTTCACCGCGGGCCGGTGCAGTTTTGCCGTTTTATTCTTAGAGCCCTTTTTGGTCGTGGTTGTCATCAAAAGAAGACCGAAACGAAGACATTGGTCGCGGGAGAACCTAGAAATATGACCGGACCGGATACGCTATGGCAGAATGCTCCCCCGGTGAGCTGACTTTTACTTCAGGTGGTGGGTCGCGTCAACGCCGAAATCTAGTTGCGAGACTGGCGGCTTGGCGTGATAAAGACTCCGGGGAAGGCGATGCTCCGAAAAATTCTCAGTACCGAAATCGAATGAAAACGAGACGAGGATTCTCAATCCTCGGCGCAGGCTGGGTAAACCCGGAAGTCACCGTACACTTGATTTCGAGACAACGCACGATTAAAGGCAGTTGAAGTTCGAGCCGGGGGAAACGGCGTGGCGCAAATTCCACTAATTCGTCACGGGGCGGTGACTAGATTTGCCGCAGCACTTACGAAAAATAATAACGTCTTGCTGTCGATGCTCGATTCCGGTGGTCACGAGCGTTGTCGTGGATCATTTTGGCATCATTGAGCTGGTATCTACCCCGCGTCGGGCTTAGGGCGGGCGCTTGCTGGGGCCCGTCGAAATAGCATAAACTCAGGTTATGGTGTCGATACTGACGGCAAAGCCAGTCAACGTGCAGGCAAAGTTTAGGGGACAATTTATTCCCCCAAACTACAGTTTGTTCCGGGTGGAGATAAGCACTGCACTTGCGGCCAAGTTAGCTGAAATCTTTGGTCTGCAATCCGTGAATATCGTAATAAATCAGAGCGCTTCAAGCACTCAATATTTGTATTTCAGATATTTTCTTCAGGGCGAACCGTTCCGGTACATGGACGTATCAATCGGTATCGATCAAGCGGAGGTGGTTTTTTTTAATCCGGCTACCATTCCAGAGTTGATGACAGAGTTTGAAAAGGTATGGAAGATAATTCTTGAAAGCCTCTCTCCTAGTATACGGCAGACCTATTTCGAAGCTACGCTACACTGCGAGGCGGATGGGGTCGGTGCCAAAGCGTTCCTAAATCAAACGGTGCAACTGCCGTGGGATGCTAACCAAACGGTGCGAGTGCCGTCGGATATTGGAGAAATTCATAAGGGATTTTCAATCACCTCGCAGCAGAATTCCAGTCTTTCAGCAAGACTAAGCTTTGATCTTTCCGGTTCTGTCAAAGATGGGCTATACGTTGTTTTCGCATATTTCAGTATGGCGACGATGGCTGATATGATTGCCTTCTCCCAATTGTGTCACTCAATTGTAGTCTCTTATCGTAGATTGCAAGACTTGGGCAGTGTTCAGATTCTAGAGCGCAACACCGATGGAACATATTCAAAGAGAAATTGAGGACGAGCGCAGGTCCGGCTTGAGGTACATTGCGCATACCGGAGTCGGAAGTCTGGGCTCTTGGGGTGTCCCCCCAGGATTAACGAGTTCGGGGCATAATTGGTTCCCTGTTGCTGGAGCTAATATGTCGCCGCCCAGATTATTACATGTCAACTTCGACGAATTACTCCAAGGGCTAACGGAAAAAGCCGTTGCCAGTTCGCAAAGTGCCGCAGCCCCGGCTCGGGCGGTAGAGCGCGTAAATGTAAGAACATTGCGCGAACGAGAAGTTGAGTGGAGACGTACGCATCCCGAAATACTGAAGCAGTTTGAAAATGAATGGGTTGCGCTTGAGGGGGAAAAAATAATTGCCCATGGACCCGATGCCGCCGATGTGATCAAAGCAGCCAGGGCAGAGGGCATTAGGAAGCCCTATGTCTTTTTCGTCGAGCCTAAGGACGAGAATGTAATTATGTACGGCCTTTGAAATCGTGGTTA
>VBKY01000380.1 GCA_005879255.1 Deltaproteobacteria bacterium
CTACCTTAGGTCAATGAGTGAAGATATGGGATTAAAAAAACTCTAATCTGAACAGCGAGGATGGCGCCTCAGATTGACATTCACAGACCAAGAATTCTTTGCGTGTAAAAAAATAAGGCTAGGCCCCGATTGCCACACCGAGCCCCAATTGCATTCACTCGGACGGATGTAGTATTCGAAATAACCGTTAGGGCACAGAGGGCTAGGGCTAAGGCCAAAGAAAACGGAGGGGACAATGGCACGAATTCGGCACATAGCGATCGGCACACGGGACCCGGAGGCGACGGCGCGGTTCTACATCGAGGGCCTCGGCTTGAAGCAAGTGGGTACGGTCAAGACTCCAACATCTGAGGGCTATTACCTGAGCGACGGTCACGTAAACCTCGCGATCCTGAAATTCAAGTACGACGACCCCGCTACGACAGAGGGCGCGCCCAGGTACACTGGCTTGCACCACTTCGGTGTCGAAGTAGACGACATGGCGGAGGCACGGGCACGAATCGAGAAGGCGGGTGCTGTGCACCGCCCTTACCCGGGAACTGATGAGATGGCGAAGCGAGGCAACGTCGAGGTCAAGTTCACGGTGCCGGACGGCGTGACGGTTGACCTCTCCGAGCACGGCTGGCTCGGCACCAAGTAATCAGCAACTCGCGCGGCCAGCTCCTACCACAATCACCCGCCCGAATGAGTCGGCGGCGAGCAGATAACGCCCACCAACAATTCGCCTGAAGGCGAGGAATTTATACGATCCCCGAGAAGGACATCAGGGTCATCAGCTCGCAATTGTTTGACCTGTGAGCCGGCGTCATCACTTCGCGCGTCATCGGCTTTTCGCCTAATCCCCGCGGGCTTTTGCTTACAATCGAAAATCGTTATTTTGGTGCACTGCGACATAGCCACGATGGGAGGCTCGCATGAAAATCGATTCCGACGACTTCCGCGTCCGGGAGAGAAAAAAGCTTGATCTGAAAAAGTGGCCGACCGACGTGACGCCTTACTACAAGTCGAAAAAGCACCTCAAGAACATGCTGCGCGAGCGGGTCGACGAAATGAGTGAGCTGCAAAATCTTCTCTACGCCTCAGACCGTTACGCGGTGCTACTGATCTTTCAGGCGATGGACGCCGCGGGCAAGGACAGCGCCATCAAGCACGTGATGTCAGGCGTCAATCCGCAAGGCTGCCAAGTCTTTAGCTTCAAACATCCGAGTCTCGAGGAATTGGATCATGATTTTCTCTGGCGCTGTGCACGGGCCCTTGCGGAACGAGGGCGCATCGGTATTTTCAATTGTTCGTATTATGAAGAGGTTTTGATCGTTCGTGTTCACCCGGAGCTGCTCCGCGCGGAGAGACTTCCCGATGAAGCGCTCGACGAAAAGAACATCTGGCGCGACCGATACCAATCGATCCACGACTTCGAAGCTCATCTGCATCGTAACGGGACGCAGATCGTCAAATTTTTTCTTCACGTCTCCAAGGAAGAGCAACGCGAGCGCTTCCTTCGGCGCCTAGAGGAGCCCGACAAGAATTGGAAATTCAATCGAACGGATGTCGAGGAAAGGAAATATTGGAAGGACTATATGAAGGCGTACGAGGCCTGCCTCAAAGCGACCAGCACTCGTGATTCACCCTGGTACGCCGTCCCGGCCGATGATAAACCGAATACATGGCTGATCATCTCACAGATCATCCTGGACACCCTCCGGGGATTGCAGATGGAATACCCGAGACTTGACGAAGAAAAGCGCAAAGAACTGCGCTTGCTACGTAAGATGCTCGAGAAGTAACCTTATTTATTTGATCTCATACCGTTTCACGGTCGCACTTCCGCCCTGCAACCCGCGCGCGTGTTTCTGAATCTCGGCATGGGCATCACTTCCCCGATACTTATCGATGTTCGCCTGGCTATCCCATTCCGAGTACGAGATGAATTCGCCCGGCGCGTCGACACATTCCAAAAGTTTCTCCGACAGGCAACCGGGCTGTTTAATCATCAACGGCGCACAGTGATTCTTCCACAGAGTGACCGCATCGTTAACCTGGTTGGGTTTTACCGTTACGTATATGAGTCTGACGATCGACATGAGAACCTCCTTCTAACGACTGGAGAGTAGCACCGCCAATCCGAAACTGGAAGGTTTTAATTTTTCGAAGTGTCATTGAGCGTTAGATCGAGACCCAACTCTATTTGGCCTCCGATATGTCGGGAAAACCGCAAGGGGACAGCCAGACACAGCCCGATTTCCGGCTGGGATCTAGCAGATTTGGATACGCCGATTCCTCGGCGTCATGCGATGTAAATCGATCATGACGCCGAGGGTTTATTCTTTTTTTTATTAGCTTTTATTAGCGCCGCGCTTGTTGTTGCTTTAGTGCGTTTTCGGTGGCGTCGGTCTTCCACACATTGGTCGTGACATCGACTTTTTTCGCTTTATGGCTGTTCTTATCGAGATCGATTTGAACCTCATAGGTGGAATCTTTCTTTACGATCTCGTATTCGACGTAGTCCGGCTTGTCATAGTTGACCGAGGTGATTTTCCAGCCCATCTTTTCCAGCTCGCGACGGTAAAAATCCTTATCTTCGCCTGTTTTCAGCGCCTGCTCGAGCTTCTCTTTCTCGTTTTTCGAAGACTTCATACGGTCTCGTTCGCTGAAACGTTGTGGATTGGCCGTGGTTCTCGTTGGATAGGCGACCTTTTTGCCGTTTTTCAACGCCTGTTTGGTTGCCTCGGTTTGCCATACGTTGGTTGTAACATCAACTTTGGTAGCTTTGTGGCTGTTCTTATCGAGGTCGATTTGAACTTCGAAGGTTTGGTCACCTTTCACGATTTCGTATTCTAGATAATCAGGCTTATCGTAATTGACCGATGTGATTTGCCAACCCATTTTTTCCAACTCACGGCGATAAAAATCTTTCCCCTCACCCGTTTTTAGCGCCTGTTCGAGTTTTTCCTTGTCATCTTTCGATGACTTCATCCGGTCTCTATCACTATACTTGCTGTTATCATCCGCTCCGGCGCTCGGAACGGTCACTGGGACTGATACCAACATACCGCCTACAACAATACTCAATAGCACCCTTTCTAATCTCATGGCTCCGCCTCCTTAAATAATGACTACTTACTGTTAGTTCCTGGTTAAGCTTCAGACGAAATCCACTAATTCATTCGCCCACGACCCATGAACAGACTGGCGATAAACAGTACGATGAAGATTACGAATAAAGCCCACGCGATCTGAGTCGCAGCGCCAGCAATGCCGGTGAACCCGAGAACAGCCGCGATAAGACCTACAACGAGAAACGTTATCGACCAACTCAGCATGATCCGTGTCCTCCTTTCCGCACAGTCACTGCGCCAACAGTCCAGAGGAGCAACTGCTATGCCATGTATCGCTCCGAAAAAGCATCCTCCGAAATTACGGCTATTTAACTCTCCTGGATGGTACACCCACACCATTAACCGATGTCTAATCAAATTGTCGTTCGGTGTTTTACGACAGGAAATTAGGACCAGCGTGCGCAAAATTCCGTACAGGTCGATCCGCGAAAGCAATGTGGTGATCATCACGGGTAGAATTTTTTGCCGGCTGTCGTATTCGCGCCAGCCAGCCGCTATAAGAAGGGAACTCTTGGTTGGTCGGTCGGTCCGATTCCGTGAGCTAACGCCATCAGGAAACAATCATCGTCGATGAACGAATTTACCAAGCTCGGGGAGCGGGTGCCCGGCATGTTAAAGGCACTGGTTCTTGGTATCCCGGCGAGCTACTTATTTCACCGTCTGCACGCGCCGATTCCTTGGATGATTGGCCCGATGGTGGCGGTCGCCACGCTTAATTTATTGGGCGTGCAAATGCACTCGCCGCCTTATGCTCGGCAAATTGGTCAGGTGATCTTGGGTTCGGCGGTGTCGCTCTATTTCACGCCGACCGTGGTGAGAGCATTAGCCGCCAGCTTGCCCGCAATTGTGGCGGCGACCGTCGCGGTCTTCTTAGTCGCTGGACTCGGCGCGCTCATCTTGAGCCGAGCCTCAGGAGTGGACGGCAAGTCCACTTTCTTCGCTTCGGTGCCAGGTGGTGCTATGGCGATGGCCGTATTGGCCGATCGTTACGGCGCTCAGATCGCACCCGTCGCGGTTGCGCATAGCCTGCGCGTGTCCGTTGTCGTTATTCTGATCCCTTTCGCCCTGACCTATGGTGGCTTTCCGCTGGAGGCATCCGCGTACCGGCCGAGCGTGCCGCTCGATTATTCGTTACTGGCCCCGTGGCTGGCCGTCGGCTGTGTACTGGGCGAGGTCTCGGAGCGCTTCCGGTTCAACAACGGCTATCTGCTAATGCCGATTTTTTTCGGCGCGGCGCTCACAGTGAGCGGCGTTCAGCTTTCTGCCGTACCGCGCTGGATGACGGAATTCGCTCAACTGATGTTTGGCCTGGTGTTAGGAGCCCGTTACGAGCGCGCCTTCTTCGCCCGTTACAAGCTATTTATCCCGTTCGCACTGCTGAACTCTTTTTTTATTCTGATCGCTTCGGTCGCGGCCGGCGCGCTTCTCGCGTGGTTCTTTGACCTGCCTATCGCCACGATGATCATCGCCACGTCGCCCGGCGGATTGGCCGAAATGACCATCACCGCGCAAGCCCTGCAGATTAGCGTGCCGCTGGTCGTCGCCTTCCATTTGTTCCGCGTCGTCGTCGTCAACATCGGCACGCAATATATTTACTCGTTCGGCGCGGCATTGCTGGACAGACGTCCGAGCCGCGTAAAGAAGCAGGCGCGCGGGCCGCACGCTACCTAACCTCACACCGGCCAGCCATGCTGCGACAGGTCGATCAGGTTGCCGTCGGGGTCGGCGACGCGGTATTCCGCCTCGCGGTTCGGCGGCCGCTTTTGTATTTCCTTCGCCGCGCCCAATTCCTTACATATCGTTTTTAAAGCCTCGACATCGTCGACTTCGATGCCGAAATGATAGAGTCCCTCTTTGTAATGCGGCCGCTTCTCGATAATGGCGAGATTGATGTAGCCGTCGGTTAGATAAATCGCCGGACCTACACCGTCGATCACCTTCATGCCGAAAGCTTCCGTGTAAAATTTGACCAGACGCTCGCGATTTTCCGAAACGATCGCCAAATGGCGGATACGTGCCATAGCAAAGTCTCCTTTCACGATTTACTTGTACAACCGATCAATGAAACCTTCATCCCTTAAACGTTGAATCGAACCGAAATAAAGATATTTCTTGATATCGAGGCCCGCGAGCTTGGGGGCGATACGATAGGTGATCTCAAGGGTGTTTTGAATGGCCTTATCGTTGGGGATCGGCACCCGGTCGAGCCCGTTGGCGTAGCCCTCATAGGCACTCTCGATGGTCTTCATGTCTGCCGTCCTCATGTACTTGCGCAGCGCTCCAATCGTCTTCGGCCTGTCCTTCATAATGGCGGCAATGGCGGCGACGTACGACCGCACGACACGGTAGATCAGCGTGGGATTATCCTCGGCGTATTTGCGTGTAGTCCATAGCGCATCGATGATCAGCGGGATGGGCTCGACTTCGATGATATTGAGACCCTTTTCCTGGGCTGTTGGCACCATCCCCTTGGAGATGGGGGCCGCCTGAACCCTTCCTCCCGAAAGCGCCGCCAAGCGCGACATAGTGCCGCCGACGGCGATATAGATTACGTCCTTGTCCGGGTCCAAGCCGCTGTTCTTGACTACCATGCGCGCGATCTCGCCGGCTCGCCCGCCGATTTGGGAGATGCCGACGATCTTGCCCTTGAGATCTTGAATTCGCCTGATCTCTTTGGCAACCGCAAAAACATAAGGCAAAATATTTTTTGCCGACGCAAGCAAAACGATGTCTGCTCCACCGCCCACTGCGGCAAGAGCCGAAACGGCGTCCCCTGCCATGAACTGGGTATGACCCGAGAGCAGGCTTTGGATCGACAATCGGCCACCTTCCATGTAGATAAGCTTTGCGTCGACGCCGTTCTCCTTGAAAAAGCCGCCTTCCCGCGCCAGCCACAAGCTCGCCGACTCCCCGGTCAAACCGGGATAAGAGATCGCGATCTCCTGGGCACCGAGCTGCCGGTACCAGAAGCAGATAACGACAACCGCGAACCAGAGGCACAGCCGCTTTTTCATGACAGCGGTCACTCCTCTTTCCAGACACTCTCCGGGTGCCGTTCCATCAGCTCATGAATGAATTGCGCAAACTGTCCGTTCGCGACGGAACCGTCCGCTTGGATACCGCCATCGTGCGTTCCCAAGAGACACATGACACGACCGTCGTTCTCGGTTATTTCGACAAAAGAATTCGTTCCAAAAAGAACTTGGACTCTTTTCTATCCGCGCTGCCGATCCCCTTCGATGACAACGGCTCTGATTTTCGCCATCTTTGACCTCTCCGACTGAAGCTCTAACGATTGAGTAAAAACTCTTCACGCAACTGCTGATATGGCTTGTCGTATTGAACCGCATCGTCCGGTGTTAATTAATCGAGGGTAAACCCCCAGCTTTGCTGGGGGACTCAGAAAGTTTGACATTTACGGCAATCGAGAGAAAGCCTCCAATCCGGTGAACCGCTCGTGGCTCAACGGAGAGGAGGCTAAAGTGA
>VBKY01000381.1 GCA_005879255.1 Deltaproteobacteria bacterium
TGACGGCAAGAACTTTACCCTTCAAATCCTCCACTCGCTTGATCTCAGGCTTCGCATAGAGATGCCAGTTCAGCCTATCCACCATGTAGCCGATCATGCGGATGGGTCTGCCGGCGACGGGCGCTCTAATTGCGGAGCTATGAAAATCCACGGTGACATCACCTGTGATCATCCCGGTAATGGCCGGAGTGGAGCCCATCTGCACTATGTCAATCTCCAGACCCTCCTGCCGATAGAAGCCCTTCTTGACTCCGACCAACAAAGGCACGTTCGGCAAAGCTCGAACTGGAATCGCCGCAGCGATTCGCTCGACTTTGTTTGGCTTCTGCTCTTGTGTCTTTTGTGCCAGCAGAATTTGCTCCGAAGATGGCGCAGGGTGACCAAGCCCAGCTACGGCGGAGCCGTTCACAATGACAATTGTTAAGATCAAAAAGAACGCACTGACAAATGATCTTGCTGCGCTCAACTTCATTTGAAGTTCCCCTCGGCTTTTTGTTTGTCTTTACTTTCGGTGATGCTTAGTGAAATAGCTTTTCAGGCCTGCCATCCAGGATCGGGTTTTCCTTCCATGGCGTGGCGGATATCCGCGCCGGGAGGGCCGGCCGTTCCCCAACGGTCGATAAGCTCAGGAGTCCTCGGCCATATTTTTGGCTCATGCGAGGCCTCGTCCTGGATGTAATCGATGTCGGATGTGTATTCGACGACGTAGTCCAGGGGTTCTTTGAAGTAGCAGAAAATATTGTTTCCCGGGCCGTGCCGTCCCGGACCCCAGCCGGGCTCGAAGCCGTGCTTGCGCATATTCACCATGCCGCGCATCACCTCATCGACGTTGGCGACGAGGTAAGCGATATGGTTAAGCGAAGCGTGAGGGGCGCGACTGAGCGCGATCGAATGATGTTTAGTATTACAGCGCAGAAAGACCATCTGCCGTTCGCTCCAATCGGAGATTCGAAAGCCAAGTACTTCTGTGTAAAATTCTATCATCGCTTCAATTTGCGTGGTGTTAAGGACGACATGACAAATGGAATGAGGCTGCACGCCCTTGGTCTGCCACTCGCCTCGATGCTGAACGACGCCGGCGCTCAACTCAATGCAGCGGCCCTCCGGATCAATGAATCGAAAGCCATATCCTCCCCCAGGCTCGTTCAGGGTTTGCGGCTCCGATACTAACCGGATACCGCGAGACCGCAATTCCAGGGCGGTTCGATTCACATCATCCTCGTTGCTCACGCCAAAAGCGATATGATGCAGGCCACAACGCTGGGCTGAATGAAGGCTCAACAGATGATGCTCGGCAGAAGCGCCGCGAAAATAAACCGCATCGTTTTCCTGTGATATTTGATCCAAACCCCAGATGGTCGAATAGAATTCCCGCTGTTTATTTAGATCGGGCGAGAGAATTCCTACATGTCGCAAATGGGTGATTGCCATTGCTTCATCCCTCTGAGTTCGGATGATCTCATTTAAGGGAGGTTTGCCTACGTGTTTAAATTCAATTCTTCCCAACTGCTTATAAGCAGAACTACGGAAGGAGACAAGCGACCGCCAAAGTGTGAAAAGGAAGACGTTTTCCATGGCGACTTTTCTGTTCCGGTGGCCGTCCACGTTCAAGGTTTAATTTCTCCTTTGAGAAGCCAGGCCATTAAGCGAAAAAGCCATAACTATCAACAAAAAACTTGACCCGATGCTCTCGACCCGTTGCTCTCGCAATGACTGCGCAAGCTCGTCTTCATTGACACAAGAAACTCGGTTGTAATACGTTCACTCGAAGGCGGTCGTCGCAGCGGCCGCGAAATCAGAGATAGGTCTTCTTCAACGGGTTTTTAAGGGTGATCTCCTTCAAACATCTTGCCGTGTCGCGCGAAAGCGCATCCTACAAATGGTGGATGGGGATCGCACTGGCGATTGGCTCGTCAACGGTGAGTTTTGCGGAACGCATGATCGAGATTGCGATTCCGCAGATCATGCTGGCCATGGGTGTCAGCCTGGATAAAGTACAGTGGGTTCGGACAGGCCCCGCTATCGTGAGAACCATTTTGGGACCGATGGTCGGATGGCTGGTAGGAATTTTTGGCACGCGCCGGCTTTATCTCGCAACGTTTGTTCTCTACATCATCTGCTCGGGATTTGCCGGTTCGTCCTGGAGCCTCGGCGTTTTGATTTTCTTCCTGACACTCAAGAATGCCGGCGGGGGCCTCAGGCAACCTCTTTCGATGTCGCTGATGTACCGCGCTTTCCCGCCGCAGCAGCGGGGCCTTGCGATGGGTCTATACCAGTCGAGTAATATGGTCGGCCCCCTGATCGCGCCATTGGTCGGTGGTTGGTTGGTGGAAACCTTTGGTTGGCGCTGGGTATTCTACGTCAACATTCCGATCAATCTTGTGGCGCTGCTGCTCATCATGTTGGTCATGCCGCGCGAACTCGACGACGAGAAACGAGAACGACCGGCTTCGGTAGACTTCATCGGATTGGGCGCCATGTCGCTGGGTCTGAGTACTTTGGTTTGGGCCGTCAACAACGGCACCGAATGGGGTTGGAGCTCGCCGTACATCTTGAACCTTTTTGGCATCGCCGCGGTTTCGCTTGTAGTTCTCATATTCGCAGAGCTCAAGACGAAACATCCCGTCTTTGAGATCAGAGTTTTTCAGAACATGTCTTTTACTCTGTCGTTTCTGGCCCGCCTCCTAAACACCGCCATTTTTCAGAGTACGAATTTTATCTTTGGGATTTTTCTGCAAAGGGAACTGCGCTTTTCGCCCCTGCAGGCGGGTCAACGCCTGGTGCCGATGGCGGTTACTTCCGGAATGGGGGCACTCAGTTTTGGCATGCTTGCGGACAAGATGCACATACCTGGGGTGGTCGCATTTTCAGTCCTAGCATCTTCCATCACGATGTATTTCTATTCGGGATTAGATGTTGGGTCGACGCTGATCCATATCGTCATGCTGACGGCTTTGCAGAGTTTCTTCCGTTCCGGCACCCAAGCGACGATGACCACCATGGCTTTGGACACACTTCCGCCGGAGCAAACCACGTTGGGGGCGGGCATGGATACTCTGGCTCGCAACCTGGGGAATACGGCCGGGGTTCCGTTGATCTCGACTTATGTGACCCAACGAGAACTATCGCATCTTACCAAGCTGATGAGGATGCAGACGCTGGAACGCGAGGCGCCAACGGCAGCTTTGGAAACGCTGCAAACCGCTTTTGCGCAGGCGGGACGGCCATTGGATGAGGCAAGAGCGAGGTCGCAGGGCATCCTAAGAAATCAACTGATCGAGCGGGCAACGATCGAAGCGTACCACGATAGTTTCCGTCTCGTTTCGCTTGCCGGGCTCTTACTGGTACCGATGGTGCTTTTGATCCGAAGTATCTATTATCCGAAAGGAAATCGCGAAAATTTGGCTGTACGGACGGCGCGTAAGCCAACTGAGGGAGACGACTGAACGCACGGAGAAGAGCAGAGACCGCGGGCCATGAAAGACAGGAGGACATGCTAGCAACCGCGTTGAGCCGATTTAGCAGATTCCGGCTGACCGAAACTCGCCACGTTATCGCGTTGGTCGCGGTTGGGCTTGGTGTCGTCTGCGCCGGTTATTATGGCATCGGCTGGTGGATCACGGCCATGAATACCGTATCCACCGACGAAGCCCGCGTAACCGCCTCCTACGCGACAATCAGCGCTGAAGTCTCGGGAAAGATCGTCAAGTTTCCCGCCGAGGAGGGCGATGTCGTCCGCAAAGGCGACCTGCTGGCGGAGATCGATAAGGAAGAATACAGGAGCGCCTTGGATGAGGCGCTAGTAGAATTGAAACGCGCCAGCGCGCAACACGAAGAGGGAAAGCTCCAGTTCAAGGGAATGACCGCAACGGTTCGCAGCGAAATCAGCCGCGCCGAGGCCGCACTGGAGGCGGCCGGGGGAATGCTCAAAGAAAAAGTGCGGATGCACGAGCTTGCCAAACACGTCGGTAAATCGCAGGTCGAGCAGGCTGAGGCAGCGGTTAAAGTCGCGGATTCCAATCTCGCCAGGGCCGAAGCTAATCTAAGGAAAGCGGGCCTCGATTTGGAGCGCGCCAAGACCCTATTCGAAAAGCAGTTCATCGCAGCCAAAGACCTCGACGACGCCCGAACTACCTATGAAAGCGCCCAAGCGACTGTCGAGATGCGCAAGGCCGAGATCCAACAATTTAAAGCGGACCTCCAGTTGGCGCAAGTTTCGAAGCTGAACAATTTCCGCGACGACGCGCCGTTGGCCGAAGTCCGCACGGTCACGGCAAAGTCGGATGTGCGAAAGGCTGATGCGGAGCTGCGCTTGGCGACAGCTCGTCTCGCCGAGGTGGAAGCTTTCAAGGCGCGCCTTGAATCCCAGGAATCCATGATCAATCAGCTCAAGCTAAAAGTGGACACCCAAAAGCGCCACCTCGAGAGTACTGAGGTTACCAGTCCGGTAAACGGCATCGTCGTTCGCAAAACGGCCAACATCGGCGACATAGTGCAAAGGGGCCAGTCTTTTTTGAAGGTCATCATCCGAGACACGTTGGTGGTGCGTGCTAACGTGCGCGAGACTTACGTGAGATACATCGGGCAGGGCAATCCCGTTGAAATCTACGTTGACGCCTACCCCAATCGAGTCTTTAGAGGGAAAGTCAAACTGGTTGGTGATACCACCGATTCTGAGTTTGCCATTTTTAAACCCGGCGGGCCTTATTCGAGACTGGAGCAGATGATTCCGGTAGAGATTTCGCTCGACGGCGACTCCAGTAATCGCGATTTGAAACCAGGGATGAATGCCTGGGTCTACATCAAGCGCCATTCAGCAATCGAAGAAAACAACAGCACGAAACAATAGGCCCATCGCCCAGGTCGCCCTCAATCCGACAAGTAAGCCGGGGTGGGGTCTTTATTTTTTCTGGTTCAGCCTACAAGCGTTATAAATTCTAAAATCGAGCGGTAATCCACTTCTGCACATAATCTGATAGGTGGCGAATGCAAACAGTTCTTACTTTTTCTGCTCCAACGTTTGTTTGACAAGCTCGTCTGCGGGCTTCCCATCCATCCAGTCCGGATTCCACATGACAATATACTTGGATCCGTCTCGGCGACGCATCATAGGATGGACATCGGTTTTGGGGATATCGATCCTCAGCGAATCATTTCTTCCGGCGCTTTCGGGGTCTCTTTGCACGGCCATTTGACCTTCGCGGGAAAGCAGCCAGTTCAGCAAGACTTTGGCCGCATTGGGATGAGCGGGTTTGTCCATTAGCGCGTAGGCGCCGCCAACAGGGTCCAATCCAACGCCCTCTTTCCAACCGGTGGTATCCAGCACTTGGACAGGCAATCCTTGTTGTTTCGCATTCAATGTGTCGTCGGACTGGCTGAAAAGAAATATCGCATACCTCTTTTGTGCCAGCCAGTCCGTTGCCTGGCGGTAATCGCGTGAAAACGTCAAGTCCATTTGGCCGAGCAGACGCCGAAGATACTGCGGGCCGAGGTCCGGATTGTAATAGAGGAAACGCGATCCATTGCGGCCCTCTCCCGTTCTTGGATCCGTAGCGACGATTTTCCCTTTCCATTTGGGGTTGAGCAGATCCCAATAGGACTTAAATTCCGCCGGATTGACGAGGTCGGTGTTGTAGCTGCCAAAGCGTACATAAGCGCTCCCGGCCGAAACAAAGAGATATCTACCTTCCGGATCCGCATAATGATGCTTTCCCTGCCACCATTTTGACGGGTCCCGTATTTCGGCAAGGTAAAGAGCCGGATCTATTTGCTGTAACGTTTTACCTTGATAAAGCGAGTGGGCTGAAGTCAAACCACAACGCACCACGTCTGACAGATATTTTCCGGCGCGCCTTTCCGTCATGATGCGCGACACGATATCACTGCAGGACGCCGAGACAGTGGTGGTCTTGATTTTAGGAAACGCTTTGTGAAACTCGTCGAGGAAACGATGGCTGCCGCTGGCGGAATAGACCACCTCTCCCTCTAGCTCTGCGGCCTTGATGACCTTCTCCCATTTGCTTTGCCAAGCTGCTTCGCCGGAAAAGGCGCTAGTCACATGAACCGCCTGACCGACAAAAAGGGCGAAAGCTAAAAGCCATCTAAACTCCCGGCCTCGTATGGTCATAGCAAAACCCTCCTGCCTTTTTTGGTCGGAGCCTCCTCGTCGTCAGGGATATCGAGGGGATATCGGGGATATCCGGATATCGTGTCAGACCTGCGTTATTTGCCTAATCGCTATCGGCTGCTCGTTGCAAAGCGCGGCTCACATTGGAGGGATGACAGCCAAGGAAAACGGCTATCTCCGCCGCTCGGTATCCCTGTTCCAGCACAGCCGTTTCAATAAACCGCCGTCGTACTTCTCCTAATAACCTCGTACGCCCTCCCTCCCGCGCCGCTTGCGGGTCTATTCCACTTTGTTTTGCCGCCTTTCAGTGTCCTTCCGAGTAGAATGAGGAATCTTTTTTTATAGTCGCAATCGAGAGTAGCGGATAAGGTGCTGTTATTTCAACTTCACCTTGGGTTGTACGGGCAGGGAACTGAGATGAATTAGGAAACGAAAACCGTGATCGTATCTTGCTCGCATTGGACGTAATAGGCAGGCCAGCGGGAAATGAGCACTTCGTAAAGTTGATTGAGAGATCCAGCGGACGTGATCTGAGAGAACCTGTGCGCGGAGCCAATTGAATAGAGCTCTTTGGCCTTGACGCTTCTTCAAGCGCGGCGATATAGGTGCTAATTGAGGAATTCTTCACCGTGAGATGAACGAGCCGCCAAAGTGGAAAAAGTTGTCGGCGGCGCATGGATGCTCGTTGGAGGATGATATGACCGTTCTCAAGACCGCGATCGCGACCTACCCGCACACGAAAGGCCTGAAGGATGGTACCGTGTCGGTGCCCGGCGTTCAGTTCGAGCATGTCGAGATCGCGCCGATCATCGGCGCTTTCCGCCGCATGTGCCGCACGCTGGACTTCGACGTCTGCGAGATGGCCATTACGACGTACCTGACTGCCAAGGCCCACGACAAACAGTTTACGGCGCTGCCGGTCTTCGTGTTGCGCCAGTTCCACCACTCCCCGATCGTTTACAACATAAAGTCCGGCGTGCAGTCGCCGAAGGATCTCGAGGGCAAGAAGGTCGGCGTGCGCGCGTACACCGTTACTACCGGTGTTTGGACGAGGGGGATTCTCGCGACGGAGTACGGCGTCGATCTCGATAAGATCACCTGGGTGGTGGTCGATGAAGAACACGTTCAGGAATATCGGAAGCCCGCCAACGTAATCGAGCGCCCTGGGGCGAACTTGGCCGAGATGCTTTTGAAGGGTGAGATCGCGGCCGCCATCGGCGTCGGCAAGGTCGACTCTCCGAACGTCAAGCCTCT
>VBKY01000382.1:0-11399 GCA_005879255.1 Deltaproteobacteria bacterium
CAAAATGATTTCGCGCTCTGAATAAAGCTCGGTGGCGAAGAAAATCTAAACACTCCTTGAGAAGAGCCTTCCCAACGACGATACCGACATTGTTTTCCTCCTTCGTTTGTCAGGCATTTTAGAGTATTTCTGTGGTTACTCGCACAATGGACAAGTTTCTTTCTTGACTGCCACAGCTTCCCTTTGTTTTGACCTCGGCGAACCCATCGATTTAACTCACGCCGTTCAGATCGTTTCAATGTGATTGTTTCCATCAATCACATAGACGCTTTTCATGTATTATTACAATTCACTAGTTCCTTTGGAGGACAGATCCTTACGATGGATCCACCACTGCGCTGTCTGCGCGATTCCCTGCAAAAGCGAATAGCGTTGTTTCCATCCCAAAGCCAATAACCGACGATTGTCAGCAACAATAAACGGCGGGTCGTCAGGTTGTGGTTGCATTACGCCAAGCCGCAGAAGCTCCGGTCTACCCATTTCCCTAGCCAAGATTTCGGCCACCTCACGTATTCTTACCGGCTGAGACGAGCCTATGTTGAATGAGCCGGTCGTCTCCGAGGCGGCAAGGCATGCAAACGCCGCTGCGACATCTTCAACATGTAAGAAGTCACGCACCTGGTTACCATGGGTGCAGCGCGCCTCTTCCCCACGCAACAATGAGACTGCGATTGAAGAAAACAAACGACCTTGGGCCTCATGGGGACCATAGAGATAAAAAATGCGGCCCCATGCGATTTGTAATCCGTTCGCGTCGCCGTAGGCCTCCAATAAACTGCGTAAAGCATCTTTGCACTTGCCGTAGGGAGTTGCAGGGGTCAGAGGCGTGACGGCCTCCCGGCAGTATCCAAAGTTCCAATCATACTCTGCGCACGTACCGGCTGCTACGATTCGTTTACCACCGAAAGCATGAAAAAATTCGAGCAGTTCTAACGTCGCCCTAACCCAACGAAAGTTCTCTGGCGAAGTCCAGAATTTCCCCGGTTCCGCGTACCATGCCAAGTGTAGCAAGTGCGTGGCACCAACCGTCGCGAAAAGCTCTCTTGCTTCGACTCGATCGAGTAAATTGCATGTGTGCCAGGTGATGTTTGACATTTCATTCAGCTGCCGCCGATAAGCAACCGCGTGAACGTCCCACTCATCGGCAAGCAGGAATGGCATCACATGACGCCCCACAAAACCAGTCGCACCGGTCACCAAAATGCGTTTCAATCAAGTATCTCCAGTGCGGGTACGGCTAAGACAAAGCGTCCGCCCCAGTCCCGTATATATGTCAATTGTTTCACGATCTCATCCCGGAGGTTCCACGGCAGTATCAGCACAAAGTCGTCCCGATGTTTCCGCAAGTGATCTTCCGCAGTAATAGGAATACGACTACCGGGTAGAAACTTACCC
Source organism: Deltaproteobacteria bacterium (assembly GCA_005879255.1). Next base: position 1,396 of record VBKY01000382.1, read on the forward strand.
TGTTTCGCTGGACTCTTGTCAACAACATAAGGCAGTAGATCAGGGCGCACTCCCGCGTAGTTGAGTAGTGTGTTACCTTTCGCGGCAGCGCCATACGCAGCCACCGACTTGCGCGAACCATATGCGTTAAGCAGAAAAAGTAGCAAGTCGTTTTTGACTCGATCGGCTTTAGCCTGAAAGCCTGCGTAGTAAGCGACCGTGGTCATCCCTGCTTGCAATTCCTTCTGGCGTAATGTCTTTAGCCGGTCAACCTTCTGATGCGAGCCGGTATCCGCGTGCTGTGCAAAAACTCGCAGACTGCCGCCATGAGTGGGGATCTCTTCAACATCGAACACATTAAGTCCATTGGCCGCAAATATACGCTCGACAGCGGTAAGAGAAAGATAAGAGTAGTGCTCGTGATAAATTGTATCGAACTGATTCTGTTCAACCAAGTTATAGAGATGAGGAAACTCAAATGTTGCTACACCTTGCGGGTTGAGTAATCTCGTAAACCCCGCAACAAAGTCGTTGATGTCCGGCACATGAGCCAGCACATTGTTGGCAACAATCAAATCGGCCGCTTTTCCGCGGGAAACAAGCTCCTCAGCGAGACGAACTCCAAAGAATTTTTGGACAATGGGAATACCTTTAGCCCGAGCGGCAGCAGCAGTGCTAGCCGTTGGCTCCACCCCTGTACAAGGGATATTACGGGCTTTAACATACTGAAGCAGGGAACCATCGTTGGCGGCCACTTCTATCACATGGCTATCGGTCTTCAATTTAAAACGCCCGACCATATCGGCTATATAGCGCTCGCAGTGCGCCAGCCAACTGCTAGAAAAACCGCTAAAGTAAGCGTATTCCGCATCGAACAATTTATTCGCCTCTGTGTAGTCTTCGGTCTGCGCCAGCCAGCAGCGTTCGCACACTAGCACACGGAGGGGAAACCAATCTTCTGGGGCGCGCAGTGTTTCCATCGTTAGGTAAGCATTGGAGGGCGGCGCGCTTCCAAGATCCACCAAGGATAAATGGAGATTAAAACCGCAGTGCCTGCATTTCAAAACGAAATCCCCCTGAAATCATTCGACACAAAAGGATGCGCAGCGTCACGCATCGATTGCTCGGCGATTGGTAGTGGCCATTGGATGTCGAGTCTTGGATCTCGTGCGTTCAAGCCACCTTCGGCATCTTCGTGGTACGCACTAGTGTGTAAATAGAGCAATTCACAATCCTTCGTTAGCGTTTGGAACCCATGGGCGAAGCCGTCCGGAACTACCAGCGTCTTGTGATTGTCGGCACTCAAGATTTCCGCATGCCAGTGTAAAAAGGTAGGAGAGCCGCGGCGCAGATCCACTGCAACATCGAATATTTCGCCGTGCAAGCAGCTCACGAACTTAGTCTCGGCATACGGTGGATATTGAAAGTGTAGCCCGCGCACCGCCCCATGCATGGCTGTAAAGCTGTGGTTGATCTGAACTATGCTTTTGCCAGGAATGAGCAATTTCAGATCCTCTGAACAAAACATGCGCTCCAGGTAGCCACGGTGATCGCCAATGGGGTTGCGCTGCAGCAACTTCAAACCTTGGATTGGCAAATCCAAAATGTCGAAGAGCGCACTCATGTGTGATTGGATGCTTCCTCGTACGCGTGGATTTGCTCGATACTCTTGGCGGTCATATCAACCCCGCGCTTCCATGCAAGATGCCAAGCGAGCGTATGGCCAAGAGCCGTTTCCAGATTCCAGCGCGAATGCCAGCCCAGCCTTGCCTTTGCCTTGGAACTGTCTAGTTTGAGATAGTTTGCTTCGTGCGGTTGTGGCACGCTGTCGCATTGCCAATGAGAACCGGGCAGCTGGCTGCAAAGATATTCTGCGATCCATTTCACCGGGCGTGCATCGGCTTCCTCGGGGCCAAAATTCCAAGCTTCGGCGAAGTCTTCACCTTCAGTGTAAAGCTTCTCCGCCAGCATCATGTAACCAAAAAGCGGTTCTAACACATGCTGCCATGGGCGAGTTGCATTGGGAGAGCGAATCTTCAGTACCTTGCTCGCATTCGATGCCCGGAAAAAATCGGGGATGAGTCTATCTACTGCCCAGTCACCACCACCAATCACATTGCCCGCTCGAGCGCTAGCGATGTGGATTCCGGCAGGCTTCAGAAACGATCCGCGATAGGCGGCGGTAACTAATTCCGAACAGCCTTTGCTACTGGAGTAAGGATCGTGGCCACCCATGGCCTCATTCTCGCGATAGGACCAAACCCATTCCCGGTTCTCGTAACACTTGTCGGTAGTGACATTCACCACAGCCTTAACTCCCGGAGTAACGCGCACGGCATCGAGCAAATGAACTGTACCCATCACATTCACTGCATATGTTTCTGCGGGATGAGCGTAGGAGGCGCGCACCAGTGGTTGACCAGCCAAGTGAAAGACTATTTCCGGATGTGCGGCCTGCATGGCACGACAGAGCTTGTCCGGATTACGAACATCTCCAATTTCGCTGGTCGCTATGCTCTTACCAACTTCCGCCGCCGCAAAAAGACTTGGGTCGGTCGGCGGCAAGAGGGCGTAACCATGCACTTGTACACCCATGTCAGCTAGCCACAGCGCAAGCCACCCGCCTTTGAACCCAGTGTGTCCGGTCAAAAAAACCCGCTTGCCCTTCCAGAAGCTGCGGCTCATCACCACACCTTCCAAGGCGCTTTGCCAGAGGCCCAGAGATCCTCAAGATGGTTCTTATCTCGTTGGGTGTCCATCGGCTGCCAAAAACCTCGATGGAACCAAGCGTTCATTTGCTCCTCGCGAGCGAGACGCTCCATTGGCTCGCGCTCCCAGGTAACGTGATCCCCATCAATGTAATCAAGAACTCTTGGAGAAAGGACAAAGAATCCACCATTGATCCACCCGCCATCACCCTGCGGTTTTTCCTGAAAACTCTTAATACGATGGCCATCTAGGTTTAGTGCACCAAAGCGCCCGGGGGCTTGGGTAGCAGTCAATGTTGCAAGGCGTCCGTGCTGTTTATGAAAAGTCATGAGCGACGAAATATCCACGTCCCCGACACCGTCTCCGTAAGTAAAACAAAAGTCATCATCGCCTATATGATCGCGCACTCTTTTCAACCGTCCGCCGGTCATCGTGTGCTCACCCGTGTCAACCAGGGTGACTCGCCAGGGCTCCGCGCTATTCTGGTGAATCTCCATCTTGTTATGCTTTAGGTCGAAGGTGACATTCGACATGTGCAAAAAATAATTGGCGAAATATTCCTTGATTACATACCCCTTGTACCCGCAGCAGATTACGAAGTTATTTATCCCATAAAAGGAATATATCTTCATAATGTGCCATAGGATCGGCTTGCCGCCTATTTCGATCATTGGTTTTGGGCGAGTGCTTGATTCTTCGCTTATGCGCGTGCCGAGCCCGCCCGCCAAGATAACGACTTTTGTACTATTCATGGTCTGAGAAATCGCCCGCGATCCCTTTCATCGTTGAACGTGTGACATTAACTAGTGCTTCACTCACTTCGCAAGACCGTCCAACGTCTCGGAAATAGGCCCCGCCTTTTTGAAATTCCTTTAACACTCTCATTATCTAATAATTCCCCCCCGTTAATATACTGCCCCCAGGTCGTGAGTGCGATTTCTCGTTTTTCCGGCCAAGAATTAGCAGCGAAATTGCGTGTCTGATTGTCCGCAATCAGGAGGTTGCTCTGCGTCCCTTGCCTAAACGTGTTGCTCATGGGCCACCACTTTGGCGAATAACCCCGCCCGTTGCGACCTACCAAGAGAACCTCTCGACCCATGGCGATAATCTGTCTCGTTAAGCTTTGTGCTCCACTTTCGAAGCGAAAGGTATCAATCTTTTCGGAGACTACCAATCCCTCAGTAATATGACGAAACAAATTTCGATCGATCATGAAAGCATTCGACCGAATGTGAATGTTCGGAAATACCGGAAAGCCATTATTCAACTCTTCCAGACTCTCGTACGAGGCCGTAGCTCCAACCAAACCGACATTCGGTTGCGTTAGGTTCTTTGCGAGTTTCCAAAGCCAATCGTCAGCCAATACTTCGCTAGATGTATTCAGGACACAGATTAGATGCTGATTTGATCCGCACACTCTATATAGGCGCCAATGTCAAAGCTGTTGTCGTCGAGAAAGACCGGAGTCTGACGCACACCCTTGAATAGGTTCTCGGCTTCGTTCAAAGCACAGGCGTCGGAGAAACCTTTAAATATCACATACAGCAAATGGTCGATCCCAGGGCGATACCGCCGGTACGACGCAAGAAAGCGTGCGCAGGAAGCATCCCATCCATCATCTGCACCTCGAGCCAAAAACGCGACTGCGACCGTTGCCAAGGGACCTTCACTTTGAGGAGTTTTCGATTTTTTCCTTTATAGCATTCGTTGATTGATGCAAGGCAAAAAGGTCGGCGGCGCTACCGTAAGAAACCGTTCGTTGTAGAACGGGTCAAAGACGATCTCTGCAGCCCACTTCTTCTGATACGATGCGCCCTCGTCCGGATCGAGTGAAGCGACCCGAGACTGTGATTCCATGTGAATTAGTTCGACATTCGGTGCATACACTACCCAACGCCCCTGCCGCTGGACCTTCATACAGAAGTAAACGTCATTGTAGATTACAGCGAACTCTTCACTGAATCCCCCGACCTCTCGATAGACTGTCGTCGGCGTCATCATGCAGGCACCCGTCACCGCGGAGTAGTTGCGCACCCCGCACGTGCTAAAAAAATAGCCGGCGTCGTTTCTGGGAAACAGGCGTCTCACATGATCTGGCTCTCCGAAGTTTACGACAATCCCTACGTGTTGGGTTTGTTCGTCAGGATAAAGAAGCTTTGCGCCGACAACACCGACGTGCGGCTTCTCAAAGTGTTCGATCAGTCTCTCGATCCATGAGGGAGTAAGAATTTCGATGTCATCGTTCATCAGCAGCAATAGTTCACCCTTCGCGATGGATGCCCCGAGATTCAACTTCTTGGCTATATTGACGATCGGACTGGAATAGGTGATCCGCCGACATTCGGCTTCCGCGAGCGCGCGCAGTTGGCTGGGCGAAAGATCCCCGTTGTCGACGACGATGATCTCGATGTTGTTGTACGTCGATCGTTCGCGAATCTGGCGGATCACATTTTCGATAAGGTTGATCCGGCACTCTCCTCTTTTGACGATTTTTCCCGCCGTCGGAATGACCACGGAGACAAGCGGGGAACCTCTGAGATCGAGCCGGATTTCGTAACATCCCTTGTGCAATTCATGCTCGCGGACGGACCCCCGGCGACCCGTGCGACTCAGTCGCCCCGAGAGCGCGGCAATGTCTAGATTGGCCGCATTGGCCGACGCTGCTTCTCCCTCCCTGCGGCTCTCGACGACGTGGCCAAGGATCTTCGCAATATGCAGCACCTTTGTCGTGCGCTCCGTGAATCGGAGAACGAAGTCGTACACGTGGGCCTTATCAAAGCAGCCGCGCGCAACCGTCGTGCGATAGCATGCTGGAAATCCGATGTAGTTAAACGTCTCTAGATAGTCGGGGCTCCAACTTGGTTTGTAGAACGGATCGCTCCGAACGCCGGAGGCGCTACAGGAGTCCTCGTCACCGTAGACCAGATCAATATCCGGGTACTGGTTGATCGCGCTGGCAAATTCATAGAGCGCGTTTACGGCAAGCCGCGGCCCGCTCTGAATGAAGACAATGAAGTCTCCCCGAATGTCGGAGAGCGACGTATCTTTCAGTCTTTTCACGTCGTCGGGCAGGGAGGATGCGAATTGAGCGTCTACATCCGAGAGAACGCTCACCTCGCAATGGGGATATAACTGTTTCCGAATCGACCGCATCGTATCTTCCAGGCCGATGACTCCTGGCCTCGCGTCGACGATAACGGTGAATACAGGCTTATATAACATCACGTCGATATGACGCCTGATATCGGGAAGCTCTGCTTCCAGTTGCTTCTGTTCTAGACGTACCCAGGCCTTGTATGACAATCGAGGCTCTGCTCGTTGCGCGCGACTCTTCCCTGGTATGCGGAGCAACAGCGCCCGGCGAATGGTCGTCCAAACGCCGTCGGCGCCTTTCACTTCAATCCGCATCCGATGGATGCCAACCGGAAGCGCAATCACGCTGGCGAAGCCTGTGTCCTGAGGGAGTTCACACGCGGCGCCAAAAGCCCGCTGCACATCTTCTCGTTGCTGCGGGCGTGGGCGGTGCAACGTTTTACCGATGACAATTCTCACTTCCGCAGCTGAACCAGTTCCTAGGTTGACGGCCCAACCCGACACGAGACATGAATCTTTCACGATATTCACGAGCCAGATGGGTTTGTCGATATGGAAACGGAGACGGCTTTGAGCAAGACTTTTTGCCGCCTTGGTTTCAGCTAGGGCATGATTCACACGCTTGATCTGATCCCCAACGGTTCGCAGCGGTCGGGTCACACGCCAACTTGTCGAGTTCTGGTAAACTTGGACGGCTTGGCTAAGATTTGCGATCTGTTCGTCACGAATAGAGATAGCCTTGACGAGCTTGACAATCTGTTCATCTCGCTCAGACACAACTCGGCTGAGATCGGTGATCTGCCCATGGAGTTCAGCCACGGCTTGGTTGATGCTGGCCATCGGACTATCGCGCTTAGCTAATTCCTTGTTACGAAACAAAGGCGCCTTCCCCAACTGCACGAAAAACTCAAGTTCGTTCGGCTCGCAAGGTCGAAGGCTCAACAACTCGAAGTCCGTTAGCCCATATTCCCGGAGTCCTGAGAACAGGAAAGCGAACTCACTATCAGTCACGGTGTTGCAATGAACATCGATATAATCGCTCCCGCTTAGCGCGGCCTGTGCATACTGAAGCGTCGCTTTCTTTGGCCCAGGCGCTTCTAATGCCCAGGGATTGCATGTCCCGGCCCAAACCGCGCCGGCATCAACCACTCGCCAGTAGTAATTCTGGTCGAAAACGTTGCTAAACGTAGGTCGCTTCCTCTCAGTATAATAGGCTTCCAGCCATTCGCCGAGAGAAGTCTGCGGGCGGATAACGTCGAAGGTATAGCGCCGGTCGGGAATGATGAGCGATAGCCTGCCGCCTGGATTGAGCAGCGCGTACATTTCCTGAAGCCATAGCACGGGGTTGGGGACATGCTCGAAAACGTGGGAGGCAAGGATATAGTCGAATCGCTCATCAGTAATAAGATCGAGTATCCCGGTGTCATTTCCGACGACATAATCCACGTCGACAATATCCTCGGACCGTACGTTGGGATCACCTGCAAATCGTGATCGCAATGCTGCCGTGCTGTCATGGTCAACATACTTCACCCGGTAACCCTCACGCTTGTCAACAATAGGTTGAGATAGAGGGCCGATCTCTAGGCCCACCATGACGCAGGGGTCTATTCCTTCAAGAGCAATCTTGCGCCGGCGGATAGGTTCCATAGATCGTTATGCCTTAAAAGGACTCACATCAACTTAATCCGGCGGGTGCCGTTCGTAAAATCACGGTGCCAGGTCCATCACCCAATATGGTTCCTTCATGTTCTTAATCTAAATATCAATGGCGATGGGTATTTAGAATCATCACATCTTGACCATCTTCAGGCTCTGAAAAAAAACCACTCCAAGCTCCTCGCAAAAAATCACGATTCAACTCTAATCCCGCATCCTTAATCATGGCGTGGAGAGCATCTCGCGTGTATGCAATAGCACCTAATGGAAATGCAGGGTCATTTATAAAACAACCTTCTGCCAATAAGTGCTCGAACGTGAGATTAAAAGGCGTTAAATTCGTCCTGCGCGCAGAATTTAGAATCACATCATCAACAATAAATACCGTTACATAGGTCAGCCCGTCACTTTTTAATACTCGACGAAATTCATTTAAATAATGGCGAATATCATTTTCATACAGATGCGTGAAAACCGACCATGCGATTATGCGATCGATGGATTGATCTGAAACGGGTAGTTTGATGTCAGCTGTCTTTATCGTTCCGTTTGGGTTATGGAGCTGATCCGCAACATCGTAATGAATAAAGTCAAAGTTTTTGTATCTCGCTTTTAGATTTTTATTACAAAAGTCAATCGAAGGTTTAATGATATCCACCCCCAGATACTTCCCGTTTTCAGAAAGAAGCTTCGTCAGCGGGATCGCATCTCGGCCAATGCCACATCCTATTTCAAGGATTGACTGATCTGGAGATATTCCGATAAATTTTTTTAAATTACTTATGTGCGCATCAGCTATTGCATCAAAAGTCTCAACCCCTCCCCCCGTCATATTTAAAAGGTCGATTGGAATATCAAACTCATAAAATCTATGCGTATCCATTCTTACATCCTTTGATAGCCCCGCGTTGCGAGCATCCAACCGGGCACAATGTACTGGCCCTGCGCATATTCCAAGCATCGCAGCATGGCACCCATTATGCCCAGAGGTTGAGGCTCTACAACATCGGTCGCACCCCAGAGCGCTTCTGTCTTAACACGACTGTGTCCCAGGGTGTACTCGGAGATTGGACCGTGCACCACGATTACCCATTGAGCCGCGCCTATCGTCTGTTTCCCACCCTGACCGAACTGAGCCAACTTCTCGTACTGATGGTTCGCGATGCGGTATCTTTAGGTCATCTAGATCTGATTTTTCTCCTTATTATAGAAATTATATCGAAAGAGATACTTCGTGAAAATTCCTAGTTAATTATTCTTGGTGAGTAATATTTGTTTAACTACAATGCTTCCAGCTCCGCTGCTAGTGACGCGAAATTCGTAAAGCAAGTTGTTATTCTTATTAGACGGAACTTTAAATGAGAGCTCTACCGCCTGTTCTATTTTGCTCGCAGTAAAGATGACATCTGTAGGTTTCAGCACTTCAACAACATTACGTGCTTTATCGATAACAGTGAAGTCAACTGTGGCTGCGACCACATTAGCAGGGCCACTAAGATCAAAGTAAAATTTTACGGCATAAGACCCCTCTTGAAGGGGTAAATACGGGCCAAAGAGAACCAAGCCTTTTTTGCCTGGGGTTACTACAATTTTTTTGATTCCACCTGTTTCGTCATAAGTACCAACGCCTATTAACGCTTTGTTAGACAAGTCAATAGCGAGTTTTTTATTTTGATTTAATTCGGTAATGGCAGGATTGGTTTGGTTATCGTCGGCCGACTTTTGACATCCGATTAGGAATGCGAATACAGCAACAACTAATAAATATTTCTTCATGATCTCTCCATAGGTGATCTTGAATTTCCATTGCATTATTCAACGCAGAATATGGCCTGATCGGGCCATCTCTCAGTGCCATTCCCAGAAGCCCACTGTTGTTCCGGGTAATTTTTAGCTCCTCGTGCTTACGACGCTTTGGGGTTTAAGTGCCAAGGCATAGAGGCCAGCATTCTCGCAATCAACTTGAATATCAGTCGGCGGAGAAAAAGTTCACCTTTCCGAACTTGCGAGAATCGGTCACCAGGTAACGTGCGTAACCCGGGTCAACGGCGATACGGTTGGCATATTTCGCGGCGATGGTGGCACGCATCGCTACATCGCTCGAACCCACGGGGAACGTGAACGGACGCCGCCGCGTCGCCGACATGCGGGGCGTATACGCGGTGCGAATACCGTGCTCGAGGCAGCGCAGGCAAAACTCGATCCCGTAAAGCGCGTCGTCGCTATCAACGGACTTTAGACCGCCGCACTGTTTCATGACGTCGCCCCGGACCAATACGAATCCCGAATGGGCGGCCGTCAGATGCCGCCGGATGTATCCGATGGCATTGTAGGCAGTATCTAGCGGCTGTCCGGGACAAGGCGTTCCGAAAAACCCATCCAGACCCGCAAAATATCCGATAGAAGCGATCATTCCCTGCTCGGTCAGGATCGGACCGGTCACCACGCCGGTATCAGTGTCCAGTTCCAATGTGCCAAGCGCATCCCATAGCCAGCCGGAATCTGTAATGCGGACGCTGCAGTCGATTACCGCTTTCGCGAATGCGCCAGCCGGCACCTCCGAT
>VBKY01000382.1:11416-17189 GCA_005879255.1 Deltaproteobacteria bacterium
ACCCAGTCTATCCCCCATGCCGCGGCTCTCAATCTGTGGAGGATATCGCTGGTGCCGCCGGCGCCGAACTTGAGTACCCGCAACCGCAGGTTTGGATAATCAAGTCGCCGCAAATTTTCGCGCAGGTTTTCGAACTGCTCGCCGAACGGCGAACGCAGCACGAAGTCCACGGCAAGGGCTTGTGGTGCCTTTCTGATGCGCACTAAGTGATAGTAGCCAATCGCCCCCTTGGCATGATCGAGGGTGAAGTGCTGGTCCAGGCGACGTCGGCGCAAGCTGTGCAGCACCACCTCTTTCTGGGACGACACCAGGTAATCCTTGGAGCCCGCGCTGAGCGCCGCAGACTGCGGGTGCATCCGCCACCCATAAAGTACCTCCTGGATGCGGGCGGGCCTCGCTCCGCTGTCAATCAGCCTCAAGAACGTGTCCCAGTCGTGGCTGCCCTGGGCATATTCCTCCGTGTATGCGCCTATCGCCAGGCCGAGATCGCGCCGGTATATCATCAAATGGGCGGCCGGACAGGTGGCCGTGGCGAACAGTCGCGAGCATTCCGGACGCCAGAGGAGATCATTCGGCGCGCCTACCGGGGTAACCTTCTGTTCGTCGCTGAAATAAAAATCGGCGGCATCCTCGGACAGACATTCGCGCGCGACGATCTCCAGGGCGTCAACGTAGAGTAGATCATCCGAATCGATGGGCACCACGAAGCGGCCGCGGGCCCGTTCCAACAAGTACCGGTTGCCGCCTATGATGTGGATGTTCTTCTCGACGCGGAAATGCCGGATACGCGCATCCAGGCAGGCAGCTTTGTCGACCGCCTCGATCGTCTCTTTTCGCTCCGAGCCATTATCGAGCAGCAGCCATTCGAAGTCACCGAAAGTCTGGCTCCTTACCATACCTGCCAATTCGTCCAGATAAAGCGGATCCGTGTTGTATACGGTGGTGATAATCGAAAACACGGGAGACGGTCTGTCTTCGCTGTGTAGCGAAGGCTGTGCACAAGAGCTGCGCTGCATGCGAAGTTTCAGCATGTGTCCGAAGTAATCGGCCCAACGGTCGATATCCGTGTCTACATGGATGCCGCTCGCTGCCAGCGCAGCGCCACGGGTCGGATCCCGCAGGCAAATCACATACTGACCATCGGATAAGGGACGATCGACTTCCCCGCGCATCAGGTCCGTATGACGCATGATCGGAACCTGGGCCAACGCGCGCGCGTGTAGAGCCCCGTTGCACTTGAAATCTTCCAGGGCGACGACGTACGTGTCCAGCTCGCGGTTGCGCTCATCGGTGCTGACCCAGACTTCGAATCGCGAGCCAACGGTCTGCCAGTCGCTCGGATAGACTATTTTGTACATGTCGTAGTGGATTCCAATCCTCGTCGAAACCGGCAACGGAAGTGCCGACGTAAGCTCCCCAGCCAAGTAGACAACTCAGAAGTAGAGATTGTCGATGATTCGGTCGGCGCTAGGAAGGCATGGCGGACACAAGCTTCCGAGCCGTTTCATGGGGCCGTTCCTCGTTTTAGCTTCTGAGCCATTCATGGGCTATATCGCGTGCTACTTCCCGGCGCTCCGACGGCATCGAGTTTCTTCAAGCGCTTCAGGTCCAAGACGCTCAGCCGAGTATCTTGCCTTCCAGTTATATAACCTCTGATCCGAAATCCCGCGCTTCCCGCACAAAACCTTAACCGGTACCCTGGATTCAGCTTGATTCAACCCCAACAATCTGGTGGTCAATTGCATGATTGCTTGTTTGCGATGATAGGCGGGGGGGCTCCCTAAATTGACGAGTAACTGGCCAAGCTTTGGTAGTCCGCGCATAAACCAACGGGGAAAAGGCAATCCTCCAATTCGCCTCGTTAATTCTGTCGCATATGTCGGCTACCCAAGAGGTCAGTACAGTCGACTCATCCGGCAAAGAGCAGTCAATATCCCTTAGCGCCTGGAGTCTAAAGAACGCCAGAGAAGAGCCTACGCCGTCCACGCTTTGAGGCTTGAGAGCTAAGGCATAGGGACCCGGATCCACCGCGTTGCGACCCTCCCATGGGCTCTCAAACGCTCCGGCTTGATTGATTACTAGGCAACCCTCGACAATGCGATCATCAGGGTCAAGCACACGCCCACCGACTGCCGCTACACTCGGATGCAATTCAAAGAGTCGAGCCACTTCCGCGTAGACAGCTTCGTTTTCAATCGTCAGGTCGCCGGAGGTCACCACCAAAACGGCGTCATTACTAGGTTTACCTCCAAGGGCTCCGCGCAGGACGTCTCCGACCCAAACTAATTCGGGGAGCGCAACCTCCTTCCTTGCGATATAAAGCTCCCTCATTCCACGATACAGCGGCCATGATTCAACCGCATACCGCTCCGGATATGGGGTGCGGCGAGTTTGCTGCTCAAGAACATGACGGACCGATTCTAGGGATCTTGGATCACCCACCGACTGATTGGTCGTAGAACTAGGATGTTGGCGCCAATGATAGAGAATCTCCCCGACGTGCTCAATTCGACCACCAGCGTTGGTTATACGCATTACGCTGTCCCAGTCGTGACACCAGGTCGCCTCAGCATCGGTATACAGTTCAAATTCGACGGCGCTTTCGCGCTTTATGGCACACAGATGCCAGATGTAAGAGCTCTCAAGATTTAATACAGGGTCGAAAGTACCCCGAAGGTAGGGGGCGGCGGGTTTTTCATCAACTAGCAAGTCCTCATCGGAATAAATTAATTCTGGCTGACCTAGTCGGTCGATCTCGTGGGTCAGTATCTGGACAGCGTCAATGGTCAACACGTCATCAGCATCCACCGGCACAATGTACTGGCCCTGCGCATATTCCAAGCATCGCAGCATGGCACCCATTATGCCCAGAGGTTGAGGCTCAACAACAAGGGTCGCACCCCAGAGCGCTTCTGCCTTAACACGAATGTGTCCCAGGATGTCCTCGGAAATTGGACCGTGCGCCACGATTACCCATTGAGCCGCGCCTATTGTCTGTTTGGCGATCGAGTTCGCTAAAGCATCGAGAAGGGCAATGTTGATTCCCTGATATACGGTTGTAAGGATTGAAATGGTTGCAACATTATCTGGCAACGGGTACCTGCTGGCTCGACGCCGGATTTCAAAATCGAGCCAATCTGGATATGCCAGGGTTCCGTGCTGCAAGCGCTTCAAATGCTGCTCTATCTCAGACTCGGAAACAAGAGCATAGGCAGAGGCGGCATTAAGACTAAGCCTTGGGGAAAGCAATTGCTTCTCAGGCAGAAGGTGCCAGAAGCGGGACAGGAAATGCGCTCGGCTTTTCGGGTTAGCCTGATCCTCAGGGACTCCTTTGGCAAAGGCGCGGATGAATGGCGAGAACACGACGCGTTTGCCTGCCTCCCGTGCCAATGCGCCCAACCAAGGCCCCAGCATCTCCAGTGGCACCTGGGCCTGGATTAGCTCGGGAAGGGCATCCACTAGGAAACTGTATCTCACTACACAATGCCCTGTGGATATCGCTGAGACTGAGTGTGGCTTCCACATCTTTGCGAAATAACCTGGGTCAGACAGCAGTTGGCCACGGTCCGGACAATCGAACCCGTCCCCGAACCCGAAAATCCTAGGGCCGTCCAACACCTTACTACCATTGTGCAGGGTGCCGCCAACCATCACTGCATCTGGGAATAACTCAATCAGGCCCATCGCTTCCCAGAACCACTCATCACTATCAGGTGTAATGCCATCCCAGCATATGTGCACAAGCTCACCACCCCGTTGCCCCAGGATTTCCGCAAGTCGGCCAATTCCCTCGGAAGGCTTGAGTGAGACAGGAATTTGCTTAGGAATGTCGCCGGTAACTGAGGCAGTCGGTTCCCGGCCGATGAAGATGGAAAGGTATGGAGCCGGATTACAACGCTTCCGCCGAAACCACCAGTCCACTCCATAATTGAAAAGTGGGCTTTGGATCAATTCGATATGCGGTACGTTCGCATGGTCTAAAAATCTTTGTAGGGTCGTCCGGTGCGAATCCGAGATGTAGGACTTGGAGGCGATGTTTCCCGATGTTGAATGGCTATGTGTCCGCCAGCTATACAGCACCTCCGGTATGTGAAGGGGCACATATCCGGCATTCATGAACCTGATAAAGCTGTCCCAGTCAGGGCAGCCCTCAGTCCCGCAATCGCTGTAGAGGTTAAGCGCTAACGCCTTCTCACGGTCCATTGCGCAAAGATGTGCGATGTAGCAGGAATGAACAAACAGGACTGGATCCCACCCGGGCTTAAAATAGGGTGAGACGAACCGGCCATCGGCCACTTTGTCCTCGTCGGTATAAAGCAATGCTGGAAATCCAGCCTCACGCACGAAGCGCGTCAGGACATGGACGCAATCCGGTTCGACGATGTCGTCGTGGTCTAACGGCAAAATGTAGCGACCTGTAGCGCGCTCCAAGCAGTAGCGCGACCCTCCGATGATGCCGAGAGGCTTCTCGACTCTCTCCAGACGCACACATCGATGTTTGGCAATTGTCCGCAGGGTTGCGCGCGTACTTTCATTAGTGGAGCCATTGTCGAGAATCAGCCATTCGAAATTGGTGCCGCCGTCCTGTAGGAAGATGCTGCCAGCCAATTCTTCAAGATATTTTGGCTCGGTGTCGAATACCGGGGTGAAGAAACTGAGGAGTCCTGGATCTTGACGGTAGTGACCGCGTCGGCGGCGTTCGCTCAAGCGGCGTTTGCGAAATCGTTCATAGTTCGACTTCTCCCTTACGGGATAACCGTTGCTAAGGAACTTGGCGTGCCGCGAAGGAGTTTTTCGGAGCCCATCAATTCGTTTCTTCAGGGTGGAAACGATTCCACGAAGGCTTTCATCCCAATTCGAAGGGAGATCGATCGTTCCGAATGGGTCATAGCTAGGGAGACCGGCGTTGATGCGGCCCACTGCGTTTTTCAAGACGGCCGCAACGTTGTCAGGGTTAGGTGCCGCGACCAGAATATTGGGCGACAGTGCTCGCATCCGCTCCGCAGTTTTCACCGAGAAGCTATTGGTAACGACTAACTTTCCCGATGCCGCCATTTCGAGAGGAGGGTAGCTTGGATGCGGTGAAAGCATCAATGAAAGTAGCAGATCAGCAGTTCGAACCCGTTCGGCGTAACCGTCGAAACTCATCCACGGAAGGGGGTGAAGAAAAACATCCTTGCCCAGCGGAACGGCATCGAATTTTTCTCCCATACCCCATATTTCCCAGGTGTCCTTTTCAATAAGACCGCCGGCAACGGCTTTGCGCAGCGCGACCACACCTATTTCGAACAGGTTTCGCCGCGCATGTGTGGGTCGAGCATAGAAAAGTAGAACTCGCCGTTTGGGAACTCCAGGATCCCCCTTCTTTCGGACATCGGGAAAAAAGCGACTCCGATCGATCGCCGGTTCGAAGATCAGTGCGTCGTCCGCAAATGCCTGGTGTGAGTAGCGGCCGCACCCTTCCTCGATAAGATGATCCCGCAACAACTTGGAGTTGATAATCGGAATATGAGGAAGACCATAGGTGTCCAACGCTAGAGCCTGATAAGTTGAGCCTTCATGAAGAATCGGTTCAAAATCCTGTATCAGGTAAATAAATTTGTCATAGTTCGTTTTTTGCACCCCATCTTTCGCCATTTGCGCGGTCCACCAAGCCGTCGCTAGAAAAAGGTCATTGGCGCCAATCATGATGGGATTGGAACGATCGCTACCATCGACTAGTGTGATTCGCTCTCGATCCACCTGGCGCTGAAGCAAACGATCCATATGCGAA
>VBKY01000383.1 GCA_005879255.1 Deltaproteobacteria bacterium
TGTGAGCTGTATTCGAGGCCATGATTACAAAATCAGCACCCGCCTTTTCGAGTCGCGTTATTGCGCCGATCAGAAGTGTTGCCAGGTCGGTCCACCGTTCCTCCCGTTCCAGTTGCGCAGCTCGGTGAAAATCCATGCTGTACATTATCAGCTCTGCGGAATGAGTCGGTCCTAATTTTGTTTTGATGCTCTCGTTAAGCTGACGATAATACTCGGCTGACGACTCCCAACTCATGCCACCGACGATGCCGA
Organism: Deltaproteobacteria bacterium; assembly: GCA_005879255.1. Next base: position 253 of record VBKY01000383.1, read on the forward strand.
TAGTTTTCGTAAGTCTCACCGTTCCTGTCTAGCAGGGTTGAAAAATGCCGTTCATCCTTCGACAAAGCTCAGAGCCTGCCCTGAGTATGTCGAAGGGACGAACGGAGGATAGATTGAAATCATTGGAGAATTTCCGTTCTGCTGAGCCTGTCGAAGCATGAGGCTCTCGAAGCATGAGTGTCTTTTTTCAGCAGCTGCTAGATCTCTACAACAGACGCATTACCCGCGCGAACAACGCCAAAATGGGAAAGATGAAAAATTGCTGCACGTGTCGTTTGGCGGGTCTTGTTCGGAAGCCGTAACGACGCCGATCTTTCTGCGCCCAGAGTTCGCGTTGCACCCTCAAGCGGTCGGCTCTTGTTAAGCGTTGCTCAAAGACTGGGCCGCGACAACAGCGACAGATCAGGGAGAGCCCGCAATCCTCGGTATGAAATAATTCCTTCATATTCGCTTCCCGGGCGTCTTCGAGTTGCAAATTAACCATCCCAACCAGTAGAGTACAGATTCAGTTACAAGAAATTAGCACCATAACAGTTCTAGTTTTTGCCAACTGTACTGGTCGTCTTTCGCGGCTGCTGTATCTGCCAAAAAAGTGACGGGAGCGTTAGTATCGGCGCATGGCTAAACAAGAAACGAGAAGCGAGGAACTGCTCTACGAGCGAGTCGCGGATCACATCACCCAACTTATCGACCAGGGCACGTTGCACGCCGGCGAGCGCCTTCCGTCGATCAGGAAGCTGAGTGCGCAGATGGAGGTTAGCATCTCGACTGTGCTCCAAGCCTACATGGTCCTTGAAGACAAGGATTGGATCGAGGCCAAGCCACAGTCAGGATTTTACGTAACGCCGACGCGTCATCTTCCACCCGAGCCTAAACCGTCCAGTCCATCCCCGCTTGTCACCCGTGTGGGGGTGAGTGAACTTGTCGCACAGGTTTTTCAGTCCGCACACGACCCAGAGATGGTTCAATTGGCATTATCAACTCCGAGCCCGGACCATCTTCCCGTCAAACGGCTGAATCGGCTAATGGCCGCGGCCACCGCGAGGTCCGGAGCCCGCGCCTTGAGCTACGATTTCCCTCCCGGCTATGCGCCGCTCAGGCACGAAATTGCAAAACGCTCGATCGACTGGGGCTGCAGGCTCTCAGAAAATGACATCGTCACTACCCATGGAACCATGGAGGCATTGAATCTCTGTCTTCGGGCAGTGGCAAAGTCAGGTGATGTCATTGCGATCGAGTCGCCGGCCTTTTACGGAACCCTACAGATTATCGAAAGCCTGGGAATGAAGGCCTTGGAGATCCCCGCTGATCCGCGAGACGGAATTATTCTAGATGTGTTGGCTTCGGCCATTAGGAGACAAAGGGTCAAGGCATGTCTATTCGTTCTTAACTTCAGCAATCCCCTGGGTAGCTGCATGCCGGACGCCCACAAAAAAGAATTAGTCGAATTACTTGCACGGCGAGAGATTCCGCTTATCGAGGACGACATCTACGGGGATTTGTGTTTTGGCGCGACGCGACCCAAAACGGCAAAAGCATATGATAAACAAGGACTCGTGCTGCTGTGCTCCTCATTCTCGAAGACGTTGGCTCCCGGTTACCGAGTTGGCTGGACAGCCTCGGGCCGGTTCAAACCGCAAGTCGAGAGTCTTAAGTTCACCAGCTCCATGGCGACCATCACTGCTCCACAGATGGCGATCGCAGATTTTTTGCAGAGCGGAGGATACGACCGGTACTTGAGAAAGATTCGTCGGATACTCATGACCCAGGTTCAGCAGATGAGCAACGCGGTTGGCCGATATCTTCCCACGGGAACCAAAGTGACCAGACCGCAAGGCGGCTATGTACTCTGGGTCGAACTGCCGCGCTCGGTAGACTCGCTTGAGTTACATCGCCGAGCTTTGCAGCAAAAAATCAGCATCGCGCCCGGCCCGATTTTTTCTGCGCAGCAGAAATATAAGAATTTTATCAGGCTCAGCTGCGGCCAAGCTTGGTCGGAAAAGATTGATCACGCGGTTCGGACATTGGGAGATTTGTGCGGCAAGTCAATCTCTCGCTAGAGTCTCGGCGAAACTCATCCACTTGGCCGCGACGAAGCACTAATTCTATTTATTCTTCGCCTGAGCCTTTGCAATCACGCCACAGGCGATGCGGTCGCCGGAATTGCCGGCTGGATCCGTGACGTTGTCATCCGCAGTTGCGTGGACGACGATTGCCTTGCCGTCGGGCTGAAAGACCGATAGTTTTCCCGCGCCAAGCGAAATACTCTGCACCAAAACCTCGTAGCGCCCCACGCCATCTTTGTTGACAAAGAGATCAGGCAAGTCGCCGGCATGCGGACCATCGGTACTTTTTAGTCCGTGTTTCATGTTTAGCGGATTGAAATGTGCTCCGGCGCTGGTAAAGGCGGGACCCTCGCACTTCCCGGCTGCGTGGATATGAACCGCATGCAGCCCCGGTGGCAATGCGGTGAGTCGCAAGGCAATCAGCACGCCCTCTTTGGTCTGTCGCAAATCAGCCGTTCCGACAGTTTTCCCTTCGGCGTTCTTGAGGTCCGCGCGGGCTCGCTCCTGAGCCACCAGTGTAGAAGGTAGGCTTAGGCCGATGAAAAAAAACGCCATGACAAACAAAGTGTTTTTACCGAGCATAATCATCGTACCTCCTTTTTGAATTTGAACGCGCAAGTTGCGTAGAGCATCAAGGTTCGCTTCATAGCCGGTTGAACAAGTCACTCGCACGCACCTTCGCGCTTAACTTCAGATTATCGCCGTTTGTTTGGGAACAGAAGGTCTCAGCTCGAAACATCCCATTGTTGATTGGGTACCGGCGGCGCGATGGGGCGAGTGATTTTGATAAATCGATGTCCTGATGTTTCATGACAACCGTTACACGCGCTCAGCGCGTCGTCGTAGGCGCGAGTAAAATCGCTCTGATTCATTTTGTCGACGGCTTCGCTCAATTGGCTGATTTGCGTCTGGAGCACGGACGCAAGCACATTCGAGATATCGACGCCGTTCTTTGTTGCATGCAAATTCTGCGCGGCTTCCATGGCCTCGCGTAGTTCGTCGAGCTCGTATCGCGCCAAATCCCAATTGCTCGATTTTCCCGCGAACCACACTTTCCCCATGTGCAATTGCATCGTCGTCATGAATTCACCTAAGCCCGGCGAAGAGCTAAGGTCAAGAGCCGGTGCACTATTGTTTGGCCGCGCTTGGTCGTCTTTGAGGGTGCGGATCTCGCCAGCCAGAATCGAAACCCATACCGAGAGCCCGATCGTCGCGATGACAGCGAGCAACGAGATGCCGAGTAAATATCGCGACCGCCTGCGCAATTGCTTCATAGATTAAACCGTTTCATCCGGACGGGTTACAAAAAGCTAAACTGCAGCCCTTCCGGTCGTATGGTTAATACAGGAGGAAAAGCCCGGCGCACTACTCCTTCCGCCACGCTGCCTAGTAGCATATGCTCCAAGCCCGTCCGCCCATGGCTCCCCATGATGATGAGATCCGCAGCGATCTCGTCAGCGTATTTCACGATCATGTCGACCGGCCGGCCTTCCTCCGTGCGCGCCTGCCAAGGCACCGATGTCGTGGGCAAACTACGAAGAAATGACGCCTAATCACCTTCGACATCATCCACGGTGAGTTCCGGAAGCGTTATCAGACCGCGGGTATCTTCATCGCACGGATAACTGTACCAAGGCGTCGGATCGAAGGCATGAAAGAAAAAAATTCTCCCGCCGAAGCTATCGGCGAGGTTGATGCCAACTTCGGCCGCCCGCCTGGCTCCCAAAGAGAAATCCGTCGGCACTAAAAAACGCTGGGCGATCTGGTTTAGCGGTTTGCGGCTGACCAATACCGGAACGAACGATTTGCGCACCAATCGCTCGGCCGTGCTGCCCAATAGGTGAAACAATTGGCGGTCCGGAGCGCCGACAACGATCAGGTCGGCGCGCCACGCGCAAGCGGCAAGGATCAGCTCGAAAAACGGATTGCCGACCCGCACTTCGTAATTGATCCGCCGGCGGCAATCGGTCCGACTCTCGACAATCTCCTCGAGATCGGCGCCCGATTTCGTCACCTTCTCTTCGATCTTGCTTTGCCGGCTCTTCGGCTGTGAGACATGCAGAGCATGATGATGCGCTTCGATCACGTGTATCAGTCGAATCGTCGCATCGCATCGGCGCGCCAAAACCAGTGCGGATTCCAACGCGGTCGCACCACCGCTGCTGAGATCGTGCCCGACGATAATCCGTCCCAAACGATGCTTTCGCGGTCGCTCTCGGCATCGGAGCGTAGATAACATACATCACACCGTGCGCACGGCCTTGTGGTTGCGCGACGATGTCAATGCCTGCCTGAGCGTTGGTTTTGAGGTTGCGACGTTTGCCGCATGGCTCAAAAATTCGCCTATGCGCTCTTCCGAGCCGCAGTCGCACCAGTAAACGCCTCGAACCGGCAGGACAAGAAGTTGCGAGGGACAGCGGCGTGGCAACTCTTCAAGAATGACTTTTGAAAGATTAACCGGCTGCGCCCGCTCATAAATCCTTTCCATTGCGCGCATCAAACTATGCGCGCCGAGCGCGTCACGGATTCGCCAAAAGTAACTGTAGAGCCGGTTGTTGATCGCGCGCACGTAGCTGAGAAAATTCTGTGCCCTAAATACCATCACCAAAGTGTTCCATAGTCCCCCAAGGGAAACGATTTCTTGAGCGACATCCGCCGCCGGCTTTTCGACAAAACGGCTCACGATTTGCGCGCCGCAGGGAAACGCGCTGGGCGGGTCATCGGCAGGGACGATATAACCGTAGTCAGGCTCTGCAACTCTGGGAGGAATTCCCATCAAGACGATTTTCTCGCTGTCCTGTTCGACAATGCCGAAGGCCGCATCGACGTGGGCCATAAAAAGATCGTCGTCCGAAATGAAATGATCCGACGGGAAAACCGCCACGGTCGCGTCCGGGTGGCGCTCCAGCAAATGCGCGAGTGGCAGCAGCAAGCCAATCGCCGTGTCGCGATTGCTCGGTTGGATGACCACCTGCGTTTTCGGCTGATCGACGAGCTGCTGCGTGACCTCGGCAAATTCGAAATGACTCTGGTCGACGACGGTAAAAATACGTTCGCGTGGAATCAATCGTTGCGCTCGCTGGAAAGTGGACTGCAGCATCGAGCGGTCGCCGAAAAACTTCACGTACTGTTTGGGCAGCGCGTCGCCTCGAAAACTCTCGACAAAGGATCGCAGCCGCACGCCTTCTCCGGCAGCCAGGATGATCGCGCAGCGATTGCGAACGTTGGACTCATTGACCGGTTTGTAAAACATGTCTCTGAACTCGAGCAATATTGAGGCCACGCCGTACATTGCCGCACCACGCCGATTCACGTTCGCGCTATAATAGACACGATCACTTAAAAGCAGCGACGCCGCGCGCGAACGCGCTCGTTATATGAATCTGCGAACGAGAAAATCGACACATGACGCCAACCGGCGGTGAGGCATTTAGGC
>VBKY01000016.1 GCA_005879255.1 Deltaproteobacteria bacterium
CAACAAAAGCTACTCGTACCGCGTCCTTTCGAGGTGATCATGCAGCGCCACGAACGGGAAATCATGCGCTATCTGCTGCGGGTATCAGGCGATCACGAGGATGCGGCGGACTTATTACAGGAAACCTGGTTGCGCGCGTACCGCGCCTATCCCCGACTTGAGCCTCAAAGCGAGGTGAGGCCGTGGTTGTATGCGATCGCCACCAATCTGTGTCGGAACCGATTCCGTGATCGCGCTCGCTGGGCGGCCGTGGTCGTACCCGATAGGGAAGAATTACCGGCAGCGGACATGATTGGGAAAAATCATCGATTCGATCATGAAAACGAAGGCTACGCCGCTGTCCATGTGCGCGAATTAATCTCTGATCTCCCAACAAGACAGCGCGAGGCGCTGCATTTGCGTTATTTCGCCGGCCTCGGTTACGGCGAAATAGCCACGGCGATGGATTGTACCGAGGATAACGCGCGAGCCAACGTTTCGCAGGCTGTGAAAAAAATTAAGGCAAAATGGTGAAACTCATGAAAGTCGAAACTCTTCTTGGTTCAATCGGCAACGAAGTCGGCAACGAAGCAGTCGAGGAATTGCTGCGCCGGACTCGGGGCCGTATCGATAAGGCGTTGAAGCGCATTCGGCGGCCGCAGGCTGCCGTGGGCATCGTGAAATCGCCATTGGGCGATTTGCTGGTGGCAATGAGCGCCGGCGGCGTTTTGCTCAATTCTTATTTGCGCGGCGCCAGTGATCTCGAAGCTACGATCCAGAAGCTGCGATTGGCATTCGATCCTGTCGAGGATCAACGGACCGTCAGAGAAGTCGGCGCGGAGATTCGTCGCTATCTCGCCGGCGACGCAAAGGCGTTGCGCCAGAAAGTCGACCTGAGTCTTGTGGGAACTCCTTTTCAAAAGAAGGTTCTAGACAAGCTGCAGAGTGTGCCTCGTGGCGCGCTGATCAGTTATCAGGCATTGGGCGCGGCCTTGCAAGCCGCAAACAGCGCAAGAGCCGTCGGCAATGCATTGCACGATAATCCGATACCGATCTATGTTCCATGCCACCGCGTGATTTCCTCGGACGGACGGATCGGCGGATACGCGGGCGGCGCCGCGCGCAAATTGCAACTGCTTCGGAGCGAGGGTTTCGAGCTGAATAGCGCGCAGGCTAGGATTCCCGATAGCGTAGTATGGGGTCACAAGGGGAGCAAGATTTACTGTCGAAGAGACTGCCGGACCGCGGCCCATGTAGACCGCGCACAGATCCTCTTTTTCGCCGATCCGCGACAGGCAGAGCGAGCAGGCATGCGCCCGTGCAAAATCTGCCGGCCTGGGTAGGAAATCGTTGTTGAAACCGCGAGACACGTTCAGAAGGGCTCGTTCAAAGAACGATCGCGGAGATGAGATCGAGTTGAATCTTCATTTCAAGTCTCCTTACGATTGGCAGACCATCATTCGGTTCTACCAATCTCATCCGATCCCGGGAGTTGAACGGGTCGTGGAAGATTCCTTTGAGCGAATTTTTCGCATTAATAGCACGATCGGCTTTCTCCGGGTTCAAGCGCTGGCCGGCGAGCCACAATTGAAACTCCGGATTGTGACTGGAAACCGAAGGATTCTTTGCGAAGTTGAAAGTCGTGTCCGGAAAATGTTCGATTTAGATTCCGATCCCGTGCTGATTGCACGTTGCTTTGCTCGGGTTCCGGTTCTCAAAAAACTCAGCGATCGCTTTCCGGGCCTGAGACTTCCCCGGGGATGGGATCCCTTTGAGACGGCGATCTGTTCGATCCTGGGCCAGCTCGTTTCGGCTGAACATCGGTCAAATCTTGTCGCTCAGCTCGTGCGCGGCTACGGTGATGAGATCGTTCACCCTGTATCGGGAGCACCGACGCGCCTATTTCCTCGACCTGAAGTCCTGGCGAAGGCCGAGCTGAGCGAAGTCAAGACAACCGTCGCTCGCAGAGAGGCGATTCGACAATTCAGCCGTCGCGTGCTGCGTGGAGCTATTTCCCTTTCGGATACTCAAGATCTGGTGGCGTTTCGGAAAGCGCTGCTCGAGACCAAGGGCCTCGGCCCGTGGTCGGCCGAATACATAAGCCTAAGAGCCCTCGGTGACACTGATGCGTTTCCTAAGACCGATTTGATTCTTAAGCGGGCACTCGAGCTTCACCCCGATCTTGATTTGGCAGCTGTAAAACCGTGGAGATCCTATGCGGCGATTTACCTATGGAAGGAATTCGCGCAATCACTTTCCAAGAGAAAAAAGGAGATATGAATATGACTCTCTTCTACAAGAAGATCAAATCGCCCGTCGGCGAACTCAAATTGGTCGCAAGCTCCAAGGCTCTTGTTGCAGTCCTCTGGGAGCCGGAACGTCGAAATCGAGTGAAGCTCGACACGCTGAAGCTCGCTCCTGAACAGCCAATCCTGCTCGAGACAGAGCGACAGCTCTCGGAGTATTTCGCCGGCAAACGAACTCACTTCGATCTTCCGCTCGAGCCGGACGGGAGCGAATTTCAGAAGAAGGTTTGGCAGGCCTTGAGCCAAATCCCATTTGGACGGACCCAAAGTTACTTGAAGTTGGCCAAGGCCGTCGGCTCACCCATGGCATCTCGGGCTGTCGGAGCCGCCAATGCCAAAAATCCGCTATCGATTATCGTGCCTTGTCATCGTGTGGTCGGTACAAACGGATCGCTGACCGGGTTTGCCGGCGGCCTTCATGCGAAGGCGATGCTGTTAGCTTTCGAAGCAAGAGCTGCAGCAACGATGAACAGAGAAATCGCCCATGAGAATCCCGGAGCTATTTCGCGAACTTGTAATCGACTGGCAACAACACGGAGTCAGCACCAGCACAGGCAGAGTTGGACTTTTCGTTTAGCTACAGGTAAAAATTGAGTTTAGTTGGCGGTAGAATGGGTCAACAGTGATCTCTCTTTTCGCTCCCTCGGTCCGCGTGAGAGTTTTCTCAAAGACCTAACTGATCAAAAAGATCTTAATAATTCCCGCCGGTCGATGAAGGATGTTGTGCATCCCTTCATGGTTTTGAAGGATGTAAGGGTCCGTTTCATAGACCTATCTGATGAAGTCGGACGAACACTTTTTTAAAGGAGTCTAGATGAGCCTACCGCAATCACAACAGAAAGTTCGCCGGGTTCGCCAGAAACCGCGCCTGGCTGAGGTCATCCGGGTGGAGCGCCTCAGTCCCCATATGGTCCGGGTGGTTTTCGCCGGAGAAGAACTGGAGGGCTTTACAACGCGAGGCCCAGCGGAGCACCTGAAGGTCAACTTTCCTCCTCCCGGCGAGTCGACGTTGGTGCTCCCGGAATGGGGGCCGGAGGGGCCGATCCTTGTGGCAGGTCAGCAGCGACCATTGAATCGCACCTACACGCCGCGTCGATGGAATCCCGAAGCGCGAGAACTAAGCGTGGACTTCCTGCTCCACGGCGAAGGCCCCGGCTCCACTTGGGCGCAACAGGCCCGGCCGGGACACGTGGTGGCGGTGTCTCACCAGCCGGGAGGCGCTTACAAAGTGGACGCGGAAGCGGACTGGTACCTGATAGGCGGCGATGAAGCGGCGCTGCCAGCGGTGGGGACGCTCCTCAAGGCGCTGCCGAGATCCTGCATGGCCTACGTCTTCGCGGAGGTGGCGGATGCGAACGAGGAGCTGAAACTGGAGTCCTCGACGCGGTTTCAGGTGAAGTGGCTGCACCACGGCGGGGCGGCCGGACAGGTCGGACGTAAGCTGCAACAGGCGGTGCGAGAGTTTCCATTTCCAGAGGGCAGCGGCCGAGTCTGGATCGGTTGCGAAGCCGGTGTCATGCGGGAGATCCGCCGCCACCTTTTGAGTGAGCGGAGGATGGACCGGGCTCACGCCCATACCCAAGGCTACTGGAAGTGTGGCGCCATGAACCACCCCGACAACGACCGCGGTCAGGACGTAGAATAGACGCATCTTGCCAGTGCCGTTTATCGATACTTTTACGTTGCCTCACTTTCTATTTCTCTTTGTGCTTTCTCTCTGAACTGTTGCACGTAATTCCTAATAGATTTTTGTGATCGCCGCGGGCTTGGTATGAGATCAGCCAACCTAAGCTGGGCGCCAGAGGTGGGCGTTGCATGTTACGCCGGGGAACTTGGTGTTCTGGTGGTTCTCGGTTGCTCTCTTGACGGATGTGCAAGAGGGAAAAACATGTGCTATCGAATCTGATGCGAAAGGTGGCCTAGGCGCTCTACGCGAATCAGCAATATTCGAGCGCTAGCGAAGCCTAACTCGATGTCATCTTTCAAACTTGCCGGGTGGTTTGCCGGCGCAGCTGAGAAGAAATCCATGGCAAATTTTTCCGGTCACTGGTTTACGACGTTCGGTCCCATGGAATTGACCCAGGATGGGAACCGAGTTCAAGGATTTTATACGTTCCAACAGAATAGCTGCCCGATCGAAGGATCGGTTCGTGACGGCCGTCTCCTATTCACCTACCAAGAGCCCACGGTGGAGGGAGAAGGCTGGTTTGAGCTCGTGCGACACAGCAAATTCTCTGGCCAGTGGCGGCCGAAAGGCGCTCCCACTTGGTCGTCGTGGAATGGCGAACGCGAATTCGAAGGGATTTGGGATAGCTCCTATGGGCTCATGCGGCTGGTGCAAGAACCGGATCGCGTGCTCGGATTCTACGAGGGTGTGGGGCCGGCTACTGTAGAAGGCCGGCTGGAAAACAATCGCCTCACCTTTCACTATCACGAATCGCGCGCGCAAGGGGAAGGATTCTTCGAGCTCGCGCCGGATGCGACCAGTTTTCAGGGTGAATGGCGCGCAGACGGCACAGAGCAGTGGGCCCCTTGGCGGGGCCGGCGCCTTGCGCCGGTGCCCGGTTTACTCTGGCTCGTCGTTATCGAAGCGCATTGGCAACGTTCGTACTTCGAGAAGGAATATGCTTTCGGCCACATGCTGCGCGAGTTTTTCACGCGTTTGCCGCAATTGAACATTCGCCAGCGATTTTTCGAAGATGAAGCCGGCCTGGAGCGCTGGTGCCGGGAGCTGATGTATTTGCCCGAGCCGGTGGCAGTTGTCTTTGCCAGCCACGGGACTCAGGACGGACTCTCGGTTCAGGGCAAGCCGCTCAGTACCGACCGACTGGTAGAGAGCCTGCGTTATGCCGACAATATCCTCCTTTTGCATTTCTCTTCCTGCCTCATGTTGCAAGACGGCAAGGCTGGCGAGCTGGCGCGCGCGTTACAAGAGGCGGTTCGGTTTCCTATCTCGGGCTATGATCGCAGCGTGGACTGGGCGGCAAGCGCGTTGATCGAGTTTCACTATCTCGACATGGTCCTGGGCCGAGGCCTTTCGCCTGCCGACGCTGCTCAGCAAGTTCTGCGCTTGGTCGGCTATGCCGGCGATGAAAACCTGCCCGGTTCGCCATATCCGGCCGCGGGCTTTCGCATTTTCATTCCGAAGCCGGGGTAAGATTTGTCGCGAAATAAGGTTCCCGCAATAGCCGAACGCGAGTCGTGTCAGATCTATGCAGGCTGTTGAAAGGTTCGGAATGCTTCGAGAGGCTCAGCATGAACGGAAAATCGTCAATGATATCAAAACTCCCCGGTTCGTCCTGAGCTCGTCGAAGGACTCCTGGAGAGTTTTTCAACAGCCTGTACGATAAATGATTCTGGCGCACACTGAGTTGGTTGTTAGCTTGGTATGGACGTAATTGCCCATGGGCTGTGGGGCGGCGCGCCGTTCTTTTCCCAGGGCCGCAAAAAGTTTTTTGCCGGGTTTCTGATCGGTATGGCTCCGGATCTATTATCGTTCGGCGTTTTTCATGTCATGCATCCGGAATGGATCACTCTCCGATTAGCCGGGAAAATTTCCGGGCCGCCGGCGCTGACGATACTTCCGCCGTACGTCTTCCACGCCTACAACCTTACCCATAGTCTCTTCGTCTGGGCCGTTGCTTTCATTTTGCTTTGGCGGCTGACAAAGAATCCGCCATGGCTTTTGGGTGCGTGGCTCTTGCATATTCTCTGCGATATCCCAACGCACGCGGCGAGTTATTTCCCAACACCTTTCCTTTGGCCGTTTCCTACGCCATTCGTGAACGGCATTCCTTGGTCTACGCCGTGGTTTATGATCGCCAATTACGCCAGCATGTTCATCGTCTATTCCATTATGTTTCTCTATCTTCGCAAAAGACGTACGATTCAGTAGACTCATTCGCGCCCCGCAACGATTCGCCCAAACTGTCAGCCATTATTCCGCGCCAAGCTTTTCCGATAGCGGGCCGTGCCCATGTGACCCACGCCGATCGTGAGGAGTCCAAGCACCGCATGAATCACTTGGATGACCCAGTGAAATTCACCGGCCATGAGCGACGACTGGTATAAGCCGACCGCGATCATGACCGCGCCGACGATCAGAGCGCACGCGGCGATAATCCAGCTGCCGCTTTTGCTGAAAAACTGCCCGATCCCGATAACCCAGAGCGAGCCGACTGCCAAGAGACCGAGCAGCATATGCAGTGAGATTAAATTCACCGCGCTGCCGATCCAGAGGAGTGACCCGAGAATTAAAGCGAGCAATCCAGCCAGACTCAAAACAATGGACGCAGTACGAATAACCATAGCGGCAAATGTATAAACTACCGCTCGAGCTCTTACAATCACTGTGGCGCTTCACAGGGCGGCGAGGGCCGCCACGATCGATGAGCCAGAAGGCCGGGGTGTGTAGCGCTTCGCTTCGGCTCCAGGCAACGTCGGCGTTGTTTTCTGTCATACCGGCGGAGGCCGGTATCCAGAGTCTTTGAAATCCCGCATTCCGGGGTCGCGCTAGCTATCGCCAGCTTGCCCGGAATGACATTGGAGTTATATCGCGAACTTCTGGGTCACCACACTAGCCAGTGTGCTGAAAAACTTGATTGCAGGCTGCTCAAAAAGATCTCAAAGGCGAGCCTATTCGAATTGGGTGATTGGAAAAGTGGAGTATTGGAGTACGGGTTTTAAGCGCATCACTCCATTACTCCATCACTCCAAACTAAAACTCAGCCCTTTTCTTAATTCCAAATTTTCGTTAACCCTAGCTAATGGCAAAAAAATTCAGTGCTCAACTACGACGTCGCGCAGAACGAATTTGGCGAGCGATCGACGGGCATCCATTCCTCCGCGAGCTGCATGGTGGAACATTGCCGTTAGATCGTTTCACCTATTTCATCCTGCAAGATTATGTGTACCTGCTCGACTTCGCTCAAGTGCTCTGCCAGGGCGGTGCCAAGTCGCCGGATCTCGAAACGCTGGAATTGTTCGCCCGTCACGCAATCGGCGCGGTCGAAGTGGAGCGTAGTTTTCACGCGAGCTTCGGAAAGAGTCTCGGCTTGTCGCGCAAGCAGTTGGATGCGGTGCCAAAGGGTCCGATCACGCAGGCGTACCTCGGCCATCTACAGTCGGTGGCGCGAAGCGGCACGCTTGGCGAGATCGTTGCAGCGGTTCTTCCTTGTTATTGGATCTATGGCGAGGTCGGTCGGCGACTCTACAGAAATCGCCCCCGAAAACCGAAGATTTATCGGCAGTGGATCGAGACCTATGCGTCCGAAGCGTTTTGGCAGCCTGTGCGTGAGCAAATGCAGTTGATGGATAGACTGGGAGCGGCGGCGAATAGCGGCGAAAAGAAGCTCATGACCGCGCATTTCGTCCTGAGCAGCCGATACGAATTCATGTTCTGGGAGCAAGCTTACCGGTTAGAGAGTTGGCCGGTGTGAAAATTTTGTTCAAGTCGTTCCAGCCGTTCAAATGGTTCAGGCAGTCGGAATTCCAAGAAACGCCCGACAGATATAGTGCGAGTCGGTGACTGCCGGACATTTTGCCGAACAGTGGGACTTCTCTAAAAAAAACAGGGAGGAGATTACTCTCCTCCCCGTACTGATTTCCACTATTTTCTATAGCGGCCTTACGCTATGTCTAAGTTGTGGCCGACTTCGTCGTCAGCGCACATTACAAATAGATCGACCACCTCACCCGTGGTCGGATCAATAATGCTTCCACGGTAACAGTAATCCACTGACACTATTTGGAAAGGTTCAGCGGGATTTCCTTGTCGAGCCCACTGATCCGTCGGGAACGCTTCATTGACCGTGTTGTTTTCGGGGTTCATGGGGCCCGAAAAATCGTCACCTGCAAGGACTTTGGCAGGATTGGCTAAGAGAATTCCTGCGAAAAATAGGCCTTTCAATTTAGAATGTAGCCTCATGATTTTACCCTCCTTCCCTATCTAGAAAAGGTCGCAAATGCAGTGCCATGGTAGTCACTGATTTTTCGTCGTTTTCTCGCGCGGAAAATTCGCTTTTCCAAAGATCTGTAAGGAAATTTACGACTGTACTTTTTCCAATACAAAAACATTTTTATAAGATGCCGATTTTCCAAATTTCGAAATCGCATCTTATTCGACACAGTAAATTTGAACTTACATAGTCGCGATTGATTGAGGTACTGCCCGGTGCGCACGGTTTAGCGGCAAACAAAGGGAACGTGGCCGGACGTCATATCGGCTCAAGCGTTGTCCGGCGGAATTGGTGTGCGTCAAGCTAATTTTTTTTTATTGTCGAAGCCCGAAGATTTTGCCGTACTCCGCAGTGAGCCGGTCTACCATCTCGGCGTGTTCCTGTTTCATGTAGATTACCTGTTTGCCCTGCGCATATTTATAAGCCGGTGTGCCCGGCACGAAGGCTGAAGTTTGACCGCCGAACTTCTGCAATATTTCCTGAGCCTGAGCCGTCGAGAGAAAAGCCGAAAATAGGTGTCCGGCGTTGGGGTGTGGAGATCCCTTAAGCACGCCGGCATTGTAAGCCGGCGAAATTATCGGTGTGACACTTTCGGCGTGAACAATCGGCGCACCTTGCAGCTTGGCCTGATGGGTGAAGCTATCCGTCATCGTTATAATGACTAGAACCTCGCCTAACTGCATGCGACTGTAAAGGTTGCCGAATTCTCCCAGAAGGGGCTCTTGCCGCGCCAAGAGTTTCACGAATTCGGTCGTCTTGTTTTCGCCCCATAGCGTTGCCAGCCGGGCCAAATGGTGCGTCGCGGTGCTCATACCCAATTTGCCGCCCTTCCACTTGGGGTCGAGCAGATCCTGCCAACTCTTGGGCACGTCCCGAGGAGGTACAAGCTGGTTGTTGTACGCCGGCATGACAAACTGATTAGCCAATATAACCGTGCCGCGATCGTACTGGATCGCCTGCGGGTCGACGCCGATCTTCGCGTAGTCGAATGATTTGTGCAGCTTCTTTAGCCACAGGGTCGCATGCCCGCCGTCGTGAACCAGCATGACGTCCCATTCCTGCGGTTGCCCGGTGGCGGCAATCCCGACAATTTTCCCGACATCTCTTGTCATCGACCCGGAAGGGCTAAAATTCAGCTTGAGGTTCAGGCCGTATTGCTTATTGAATGCTTCACCCAATCTCTGGGCTCCTTGAGGAGTGAGAGTCGACGGAGCATAGAGCTCGATGACGCCCTCCTTCTTCGCGCCGCCAATGAGCTCGTCAATGGGCGCTCCATAGGCCGTGTGAACCAACCCGGCAACAAAAAACACAGCCGCTCCGCACGTCGTAGTGAATTTCCATTTTTTCACGTAAACACCCCCTCTGAACGATGGCGCTTACTGCACTGGTCGGCACTTTATTGCGCGCATCAGAGCTTGGCAAGATGATTTTACCGCAAAGGAGCGCGGCGATGACCGCAGTGACCGTTCATGCGTCGGATGCGCTCTAAACCTTCCTCGGTGCTTTGTTGAAATAGCAGCAGCCATCCGCTAATGGCTAGAAGGAGAGTGACTCCAGGAGGAGATACTATGCAAGTCGTTGATTCGGACGGACATCTACACGAGCCCTTCGATCTTTTCGAACGCCACATGGAAAAAGAATTCTATTCGATGCGCCCCCGTATCGTGGATCTGCGTGATGAGCCAAGAGATACGGGACGTTGGCTAGTCGAAGGGCGGCTCGTCCCTCGTCTGCCGTTCACAAGAGGTGTGGGCGGAGGAGGCTTTAGATATCAGACGCCGCGCCACCCCCAGATGAAAGCCAAAGATAATTCCCTCGATGATATCGAAGGCCGCCTGCAGGATATGGACGAGATGGAGATTGATTTTCAGATCGTTTATCCAACAGCGCTGGTTTGGGCTTTCGACGTGGAAAACAAGGAATTGGCCGCGGCCGTATGCCGCGCTTACAACAACTATGTCGCAGAGCAATGCGCGACAGCTCCCAAACGGTTAAGTGGAGTCGCTCTGGTGCCGATTCAGGATCCGCCCGCAGCGATCGCAGAGGCTCGGCGCGCGGTGAAAAAACTCGGTCTCAGCGGTGTCGTCATCCCGGGCATGGTGGGGAACAACCCGCTTCATGCTAAAGAATTCATTCCGTTCTTTGAGGCGATAAATGAGCTCGATGTTCCCATCGGATTTCACGCCGTCACCGGCATGCACTACACGCCCTGGGCGGACTGCTTCAGCGATTTTTTCTCCACACATGTAACGGCGATGCCCTTTTCGATGATGGTGGGCATGATGTCGCTGGTTCGTTCGGGCTTGTTAAAGACGTTGCCGCGTCTGCGCTGCGCGTTCCTGGAGATCGGCGCGAGTTGGCTGCCGTATTGGAATTGGTGGGTGGGAAAACATATTGAGCACGTCCTCGAGCCGCGCGCCGGCCGCAAAGAAAGCAGTTGGGGACGAGAGCCCTACGAATTGCCCGACACTGTTCATGAGCCGGGTGAAGATATTCTTGAAGGCAGGATTTTGAGCGGCTTCGAAGGCGATGAGAACCTGCGCTCGATTATCGACCAGCTCGGCAGCAAGGCGTTCATGTATGCCAGCGACTATCCCCACAGCGACATGGATTGGGGCCGCGTTCAGTCGATCAAAGGATCTGAAGCTCTGACCAGCGCGGAGAAGGCTGCGCTGCTCGGTGAAAACGCTCGGCGCTTTTACAATCTGCAGATTTGAAGATCGGTGATTGAATTCCGCTCCCATGGTAGCGGGCAACAGAAGAGTGGGCAGAGAATTTAACCGTAATTGTCCTGAGCCCTTCGAGTAAGACTGTGTGAAAGGTCGAGAGGAGCCCTTCGACAAAGCTCAGGGCGAACGGTTAAGTATTGATTTCTGTATTTTTCGCTTTTGTTCGTGGTGAGCCCAGTCGAACCATGAACGGAGTTTTTCACACAGTCTGACGCTCAGGATTAAACTCCGTCTAAGGGACGCAAAGGGCGCAAAAAAGAAAGTCGGACAAAGAAGGAGGACAAAGCAATGGGAAAAACGACCATGAATCCCGAAGGACTGCCCGTCCCGCGCGGCAGCTATTCGCTCGTCGCAGTTGCCCAACCTGGGCGCATGGTGTTTATCGCCGGCCAGACAGCCTCAGATCCTCAGGGTAACGTCGTTGGCATCGGCGATGTTCGCGCCCAAACGCGCTATGTGATCGAGAAAATTCAACGGGCCGTGGAAGCTGCCGGCGGCACGATCAACGATGTTGTCGCTATGAACGTATTCACCACCGACGTTCGTTATCATCGGGACATAAACGATACGCGGCGAGAACTCTTGGGCTCCAACTTTCCAACCAGCACCATGGTGCAGGTCGTCGCGTTGGCGCGACCCGAGTTGCTGCTGGAAATAAATGCGACGGCGGTGATCGGGTAATCCTTTCAGGACGATTTTTCGACCTGTCAAGTATGCCCAGATGAGCGCATCTCTAAGCGCAGCGAGTCTCTGACAAGACTTCTGGGATTTGAGCTTGCTCGACGAGATCAAGAAGTCGGGTTTTGTAGACCAACTGCAAAAAAATTAACAATCCTGGTTGGCGCAGTAGGACACAGATGATTTCCCGCGGCCTGCTGCGCCAAACTCCGTCATTCCCGCATGCTTTTAGCGGGAATCCAGGCGAAACCTCTGAGTGCCCCGATAAAACAAATGGGGGGCGACAATGTCTCATTAATGTTCTTTCCTTCCTTCGCAGCTTTGCTGCTGAGTTCATTCGATAACGAATTTCTCGGACACCGCTTGATCGGTTTATTTCCAGTCCCTTTTGTGGGTAAAATGTCGGCAACTAATTGCAAATTTCCGCAGCAACGGAAGCGAGAGTGAGGTCACTGGCAGGTGATGGGTGAGTATATAAAGGAACATTTCGACTTTCCGCTAACCAAGAAGAGCGAGAATAAGCCGCTCAAAGGCGTGCGCGTGATCGATGCCGGCAATATGGTCGCAGCGCCGTTTGCGACGGTATTGCTCGCCGATTTTGGCGCGGACGTCATCAAGATCGAACATCCGAAATACGGCGATGGGCAACGAAAACTCGAGCCGATCATGGATGATATTCCGCTGTGGTGGAAATCCGTGTCGCGCAACAAACGCTGCATCACGCTGGACCTCGGTAAGCCGCAAGGCGCCGAAATTTTCAAGCAGCTCATTAAAGGCAAAGATGTCATCGTCGAGAATTACCGCCCGGGAACGTTCGAAAAATGGGGCATCGGGCCGGACGTCATTCGCAGCATCGATCCGCGCTTGATTCTCTTGCGTATCTCCGGTTTCGGCCAGACCGGGCCGTATAAAAATCGTGCAGGCTTTGGCCGGGTCGCCGAGGCGATGAGCGGGCTGACGAATCTGATCGGCGAACCGGACGGGCCGCCGATGTCGCCGGGCTATCCGCTCGGCGATTTGATCGCCGGCATTTTCGGCTCACTGTCGATCATGACGGCGCTTTATCATCGGGATCTTCGCGGCGGCGAAGGCCAAGTGATCGATCTCGCGCTCTTCGAAGCGGTCTTCCGCTTTTTGGATTTCGATCCGATCCAATACGATCAGATGAAAATCGTGCATAAACGCACCGGTAACCGCGTCGCTTACGTGGCGCCGAGCTCGATGTTCAAGACCAAGGACGGAAAATATCTCACCCTGGCGGCCAGCACGCAGAGTGTCTGGCTACGTCTAGCGGAGGCCCTAGGACGCAAGGATCTCACGACCAATCCAAAGTTCATCGATAATTCCGCGCGGGTTGAGAATTCGGTCGAGGTCAACGGTATCGTCGGCGCATGGATCGAACAGCACACGCGCCAGGAAGTAATCGAGCACTTCGATAAGCACGAAGTCGCGTATTCTTCGGTGTTCGATATGGAAGATGTTTTCCGCGACGTGCAGTATCGCGCTCGCGAAGCGATGGTGCGGGTGCCCGATGCCGATCTCGGCGAGGCGATCGTGCAAAACGTCGTGCCGAAGTTTTCCGCCACGCCGGGCTCGGTCGATTTTCTCGGCCCCAAGATGGGCCATCACAACGAGGAGATTTATTGCGGCGAGCTCGGCTTCTCGCAGGACCGGCTCATGGAACTGAAAAACGCCGGGATCATCTAACTCCTTTTTCGATGGGCGAGCTAGAAGAAAGGATTTACGTGACCGCCGGCACCGTCATGGCGTCCTTCACGCCATCTATCCAATCGACATCATCTGGAACAATTGTCGAAGTCCCACGGACTCGGTAGACGCCCGCGTCGCGCGCGCCCGGCGGCACCGCTCCCTTCTCGCGCCACGCCTTCGCGGCGTCGAGCAGCTTCATGCGTGCTTTGATCGTGCTGATGTCGCCGGCGCAGAGATGTTCTTTAGTGCGGTCCATGATCGGGCCGGGGCCTTCGTTCTCCGTGACGCAGACATCTTGCAAGTTGACTCCGGCGATGCCCAGGCGGCGCGCCTTGTGAATCTCCCAGTTGATCAAATAGTCGTTGGAACGTTTCGCTTTCATGCGAATATGGCCGAAGGGAAGCGAGTTGGTCGGCGGATCGTAGGCCTCTTCGGCGAACGACTCGCGCACTTTCTCTTCGGTCGTCTTGGCGATCTCTTCAGTCGGGTACCAGCGCACCTGCCACTTGACGCAGTTCTCGTCGTCGACGGGAACGAAGGCGCGGGCGGCTTTTTGATCGGCGCCCGGCGGCATGGTGTAGAAGGGAAGTATAAACTGGTTGACGCGCCAGAGCGTCTTGCCGCCGCCGAGGGATCGCTTGGCGCCGTAGGTAAAGCCGGCTTCCCGGTCGAATATTTCGACGTCCTCGGGAGTTTTCTTCACTCCGGCCTTGTTCGCGGCCCGCTGCTGCGCCGGTTGTTGTTCATTCATCTCCTCGTCCGATAGATCGTACGGGGAATGCAACCACATGACATGAGTCGGATCGATGCCGCCTTCGAGGACCTGAAGATAATTCGCTTCTTGGAAAAACAGCCGATAGATGCGGTGCGCGTCCGGCACGCGGAGAAATTCGAAATCGGGGAGCTCGGGCAAATCCTTCGACAGGCCCATATGAGTCCAAATGATGCCGCCGCGCTCGACGCAGGGGTAACCCGGGTGTTGCACTTCATCGATGAACTGTTGGTCGGGCGGTATGTTGGGCATCTCGATGCACTTGCCCATCGGCGAATACTTCCAGGCGTGATAGGCGCAGCGCAGGCCGTCTTCCTCCACCCGTCCGAAGTAGAGCGGCGCCAGACGGTGGGAGCAGTAGGCGCCGATGAGTCCGACTTTGCCGGCCGTCGTGCGAAAAAGAACCAAGTCCTCGCCGAGTAGTCTCACGCGGACCGGGCGGCCCCCGGGCTCGCTCAGATGCGCCGTCGGCACGACCGGAATCCAGTACTGGCGCATGAGATTGCCCATCAGCGTTGTCGGCCCGACGCGAGTCAGCGCGTCGTTTTCTTCGCGCGTGAAATTGTGCAGATCCTCTCTCCTGACCTTGAACATGCTCTCAGTTTTCACGGGTTCAATCCTCTTCCGGTTATTTGGATTCGTTTTTATCATAGGTGTGACTCCGTTCAAACATCGCGCAGAGCAAGCAAAGCTTGCCGCCAAGTTCTAGATCTCTAATACGGCTCCTTTGGAAAGGATTTCCGCGTGCGCTTTGACACGGTAGCGATGTCAAGGTATTTGACTAGAGATTGCTTTGACTCATCCGCGAAAAAACCGAATGCGAATTTCACTGCTCACCCTGGCGCTACTCTCTTCCTTGATGCTCATCCAGCCAATCCACGGCCAGGATAAGAAATTGGAGAAATTCTTTTTGTCCAACTCGACGCTCTCCGAAAGCCGGGCGCCGTTGTATATCGCACAGGATCTAAAGCTGTTTGAAAAATATGGTCTCGACGCGCAGATCGTCAACATCCGCGGCTCAGCGATCAATAATGCGTCGCTCATAGCGGGCGAGATTCAAATGGCGGTGGCCAATGGAACGATCGCGATTACCGCGGCGGCGCGCGGCGCGCCGATCGTCATCGTCGGCACCATCGGCCCGACCCGATACAGCCTGGTGTCGCGCTCGCTTATTTCGGGTTCGCAGCTCAAGGGTAAAACCATCGGCATCGGCGGCTTCGGCATCGGCGACTACTTCGTGTTGCGTCGCCTATTACCCAAATTGGGATTTTCCGAGAAGGACGTTACGCTACTACCCACCGGCACCACTTCATCCTTCGACCGGTTGAATATCATGCTTTCCGGCAGGGCCGACGCGGTGATGGCGACCAAGAGCAACATCGACCGGATCGAGTTGCGGGGCGTGAAACTCAATGTCTTGACTGGCACCGAGGAGCAAAACGTGGATGTTTCCGGCGGCGATTTTTTTACCACTCGTGAATTTTTGCGAACCAAACCCAATCAAATCAAGGCGGTCTTTCGAGCATTCGGCGAAGCCGTGCGGATCGGCCGGGAAAACCGCGAGGTCTTTCATCGCGCGATCAGGCGGTACATGAAAGAAGACAATCCAAAGCTGATCGACAAGTTCTACGATGCCCATTACTACTTCGCGCTCAAGCCGCGAAATATGCATCCATTGGAAACTGCCCTCGACCTGGACATCAAAGATATGCAGGCGACGGTTTCGGAGCTGCGCGGACGGCGCGCCGCCGATTTCATCGATCCCACGGCGCTCAAGGAAGTGGAGAAGGAAGGCTTCTTCGCGTGGGCGAAATTCTAGATCGATAAGAAGGATGGTAGAGGAATGAAACTTAGAGTCGGCAACGGCTGCTGGCATGCGGGGCATGTGCAAGCGGCAATGAATGCGCTTGAGGCAGGCTTCTTTTCCCAGGAAGGATTGGACGTGGAAGTCGTTCACGCCAAAATCAATCCAAAAGGGATGGAGTCGAGCCGGCCCGATGGCGAGCGTTATGACGAGGTCGGTACCGTCGTGCGCGACATGATCGCCTTCAACATCGACATTATTCCCGACGTCCATGTGCGAACACCGTTTGCCGAGCGCGCTCTTGGCAACGACGAACTGCGCATCATCGGCGGCTGGCGTAACTGGTTTCCGGCCACCTTGGTCACGGCGCCGGGGATAAAGTCGATCAAGGACTTGAAAGGCAAACGGATCGGCGATTGGTACAAAGGCGGCATCGCCACTATGTGGATCGAACATCAGCTGCGCCAAGCGGGATTAAATCCGGAGCAAGACGTCGAATGGAAAGTCGGCTACAAATACGGCTCCATGCGCGAGGCGTGGAAGCCGCTTCACGCCGGCGAAACCGACGCGGCGCTGGTGCGCAACCAATTCGTTCCTGAGCTTTTGGAAAAAGGTTTCAACAAGCTCTATGATTTCGTCGAAGATTCCAAGCCTCATGGCCGGCCGGATCGCGTCACGGTGGCGCGCAAATCGTTCATCGCGCGCAATCCTGAGTTGATCAAACGCTACTGGAAAGCGACGATTCGCGGCTACCACTTCATGCGCATCGTGCCGGAAAACTTTCCGTTCCAACGCATGGTCGAAAGCAAGATCCGGGTGAACAATCCCGATCCGTCGGAAAATATGCGCGATCTGCGGCCGATTCGCATAATGGAAAGCGCTTTCTTCCCGCTTGACGGCCAGCTTACGGCCGAGGGTGTCTGGCGCATTTTGGAAGAGCATCAAGACGCCGGCGTATTGTCCAAGTCGATCACTCGCAGAGATGTCGAAGATGTCGTATGCCAGGAGCTGGTCAAAGAAGCGTGGGAAGAGATTTCACAAACCGACGAGGTCAAGCGCAATCTCGAACGACTGCAGCCGGTGGTGGAAAAATACGGCTATTGACATGGATGGATTCGAAATTTTGGTCGCGTAGTGAGCTGGTATAGTTCTCGAAAACCATGTTGCCGGAAGAAATGGTTGAAGATCATAGCGCCGTAACGCTGGACAAAGTCGGCGAGGTCCTGCGGCTTTATACCAAGGCACTCAGCGGGCGCGAGATTCACCTCGTGGCCTCGGGTGCGGGCGGAACAAGGGGCGCTGGTTGGCTGACGCCTTCCGACGAGGGCAAAGCGGTCATCCTCAAGCTCCCGTCGAAGATCGATCGCTTTCCTTCGAAAAAGGAAAACTTCGCCTGGTACAAGGTCATCCTGACTCATCAGGCGGGCCACGTCGAGTTCGGCACGTTGGAGTTTCGCTTTGCGCGACCGTCGCGCCACTTCGCCGATTGGCGCTTGCATCTTGCTCGAAACAGAAACCTGGAAAACTCCGGCAGCGATCTCGAACGATTTTTCCGGCTCTTCCCCGACCGGCAGCTTGGCACAGCGGTCTTTGAAATTATCGAAGACGCGCGCATCGACGCGCGCATCGTCGCCTCATACGCAGGGATTCGATTGCTGTTTCGCCGGGTGTCTGAGTTCGTCGCGGCGGCACGGCCGCGCCTGGCGGCGTTGCCGCTTCGCGAAGCTTTCCTCGAAGCGCTCGTTCAAGCGAGCCTTGGCGGCGATCCGATGAAGGAGGCGTCAGAAGAACTCCGGTCCGATCTTCGATCGGGCTTGGAAGTTTTCAATAAAATCAAAGAAGCGGACGCGACCGTCGAAGACGCCGTCGAAGCGGCGTTGCGAATCTACGAAATCGCCGCCCGCTTGCCCAATGTCCCGATCGACGAGTGCGAGCACGAACATGACCGACCTCGACCTCGCCGAAGCGACGATGCTCCGCCGAACGAGTTGGCGGATCCCGTGGCTGATCCGAACGAGATGCCTTTTACGCCGCCGCCGGCAGTCGAATTTCGCTTGGACAACGATCAACAATTCCATCAATTCGAAATTAAAACCAACTCCGATGATAGGGATGGAGTGATTTCCGCGGGGAACGATCCGCAAGGGCCCCTCGGGCGCGATGAGCCGTTCAGCTATCTTTACCCGGAATGGGATTTTCGCGCCGGCGCCTATCGAAGCCGATGGTGCCACGTGCGCGACCGGATAATCGACGAAGGCACATCGGATTTCTACAGTGAGACTCTGGCCGAACACCGTCCT
>VBKY01000017.1:0-18358 GCA_005879255.1 Deltaproteobacteria bacterium
CGCTTCTGGGTGATTTTCAACAATCAGTTCCGCCCGACCCCAGTGGTTACGGCGCCAAACTGGCTGTCGGTCATTCAGCGCGCCATGGAGACCTCGACGCGCGCGGCGACAGCAACCGCGGTGCGGCACCTCTTCGCCATCGCCGAGATCTCGCGGCTCAAGCGCAAAGCCGATGTTGAGGTGCGTATCGTCTCGATTCCCGGCGATTGGTTCCCGCCGGTTCCTGGAACATTCATCAAAGAGACCATGAACAATTTGGCGGATCTCGGCGAGAAGATGGGCGCGGACCCGGCGAGCTGGAGCACCGAACCGCCGGCGTTTTGAGCGCCGGATCAAATACGCCAAAGTTATCGTGAACAGAGTAAGAGTGCGGAATTGAAATTCCACTTTGCCCGTCAGGATTTTGTTGTGCGATGGGCACCGTCTGCGACATCTTAAGCCTTCCTTCCATCGCCGCATGGACCTTCGGCGATACTTTCTTTCGCTAGGGGAACACGCACCTAGGAATCAGGGTATGCCGGATACCCTCTTGGGTGATTTTGTATTTTCATAGGTTGTGTGCCGCTGCGTGCGGTTCGACCGAAGTAAAAATGCGACCTGGTCCGATGATTAACATCTCCAGCGTTGATCTTGATAATCCGCGGCTCTGTCGTAAGTAGCGACAGAAGGAAAGGAGAGGAACGGATGGAAACTGCATGGTTCTTGAAATTCGCCAGCCCATGATTCGCACGTTTCGGCATAGGTGCCGCGATGGTGCTGGCGGGCCTAAGCGCGAGTCCTGGCCGTGTAACGGCACAGCAGCCCGAGGCGAAGGCGGCTCCAGCGGAGATCGATCCCAAAGCGATCGAGGCGTTGAAGTCGATGGGATCCCAACTGCGCGCGCTCAAAGCATTCGCGCTGCGATCGGAAACCACGATCGATGAAATACTGGACAACGGCCAAAAGGTCCAATTCGGCGGCACGGTGGATTACCGCGTGCGTCGACCCAACGGGCTCCGCTTGGAAATCGTTTCCGATCGCCGCCACCGCCAGTACTACTTCAACGGCAAGACGCTCACCCAGTACGGGCCCACCATGAAGTACTACGCCTCGGTTGCCGCTCCTCCGACGCTGGCTGAGCTGGTGCAAGTTCTTGATCAGAAGTGCGGCCTGGAGATGCCGCTTTCCGACCTCTTTTTATGGGGGACTGATAAAGATGGTATCAACGACATCAAGTCCGCTAGCTACATCGGCCCCAGCCGTATCGCCGGCGCGGCCTGCGATCATTATGCCTTTCGCCAGCAGGACGTCGATTGGCAGATCTGGATCGAGCGAGGCAAGACCACGTTGCCGCGCAAGCTCGTGATCACAACCACCAGTGAGCCGGCACAGCCGCAATACGTGGCATTGCTGAAGTGGGATCTCGCCCCGAAGCTTGACGACAGGACCTTTACCTTCGTGCCGCCCAAGGATGCGCACAAGATCGAAATGACAAGCGCCAGCGCGGCCGCGGGCAAAAATAAGCTGGAGGCATGCCATGAAGAAACAGACTATGCATAAATCGGCCACGCTCCTAAGCGTGCTCCTCGTTGCAACGGGCGTAAATCTCGTGACACCGTGCGGCGTCGAAGCGCGTAATGTGAACAACACGACGCGCACGAGTGTTAACAGAAACGTCAACGTCAATCGAAACGTCGATGTCAATCGCCACGTGGATGTCGACGTAGATGTTGATCGTCACTATCATAACGACTATCACCCGGTCGCGACGGCGGCAGCGGTTACGGCGGCGGCGGTGACCACTGCTGCGGTTGTGGGCTCGATCGTCCGCGCGCTCCCGCCGTCATGTTCGGCGGTGGTCGTCAATGGCCTGACGTACCAGCAGTGCGGCGGCGCTTGGTATCAGCCGCAATACGCGGGAACATCGGTGACTTACGTCGTGGTGAATCCGCCGCGTTGACGCGCTCCGTGAGCAAGGCTTCCAAAAAGTGCAGAAGTCGGGACTGAGTCTCGGCTAGACCGAACTGAGTTCGACCACCTGTCGCGCCGTTGGAGTTTGCTGACGGAATGCTTCGCTCACGGCGAAAATCGTTATGGCGCAGGAATACAAGAAATTCACGACCGGAATCAGACCGGATGAAAACGCTGGAGTAAAAAATCGAAAGAACGTTAAGGCCGAGAAATGAAAATTCTTGGCGGGCAGTTCCGGCTTCTCATCGGCGCCATTCTTTTGTTGCCGAGATTGGCTCTTGCTCAAGCGGACGCTCTGCCTTCCTGGAACGACGGCGCCGCGAAGCAGGCCATCGTCGCATTCGTTGCGAGGGTGACGAACCAAGGCTCGCCCGATTTCGTGCCACTGGCGGAGCGCATCGCGACCTTCGATAACGATGGCACGTTGTGGTGCGAGCAGCCGATGTATGTGCAGATGGCATTCATGCTCGACCGCGTGAAGAAGCTCGCGCCGAAAAATCCCGAGTGGAAGAACAAGCAACCGTTCAAGGCGGTGCTCGAACGAGATTACAAGGCTCTGGCAGTACAGGGCGAGAAAGTCGCGGTCCAGCTCGTCGCTGCCACGCACACAGGAATGTCGTCGGAGGAATTCAACCGCATCGCCGGCGACTGGATCGCCAAGGCGCGCCATCCGAAATTCCAGCGCGCTTATACCGAGCTGGTCTATCAGCCGATGATCGAACTGCTCGCTTACCTGCGCGCCAACGGCTTCAAGACTTTCATCGTTTCCGGCGGCGGCGTCGACTTCATGCGTCCCTGGACCGAAAAAGTTTACGGTATTCCTCCCGAGCAGGTGGTCGGCAGCATGGGCAAGCTCAAGTACGAAATGCGCGACGGCAAGCCGGTGCTGATGAAGCTTGCGGAGGTAGATCACGTCGATGATGGACCGGGCAAGCCCGTAGGTATTCAGAAATTCATCGGCCGCCGGCCCATCGCTGCCTTCGGCAACTCCGATGGCGACCTGCAAATGTTGCAATACACCGCCGCCGGGAACGGACCGCGCTTCATGATGCTCGTGCACCACACCGACGCCGAGCGCGAATACGCCTACGATCGCAAGTCGTCAATCGGACGGTTGGATAAAGCGCTCGATGAGGCGAACGCGAAGGGCTGGACGGTGGCGGACATGAAAAGAGATTGGAAGCGGATTTTCGGCTTCGAGCGATGAAGGAGAACGATTGGAAAATGCAAAGTTCCGGAAAACCGGTAGTGACTCAATTTAAACGCCAGATCCTTCACTGCGTTCAGGATGACAATTCCGATCAAGTGTCATTCTGAGTGCAGCGAAGAATCTCTCTTGCCGCGATTTGCTGAAAACCAGCGCCGGCGCACGAAAATGAGTCACTGCGAAAAAACCGCTCTAAAGTCTACCCAAAGATATTTGAAATTTTGGGATAAAGAGAAGACCGGAAAAACTGTGTCTCGCGCAAAGACGCAAAGGCGCCAAGAACAAAAAAATTCGAAGCACGAAATCCGAAATTCGAAACAATATCAAATGACCAAAATAGGTAAAATTCCAAACTCCCTTCGGATTCGGTGTTTTGGATTTTCCCGATTTGAGATTTATTTGGCTCTGAGTTTGTTTCGGATTTCGATATTCGGATTTTGGATTTGTTTCGCTGGTTGCTTGGCGCGATAACAATTTTTGTCACTTCAGTTAAGAGCATAATTTGTGAGAGACGAGTTCGCAGACTTCAGCGTGTAAGAATCTAAAAAGAAGGACAGATTTCAAACGACAGGAAAAAGGGACCATGAAACTCTGCCTGAAAGAACCCCGCAATCTATTTTGGAAGGCAAAGGCGGCCGGTTATTCGATCATTGTTGGCCGGCGAAAAACTTCTCCAACACGACGCCGATCTCAGGCACATGCACCGTGGCGACCTCCCAGATGATCTTCAAATCCACATTGGCATAGTCATGAGCGACGATGTTACGCATGCCGCGCATTTTTCGAAAGGGAAGGTCGCGGATGACCTGGCGGGTCGCCTGGGTCAGATGCGCCGTGGCCTCGCCGATGATTTCGATGCGGCGGATCACCGCGTCTTGTTTTTCTGTGTTGGCGCCGAAGTCGGCTTCCGTCGTGCCTTTGACGTAGGAAGCGATCAGCCGCGCGGCCTCCAGAATGTCGCGCAGCCGGCCGAGTTGGTCAGTTTCCATACAAGCACACGGCGGTGGCCAGAATGTGCTCGCTGGCAAAACGATTCGGTGATTTTTCCAAAGACGGACGCAGAACAAAATCCACGGGGCGGCCGATCAATTCCTCCGCCTCTCCTGCCATTTCCAGTAAATCAGCCGTGGAGACTGGTGCCGACTCGTGGAAGGTCACCAGCAAGTCCACATCGCTGCCGGGATTGGTTTGGCCGCGTGCCGCGGAACCAAAAATCTCCAGCCGCCGGATGTGATGCTTCTCGCAAAATGGACGTAGCCGCCTTCGTAGATCGTCGGAAGAAAGCGCCTGCGGATCGCTCAACATGGCGACAGGATAACCGGCGCACCTGTTGGTTGCAAGCTTGGCGCCGACGCCGTGATCGTCGTGGTGGAGTGCATCTTCGACAAAGATTGTGGTCGCTGGAATCAGACCGGAAAGCATGAACGAGAACGTTGCCGTTAGGAAGGAGCATCAATCTACCATCCGATCCTCGAGATCGCTCGATCGATTAAGATCAACGCCGGGCAGCGTACCTCCTGTAGACTTGGAAACTGGCAATCGCACCCGCGTTGTCGCAGGGGTCTCGACTCGGCGAGCACGGTCTTTAAGCCCTCTTCGACCAGCGAGGTGAGAGTTCGCCCTTGCTCGGCTGCCTTCTTCTTTGCCCGGCGCAATAGATCGTCGGAGAGTCGAATTGTAGTTCTCATAGGTCACGACAATGGGGTCAGGCAAACCTTATTGCTATTTCTTGGTTGCGAACTATGGTTAAACGAGAACTGGACGGATTGACAAATCGAGAGCTGGCGAAAGAGTTACACCAAGATGGCGGCCAAAAAGATCGATAAGGTTTGCCTGATCACCCCAGATTCACAGATTCATGACCCGGACGGACTCCGACTTCACTTTGGGGGAAATCCCTCTCTTGCTTCGGGATGACGAGTCGAACAGAGTCGTCATCCCGAGCCCTTCGGACAAGCTTTGGATAAACTCCGCGAAAAATCTTTTTTCATGTCCGGATTGAGCGGGCATTTGAAATGAGCCAGTGCCAAGTATTCCGCTTCATTCGCCTCGGCAGTCATCCCGCGTCTTTGAGGTAAAACTTACCCACGGGTAGCAAGTCTCGCTAAAGAAGAATCGAAACTACGCCGCTTTCGTAGAATTCTTTGCTAAGGGATTTCAACGATAAAATCAGGGAACGCCTTATAGACAAAAGGCGACCATTCGAATAACCGTTAAAGGGTCCAGCATTTTGCCGTGTGGCCTTGCGAACTGGCGAGAACATCGGCCAATTGATCAATCTCCTTGCGTAGAGTTATGTCGGGCCGGCGGTGCCCTGCGGTCCAACGCCGATTCGTATTGATACGAAGCTTGCCGTGAGGGACCGAGAAAGCCGGGATAGGAAATGGAGTATTGGTCGCCGCCGAGCAGATTGTGAGAAACTTTTCAGTGATAAGAAGCAGCGCGGATTCAAAAGTAGAAATAGACATAGGTCAGCGCGCTCCAGTGGCGTTACGCGTACGCCGCTATCGCCGTTGGTTGGCGCCGCCTCTCGCGTTGGTTCTTTTCAGCACGCTGGAGCCATGTTCGTTCGAAGGTGAGCTTCTCGATGACCTGACGACCTGCGCAGGCGTTGTGCTCTCTGCCGTGGGTCAATGGTGGCGCTTGTGGGCCTGGGGGAGCAATGCGGTTGTGAATCAGTCGGGAATTCGTGATCGCGGTCCGTATGCGTTGATGCGCCATCCACTCTATGCCGGGAACTTTCTCATTCTTCTAGGCTTGACGGTGACTTTCAACAATCCCTGGGCTTATCCGCTTTTGCTTTTCCCGTTTGCGTACCTCTATCATCTGATCACGCGCGTAGATGAACAGCGGATGAATGCACACTTCGGCGCCGATTATCAGGCCTATGCTGAAAAAAACATGTCACGGCTTGTGCCGCATTTCAAAGAACTGAAGGTGGCAGTGAGCACGACCGCGCCCTTCAATTGGCTTTACGCTTGGCGCAAGGAATACAATTCGTTGTGCGCGGTGATGGCGGGCGTCGCATCGCTGGCAATTTATAGAGGCGCGCTCCACTACGGTTGGGAACAGACATGGCACGAGAGCCGAGCCTGGTTGTTAGTGATCGGTTTGTGCGGCGTCCTCGCTATCGTACTGAACCTGAAGCGATACATCGGCCAAAAAATGAATCAAGCGTCATTGCAACTAAGTCCAGGCGCTACGCCCGAAAACGCATTGGCAATTCAAGATTTGGGAGATAAAAAAACGATATCACCTTGATTTGCCGTCATCGATGGCCGAAATGATTTTCACGCCTGGCCGCCGACTCGCGCTCCTCAAGCTGCTGAATCCGCCTCTCGCCCTCACGACGCGGTTCCGGATTAGTCCAGAGCAAGCAAGATGCCTACGCCGCAACGGAAGAAGAAGGTGGAAGACCGGTTCCCGGCCTGATGATCTACGTTTCGACGCGTCGCTGCTATTTTTCAACGCCGACCACTCAAGGATCGTGTAAGGACGGTTATCGCCGAAGCGGGCATGAAGATCGAGTGGTTTCTCTTCGACGCCCAGTTAGCCAATCTGCTTGATATGACCGGGGCGGACGCTCTGGAATCGATCCGCGCCGAGTTCGCCGGCCAAGGACTTGTCCTGGCTATTGCCCGCGCGAAAGGAATGTTTCGCGTCATGCTCGATCGGACAGGCGTTGCGGCGCGAATCGAGCCTGAGCACATATTCCCGACTGTTCACTCCGGCGCGCAAGCATTTGTCGAGGGCCACGCCACGACAACATTAAGATAAGGCGAAGTTCCGGGGAGGTTGAATCGCGGTGAGTCAGCGATCGCCTGCGGAGTTTCCCGACTGTTTTTCCTTCATGATGCGCAGCAGATCCTTAAAGGACGAGCGTGCAATCATACGGTGAAACTGTGACCGGTAGTTATCGATAAGACTTATGTCATCGACGACGACGTCGTAGGCTGAGTGGCGGAAAGCTCGGAGAACATTGAAGCCCCAATTCCGCATGGACGACAGAGCGCCTAACGCTGCAGCGATTTTTTTGGGATTAATAAAAAACTCTCCTAAGGGATTTGGGCGCGGCAAATCAGAGATTGCCTGATAGGAAGCTCTTCTCATGGAGGGCAGCTATGTTCAAAGTACGAATGTTCTCGCGACTCGTGATCCTCGTCTTATCGGCCATGGGTGCGACATCGGCTGTCGCCGCGGAAAGCCCGAAGCCTTCCGGAAAAGTATCCATCGAGACGAAATCGATTGCCGCCGGCATCGGAGTACTCCCGCTCGACGACCGCTTCGCCGAGCGCGCCGATCCTTCGCTAAAGCCCAGCCACCTGCGCGGGAAGACGAGCTTCGTGTATCCGTCCGGCACGGTCCGCGTGCCTGAGCGGTCATCGCCGTATACCAAGAACCTTCACCATACGATCGCCGCCGAGGTGGAAATACCTCAAGGCGGCGCGGATGGTGTGCTCGTCTGCTGCGGCGGCATTGGAGGTGGCTTTACCGTCTTTATGAAGGACGGCAAGCTTTACTGGGAACACAACTACTACAACGAGGTCCGCTATCGCGTGTCGTCTACCGAAACGATCCCGCCGGGACGAAAGGTGCTTTCTGCCGAGGTGAAGGTCGACAAGGAAGGGAAATTCGAAACAGGCGGCACCGTAACCTTGCGTCTCGGAAAAAAGGCGATCGGCGAAGGCCGCTTCGAGAAGCAGATCGGCGGCTTCTTTACAGCCAACGAAAGCTTCGACATCGGCTGCGACACCGTTTCGCCAGTCTCGGACCTGTACGAAACTCCGTTCCCATTCACCGGCAAGATCATCAAGGTGATGGTCGATGTCAGTGAGGCGACGTTCGAGCAGCTGGCAGAGCAGCACGAGGTCCGTGCGCGGATCGCGATGGCGACGCAGTGAGGCGGCGTCGAGCAGAAAGCTCAAATCGCGCCGTCGATATCGACGCCGCGACCAAAGATGTTGACTACATGATCGGCGCCGAAGAGCGATTCATGATCGCGATGGCGCGGCAATGATTTGCGGAGAATTTGAATCATTAACACGTTAGTGGACACCGTCGGCAGTAGTATAGATGGCTAGGTAATGATCATATTGGAGCAAAAGAAATAAAACTATGAATACATCGCAGAAGCCGAACATTGTTTTCGTCCTGATGGACAATCTCGGTTACGGTGAGCTGGGCTGTTATGGAGGCGGCATCACGCGTGGAGCACCGACGCCGCGCATCGATAAGCTTGCAACCGAAGGCACGCGACTGACGAATTTCAACGTCGAGGCGCAATGCAGCCCGAGCCGCTCGGCAATCATGACCGGGCGCTTCTCGATTCGATCCGGCACGCATTCGGTGCCGATCGGCGGCGGGCTGGATGGTTTGACGCAGTGGGAAACGACGATCGCGAAAACGCTTTCCGCTGCAGGCTACGCCACGGGGCACTTCGGTAAATGGCATCTGGGCAGCGAGCAGGGCCGCCTGCCGAACGATCAAGGCTTCGACGAATGGTATGGCATCCCGCGCACGACGGACGAGGCCCTCTGGCCCGGGGAACCGGCAGCCAAAGCGGCGGGCGTCTGCTTTGAGTACATCATGGAAGGCCGCAAAGGCGAAAAGAGCCGAGAGATTGTCGTTTTTGATCTGGAGCAGCGTCGCCTGATCGATGCTGAGATCACGCGCCGGACTATTGATTTCATGAAGCGCAGCGTGGCCGCTGGCAAACCGTTTTACGCCTACGTTCCCTTCACGCTGGTGCACTTCCCGACGCTGCCGAATCCGAAGTTTGCGGGCAAGACAGGTTACGGCGATTTTCCCGACGCACTGGCGGAAATGGACGACCATGTGGGCGAGATCCTCGACGCGATCGATGCGCTAAAGATCCGCGACAACACCATCGTTGTGTTTACAAGCGACAACGGTCCGGAAGCGACCTGGCCCTGGCAAGGATCATCCGGTCCGTGGCGCGGCTATTACTTCACGCACATGGAAGGCTCGCTGCGAGTGCCCTTCATCATCAGCTGGCCGGGCAGAATCCCTGCGGGTCGTGTCAGCAACGAGATCGTGCACGAGGTCGATACCTACACCACGTTCGCCAAGATCGCAGGCGCGTCGGTGCCGCAGGATCGCCCCATCGACGGCGTGGACCAGAGCGATTTCTTCCTCGGCAAGTCCGACAAATCCAACCGCGATGGTTTCCCCGTGTTTGTGGCTGATCGCCTGGAGGCGGTGAAGTGGCGCAATTGGAAAGTCGTCTTCTACGACGAGCAGCGAGACTGGTGGACTCCGCCCACCAAGCTCGGCTCGCCCAAGGCGTTCAACCTCATCACCGATCCGAAGGAGGAATACCCTCAGACAGGACTCCAAAGCTCATGGATAGCGGGCCCGGCCATTAAGGTCATGGTGGATTTCGAGCAAAGCCTGAAGAAGTATCCGTCGATACCACCGGGCGCGCCGGATCCATACATGCCGCCCGTACGCGCCGCCGCGGGAATGAAATAAATAAGCAGAAAAAAAATGGCTACAACACCAAAAGCAACCACAATAGCCGAGCCGGTGCCCGTCACCACAAGTGACACCTGACTCCGCTGGACAAGATCAGCTCGAACGTTGTAGGTAGTCTGCGCGGCTGCCAGTCGCGACAAAAACTGATTGGCCACATTGTCATCGCCAGGCTAGAGAAGCTCGACGCTAGGATCTTTTGGTGAAGCATTTTGCGATGTGATCGCTTCTCTAAGGGATTTCGAAGCCTAAAATCAGGACATCACCAATAGCGAGCTTGAGTTCAGATTTACTAGACTGATTCCCAATAGAGATGTTGCCCGAGAAGTTAGCGTTACAAGAGAAGAAAATCGACGCGAAAGCGGATAAGTCCGAAAAGGCGTCTGCGAGGAGTATTTTATGAACGAAAAAAGGCCCGAGCTCTGGGCCATCCAAGAGAGCGAGGAGGAGACAAGCGAAGGCGCGCGGATGCCTTTGGCGCAGTAGTAAACCATCTGGTGGTTCGCGATATAAAACAAACGTAGTCTCGTTTTGGAGACTCAGGCTTGAGTTTCAAGGAGAAGGATCATGAACAGATATATAGCTGAATTCCTCGGCACCTTCGTGCTGGTTTTTGCCAGTTGCGGGAGTGCCGTTCTGGCAGGAGATAAGATTGGTTTTCTCGGTGTCTCCCTGGCTTTCGGGCTGTCTCTGCTCGCAATGGTTTATGCCATCGGCCCCATTTCGGGGTGCCATATTAATCCCGCGGTGACTGTCGGAATACTAATGAGCAAGAAGATGGATGCGAAGTATGCAGGCGGCTATATAGTGGCCCAGGTTCTGGGTGCCATTGTCGCTGCCGGTCTACTGCTGCTCATCGCTAAAGGCGCACCGGGAGGCTATGATCCGTCCGTGGCAGGTTTCGCCGCCAATGGTTACGGTGATCACTCTCCGGGTCATTACAGTCTCCTCTCTGCTTTCCTGGTTGAAATAGTGCTGACCTTCTTTCTGGTTTTTACAGTGCTCGGCGCTACTGACATCAGAGCGCCCGTTGGCTTTGCCGGTATCTCCATCGGGTTTGTACTCACGCTCGTACATCTCGTGGGCATTCCTGTGACCAACACTTCGGTCAATCCGGCGCGCAGCATCGGGCCAGCTATTTTTGTCGGTGGGTGGGCATTAAGCCAGCTATGGGTATTTATTGTTGCGCCTGTGATTGGTGCGGTGATTGCTGCGGCAGTGTATGCAGCAACGCACAGACCGGCTGAGAAGATTAGCGTCAGAGAAGCGGAACGTGCGCTGGAGAGCGAGCAGGCTCAAAGGCGCTCAGCGTAACTTAAGTCGGCTACACGGCGGGCGGACACACCGGAGCAGATGATGACCCCCTGAACAAGGAAGCGATCCACATGTGTCATGGCTAACTCATTGGAGCCTCCACTACCATCAAGCTGCCTCCGCCTTGGGGCATGCTCGGCTCCCGTCCGGTAATGAATTGGACTGGCCACGCTACAGGTCATTGGTTGGGTTTTTGCGGTGTTCCAAGCCGGGCTCGCCGTTCAAGCGATAATCGGCGCGGTATGTAACCTCCGGGCGATACCCTGACCGCGAACCTACTCCCCTGGATCTGGTTTTACAGCATCGATCGCCAGATCGGTGTGCGTGCTCTGCAACAGCTTGAGGAAGGGCCGCCCGAACTCCGGCGGCTTGAACTTCCGAGAAAAAAAATACCGCCGCTGTTCCAGTCTAAGGAATTTAGCGGTCAATATCAGGTTAATCCTGATTCAGATAGCACATGATTCTGTAGCATTCTCCGAGAACCCTACATTTCGATTACATTAGCTTAATCGTGAGGCGGGATGGACATCGGGACTTTGATCGGCAATGTGGTTAGTGGCGGTGTGTGAGGCATCTTGATGGTAATCATCAGCCGCATAAAGGGTGCGATGGCGCGAGCCTAATCCGGATTTAAGCGAAATTCTCAGATTCCGTGGCGGGCCAAAGCTTACGATAACGGATCGCACGTCCCAAAATAATTCGCTGGAAATGCGGTAAGAGTCGGGCACTGTCCATTCTGGAAACAATCGTGATCTTCGTAAACACACCGCATTCCGTGAGCCGACTTTTTGTTATTTTTCTTTCTCTTGTTATCTCCTCTTGTTCATTGCCTCCGGCCTTATTTTTACCCGTTGTCAAAGATGACCGGCTCGAAAGGTTTGTGGCCGACGAAGCGGCGAGAATTCTTTTGGTATCGGACCACGCGCACAGAACAACGCTTTACAGTTTTTATCTCATAAATTTCCCGCGCAAGGACATTTTAGGCCTTAGTCTTGGCGATCATCAGATTTTCATAAGCTACGAATTGAGCCGGCGCGGTTTCGAGCACACCGGTTACCTTTGGCTGTTCAGACATACCCTTGCCCATGAAATAGCTCATCACGCGTTGGGGCATGGACAGAACGAACATGCGGCGAGTTTGAACGCCGTGCCTCGTTCTGCGGCCCAAATCAACGCGCGCGACCTCGGTCTGCCGCCGGTCATTTCACTCCGCAACTATTCACTGGCTTCAGAGTTGGCCGCTGATCGAAAAGCGATGGAGTACTGGCAGAAGTTGGGCTGGGATTGCCGCATCTGGATCGCCCTATTGGAAAGTTTCCTGGCCGAAGGTTACATGGGCGATGTGCATCATCCAACTGAAGAACGGCTAGGCGAAGCTATTAGGTCGTGCCCCGCGACAGTTTCATAGAGGGGTTGTAATCTCCCCTTTCCTTCTCCATCCAGGTTAGACTGGATCACCCGCTCAAAATCCCTTTGGATAGATTTCCGAATGGCGAGTTACACACTTGATGCATCCAGTTCTAGATTCCGATCTATCAATCAAGAGGTTCAACTTAATTCCTAAGGGATTTGGAAAGACAAAATAGGGTATTGCCTGATGGCCCCACTAGCCTAACTTCAATAGGTTCATCGCGACAAGAAAGTCTGACAACAGCCCAGTCGAAGACGAAGAACGGTAGTGGTTGGAGTTTTTTGAACTTTGGACCCTTGTCTTACTCGGGACACCCGGTTTGATCTAAGCGATACCAAATGAACTTCAACTAAATGGGGAGGCACTCATGAAACAATGGATAGTTAGGTTGGTGACTGCTGGTTCTTTGCTCCTGCCGGTTACCGCCATGCCACTGACACAGGAAGATTTCCTCGTCAAGACGACTCGCGATCTCTTGAATCTGTGCAGCGCTGCTGCCGATGATCCGATGCAGAAAGAAGCTACACAAATGTGTCACGGTTACCTCATCGGGGCGGTCCATTATCACGAGGCGGCGGTATCGTTGGGGCGCAAGAGGCTGGTGTGTTTTCCCAATCCGGCGCCATCACGAAACGAAGCAGTTGCCGAGTACGTTCAGTGGGCGAAGGCCCGTCCCCAACACATGAATGAACTTCCTGTCGAGACGGAATTTCGATTTCTGATGGAAAAGTGGCCCTGCAAGTAGCACCCGAATGATTGTATGGAGGATCTCATGAAGCGAATTACTCACGTGCCGCTTGCACTTGTGATCGTCTGCAGTATCTGGGGTTGCGCGGGAATGACGGACACGCAGCAGAGAACGCTAAGTGGAAGCGTGCTGGGCGCTGGCGCGGGCGGAATTATAGGCGCGATTTCAGGTAACGCGGGAATGGGAGCAGCTATCGGCGCCGGGGTAGGCGCAGCCGGCGGCTTCCTTTATGGCAAGCACAAGGAAGCTGAAGATGAAGCGTATCAGCGGGGCGTGGCCGATGGCCGACAGTCTCGCTAACTTAGGAGCGCAAGAAGATCAGAAGTTTTTCAATTCAGTAACAGGTTGCCAAAAAGGATACGGTATGCAGGCTAAGCACAATGGAATCTTCTGATGTCATTTCAAATCTCTTTCCGTTAGTTCCTTCGATAATCTCAGGACCGGCTCTGAGCACGTTGAAGAACTCGGGGAGTGTTTCCGCAATCCTGCTGGAAATCAGGACCGCTTCTCCTTCAGAATACGCAGCAAATCCTCAAAAGATGAGCGCATGATCACCCTGTGGAACTGGGAACGGTAGTTGTCGACAAGGCTGATATCATCGATGATGACGTCATAGACCTTCCAATCATCGTCGATGAGGTGCATTTTGTAACTGACGACCAAATCTTTGGCGCCATTTGTGACAATCTTCGTATCAACCTCTGCGCTATTCGCGTTGTTCCATTCACGCGTGAAGAGAACCGTTGAATTTTCATAAGACCGGATACCGTCAATATATGATCTCGCCAACGTAGTCGCAAAAAGCGTGACGAACTCTTGCCTTTCTTCGGGAGTGCGGTTTTCCCAGTGCGGTCCCAAACATCGCTTGGCCATTTCAGCGAAATCGAATCTAGGCGAGACGACTTGCATAACGTTGGCCCCAAAGGCGTCAATTTCCGCCTTGGAACCAAAGCGCGCGGATTTCAGTATCACGACGATCTGTTCCCACGTGCCCTGCAACTGCCCTGTTGGTGTGATGGCGGTTGAGTGCGACGGATACAATAAAGAAATCCCCCAAAAAAGAATTGCTGCAATGGTAATTATAAATGTTCGATTCAACGGCTCTACTTCCCGCCTGGATGGTTACTGTCCTGCACTCATATCATTTCAAAGAAATTGAAGTATCGGTGTTCGGCTGATTTTGGCCTGCCTAATTCCTTAGTACCAAGTTCGATGCGCTGCACATTAATGCACGTCAACGTCCCGCCAAACCAACCAGCGATTGTCACATCGGTATCTGCGATTTGGTGGTCCGTTAGAACCGGTCACAATGAACGGGCTAAGTACCGGAAAGCTCGAAAAACGTTGAAGTCCAAATTCGCGTTGACGATAGAGGACCGTAATGCCGCAGCGATTCTCTGGGAATGAAAACCTCATCTAAGGGATTTGGGCGCCGCAAATCAGAGAATGCCTGATAGGAAGCGCTGCTCAAGGAGGGCAGCGCCGTCCCTGGCAATAATTCTTCAGGATTGTTCAATAGTAGACAGCAATTCGTGGCAAGTCAGTGGAGCATGAACTAGAGGAAGGGAGGAAAACCGAATGAAGATCCGAAAAGTTATCAGCATTGCAGCTGTCATGGCGATGGTTGCCGTCGGGGCGTGCAAGGAAACACCAACCGATAGACCGGTGTCTGGCAACTCCAAAGGTGACGGACAACGGGGAGGCGCTGAAGCCGTCGTAGCGCTTCTGCTTGCCCTTCGGCAGCAGTCCGCGCAGCGAGAAATCTCCGCCGAGTGCGTTCAGACAAGTAAAGAACAAAAAGCGTACGACTGTCTATCGCAAAAATCTCAAGTTCTTCGGTGAAGCAGTTTTGAAACGGTCAAAGAAAGGAACACGGATAGATTAAAGATTTCGGCAGGGCGAATCACACTTAGTTAGAGGTGCAAATTGAAAGCTAAATCGAAGAGACAACTGCATATCACTTGGGATGAAGCCTGGCGGGCGGAAAATCAGCGCGAGAAAGCGAGACAAGCGTGCTGTAACGAAATCCCCACCGCTGGTCCTGTGAAACTATTCGCTACGAATGTCGCTAGAGAACTCCCTAAAGTAAAAGCCGCAGCATTCCGATTTTTGAGCGTGAAGATTCATTGATTCCTCGGCGACTTGCCCATTCCCATGTGCACCCACATGGCGCGGACACGCAGGCGGTGCCGGATAACGTGGCCGTGAGGTACTGAATCGAGCGCATAGCATCACCGCCGAAGTGGAGATTCCCAAAGCGGGTGCCGAAGGCGTGCTGCTATCTCACGGTGGCAACTCCGGCGGCTACACGTTTTTTATCAAAGACAAAAAGCTCCACTATGTTCACAACTACGTCGGTGCCGAAGAGTTCCACGTCGAATCAAGAGAAGCCGTTCCCGAAGGAAAGCTGGAATTGCGCTTTGAATTCGAGCCGACAGGAAAACCGGACATCGCCAAGGGAAAAGGCACGGCCGGCCGCGCGCAGTTCTTATATCAATAACAAGCTTGCTGGTCAGGGCGCTATCCCCGTCACGATTCCGTTGCTGATAAGCCTGGGCGAAGGACTGAACGTGGGCCGCGACCCGGGCTCGCCGACCTCGAAGTTATACCAGCCGCCGTTCGAGTTCACCGGCAGAATTTACAAAGTGACGGTGGACGTGTCCGGCAAGATGATTCAGGACACCGAAGAGGAGATGAAGGCATTCGCGAAGGCGGCGATGGCGCGGCAGTAGAGAGGGTATTATGGCGAGACGCGCACAAAGGAAATCAACTAACAAAAGGACCGAGAAAAAAACCGCACGGAAGGAAAACGTCAAAGGGCTTCAGCGCGCAGGTCCCCAGCATATTAAGAAGCCGTCCCTCAGTCGGGCGCGCTTCTGCGCGCGTCGAAGTCTCCAACGCCCGTTCCGGCTCGGCAAACCTTTCGTCTCGACTGCGCTTCCCCCAGTGCGAGCCCAAGCAGCGCTTCGCCATTTCAGTGAAGTCGAATCTAAGCGAGATGACTTGCATCATTTTGGCCCCAGGCTATCTGCGATCTCGTGATGTGCTAGAACCAGTCGCAATGGACGACTAAGCAACGGGGAGGCCCGAAGGATTAGTCGAGCTCAACCCATATAGAGGGACGGGTCGCCGTCACACCGCAGCGATTCTTTGGGAATGAAAACCTCATCTAAGGGATTTGGGCGCCGCAAATCAGAGAATGCCTGATAGGAAGCGCTGCTCGGCGGCAATAGAATGCTCCCTGGTTGAGAACAAAAATACTCGTCAAGCAAAAAAGGAGGACAGCTATGTTCAAAGTACGAACGCTCTCGCGACTCGTGATGCTCGTCTTATTGACCGTGTGTGCGGCAACGGCTGTCGCCGCGGACAGCCCGAAGCCTTCGGGAAAGGTGTCGATCGAGAGCAAGTCGATCGCTGCCGGTGTCGGTGTTACCTGGGGCGAAGGAAAACTGAGCTTCAAAGGCAAGGACTACCCGTTCTCCATCGACGGCCTGACGGTCGTGGACTTTGGGATTAGCAAAGCAAGCGCCACCGGCGACGTTTATAACTTGACCGACGTCGCGAAGTTCGCCGGAACGTACGTCGCCGCTGAAGCTGGCTTTGCTTTGGCCGGCGGCGTGGGCGGCATGGTGCTGCGCAATCAGGACGGCGTGGTTATGCACGTACGCTCGACATCCAAAGGCGCCAAGCTGCAGCTAGGACCAAGCGGGCTGTCCATCAAGCTCAAGAACTAAACAATAGGGATGGTCACCGTTGCTGCTACGTAATGATTTTGCAACCGCAAATGAGAGTCGTGTAGCAGCACCCTGACCCGGTGAAGAGCCGCTTGCACAAAAAGGATTCACCCGCGGCGCCAATTTAATCGCCGAAAAGTTTATCGACAAAGCGGTAAAGGACGACAAGCCCTTCTTCGTATGGTTCAACACGACCCGCATGCATGTCTGGACGCACTTGAAGAAGAAAACGGAAGGGAGAACCGGGATCGGCCTGTATCCCGACGGTGTGGTGGAGCATGGCGAGATGGTCGGCGAGCTGCTCGACAAGCTCGACGATCTCCGCATCACGGACAACACCATCGTCATTTATAGCACCGACAACGGCGCGGAGATCGTGTCGTGGCCGGACGGCGGGTGCGCGCCTTTTCACGGCGAGAAGGGCATGGGAAGGCGGGCATCGGGTGCCGCTCCTCCTGCGCTGGCCCGGTGTCATCAAGCCGGGCACACAGGTCAACGAGATCATCGCCCACAACGACTGGCTGCCGACATTTCTCGCGGCCGCCGGTGAGCCGAACATCAAAGAGAAGCTGCTCCCCATGCGACGAATCTTGGACCTTCGCGTCGCCTAGCCCGCTCATTTTGGCGGGCTGTGGTGCCATTGAACGGTGCGGAGCCGGGGAAAAATCGATCCGCTTTCAATACACGCTCGTGCTGCCACCTGCGCGACAGCGATGCAAACGTTTTCTTGCTTCGCGGTGTGTTGCCTCACAAATTGTTCGGCTTGGCGCAGAGCTTGCGGGTCACCGGCCGATCGCGACCTCGCCCGACCCGCACTCGACGACCGGACTCGGTCCCTTGCTTACAGGACTCGAAGAGCTAGCATTCTTTGGCTGAGGAATTTCGTAATAAAAATCAGGGCGACCCTAATAGCGACCGGAAGTTCAGAATAAAACTCGACGGAGAGACAAAACGATAAATGATCGCTGTGCCAACCTCTCGCGGCGCGCCTTAACCAGGAGAGGTGAAACATGATTAGTCAATATCACTTGGACAAAAGCATGTTGTCGATTCTCGCAGTGGCCTTCCTTGTAGGGGCGTGCAGTCCCGCGGTCAACTGGGATTACCCGCGCAAGCCGTCAAGTACCTTCGCACAGCCGGAGACCACCACCGTCGGCGCGCTGTTTCAGGAAGCGGCCGAAAAACATCCGGACCTATCCGGTTTCGCCATCATTCGACAAGGCGGTCCCGCGTTCATGGCCCGGCTGGCGATGGCTGAGTTGGCTGAAAAGACTTTGGATGGCCAGTACTACATCTGGGATGGCGACACTACCGGCCTGATCTTGGCCGACCGGCTGTTGCGTGCCGCGGACCGCGGCGTCCGCGTGCGCTTGTTGATCGACGACCATTATATGACGGAAGCCAGAGACGCCAGCATTGCGGCGCTCGACGCACATCCCAACATCGAGATCCGTTTCTTTAACCCGGTGAGGAACCGGCGTTGGCGCATCATGAGCTTCTTG
>VBKY01000017.1:18380-27826 GCA_005879255.1 Deltaproteobacteria bacterium
GTCATGGACAACGCCGTGGGAATTGTCGGCGGACGCAACATCGCGGATATCTATTTCGGCGTGCGGGCGGACCATAACTATCGCGATCTCGATGTTATGACTGCCGGCCCTATCGTGGGCGAGTTATCGGCGAGCTTCGATCTGTTCTGGAACAGCGAGTGGGCAATCCCCGTCGCCGCGGTCGTGAAAGAGCGCGCGACCGAGCAGGATTTGCAGACCCTCAGGAAACGGCTAGAGGAAAAACTCGCTGCCACCGGCTATCCCTATCCCATCGATGAACGCTTCGTTGACCTACGCGCGCGGCTGGTCG
Organism: Deltaproteobacteria bacterium; assembly: GCA_005879255.1. The sequence goes on from VBKY01000017.1 coordinate 18,691, forward strand.
AGATTCGGGACAATTTCACCTGGGCGCCGGGAAGGGTTTTCGTGGAGCATCCCTCCAGGGTGACCACAGCCGCCGAAAGCGGGGTCATCGCTGCGGCGCTGCGCCAACGGGCGAGTGAGGTGGAGCGCGAACTGTTGATCGAGTCGCCATATTTCGTGCTGGGCGACCCAACTATCGAGGGCGTTCGGCGACTCAAAGAGCGAGGTGTCAAGGTGCGCGTCCTAACGAATTCGGCGGCCTCCAATGACGTGATCGCAGCGCATGCGGGCTATGTTAATACGCGCAAGAAATTGCTCAATGCCGGCATCGAGCTGTACGAGCTGCGTCCGGATACCGATATGAAACGGATTTGGTCGGTGTTGGCGGGTAAATCGCGAGCTGCGTTGCATGCCAAGTCCCTTGTGTTCGATCGCAAGTCGGTGTTCATCGGCAGTTTCAATCTCGACCCCCGATCGACGGCCCTCAACACCGAGATCGGTGTGATGATCGACAGTCCGGAAATTGCCGGCCAGGTGGGAGAGTTGATGGATGAAGGGGTCTCCCCCGGCAGCGCCTTTCACGTCACGCTCGACGAGAACGATGACCTGGCGTGGACCGCCGACAATAACGAGGCAAAAGTGCAGTACGACACAGACCCGGAAACTAGCCTCTGGTATCGGTTTCTGGTCGGCGTCGTCGGCATGCTGCCGATTGAGGACCAACTATAGAGTAGGCTGAAGGCAGATCGCCGCTATCTTTGCCGTCACCCGGATCAACGGAATCTGGCTCGCCAAGATTTCGCATCGAAGCGATCGATCCGACTATCGTGAAGAATCATTAGCAGCGAGAAAATCCGATGCAGTTGCGCAAATCTCCGTCGGATCCGCGGCGCCGACTTGAGGATTTTGCTGGTAAATTCGCCGCGATTTAATTTTCCGTCCATTCCAAGCTGCCACGAATCAAGTGAACGCCGCATTGAGCTTCGGCGATACTCTTTTTTTGCTAGGGGAACACGCACCCAAGAATCAGGGTATGCCGGATACCCTCTCCGGTGATTTTGAATTTTCATAGATTGCGCGCCGCGCCGGGAAAGCCGCCGGGACCGCACCGACCACGTTAACTCCCTGCCGATCCAGGCCCAGAGCATAGACCGCACCGATACCGAAGTTTGCTGCGACCAGTGGGGGGCTGGCACCTTTGGAGACACATGCTTTAGTACGCGCAACAGCAAGAACAGCGCCGCGTATTCCTTCGATCAACACGAGGGAGCTGTGGCCGATTGTCTTCAGCGCCTGCGGCATAGTTCTCGTGAGCTCCCGCTTACGCGGCAATGACGAAAACGAGCAACGACTCTGCCAATCAATTTCTGGGACCGCCTACTAGGCTAGCTCGAACGAGCTAAGGTGTAATGCCACTTGCGCGGCTTTCCCTGCCGATTACGTCCGTCTCTTTCTAAGGTAATTCGCCAGTAGAAATCGGGCAAAGCCTGATAGTTACCTGTTCGTCTGTCAATTAGGCTGAGCCCAATCTACAGACAAGTTGTGCCGACGATGCGAAACGATGGGTATCAATTTTCGCAGCCTTGTATCAGCGCCGATCGTCGAAGGTGTTACGGATTCGATTATCGCTGTGGAGGCCCGAGATAACGCAGGACTGTGGGATCGACCCGCTGTCTTTCCAGGGCAGCCGATACTAAGCGCACCGCAAGATGGATCAGATAACGTCCCACCACCCAGATAACAATCGCGCGCCGGATGTAGAGATCTTGGAGTTCAACCTCGCCGGGCCCGTGCTGGCAGTGCGTCCCCATTGCCACACCGATCATTACTGGCAGGTTTACTTCGATACTAACCGAGCCATTCGCGAATCGTTTGGCACGGCGGGTTTTCCGGTTCCCGAGCAACACGTGGTGCTGCGCAACGGTGCTTCGCTGGGTTTGGCCCCGCATGAAGAGACGATCGTTCATGCCGTCGCTCAACAGGCGCGGTGATCGCGGCAAAACAAGTGAATCCGCTTGCCGACATCAAACCGATGATCAGCCGCATGGAAGTTGTGGCCATATTCCTAGTCATCATCTCAGCATCGTGCCACCCGGTCGTTGTAAACAACCGAACTCATCCCGCACCCAATGTTGAGAATATCGACTGGAAAGTCATTTGGCTTGGAAACCTGGCGATGCAAAAAACCCTTGAACGCCATGAGATGTATTTCCGACTTAGATCCGACGGCCGCAGAATGAGAGCCTTTGATGGCTGCAACGGGATTTGGGGCAACTATAGAATCCGCGATGAGCAACTCCAATTCATCAAGGTCGGTAGAACCGACTGGACATGTAGTCAGCCGCGAGAGCAACGGGATGCGTTGATGAAACTCCTCGCTGTCTCCTCGCGGTGGAGCGTCTTTGGCCAGCAACTCGATCTATACAACACACGAGGTCAGCTGCTGATACGCTTTGAAAGCATGGGTGAAGCAAACGTAAGAAACACGAACGGGCGTAACTGAAATGATCGGCCGCGACTACCCGCTTATCGACGTGCTCATTGCGACCTTTCTGTTGGTCGTTTCAATATGGCTCGTGCGCGTGGCGCGCGTTTGGATCCTTAAAAGGTTGGAGCGCGTCTCATCTTTTCCCGAACGATTCTCGCCCGGTGTCGAAAGCGACCTGAAGTCATACATCTTTCACGCAGTGCAGACTCTAACGCGGCTAGCCGCGGGGGCTGCGATCATTTTGCTCGCATACCTTTGGCTCGTGTACTTGCTGAGCCTGCTCCCTTTTACTGCCGCGTGGGGTGAGCAACTGGGTGAATTTCTGGTTGACCTCTTTTGGACCTTTGGCAGCCGCGCGATCGGCGCTCTCCCGGGGTTATTTACCGTTGTGATGATTATCCTGATCGCGCGCTGGTGTGTACGCGTGGTCAACGTCATTTTCAAGGAAATGGATCGTGGGAAACTATCGCTTCCCGGGCTCGAACGGGAAACGGCGCGGACCACCCAGACTTTGCTCATCTTTGCTGTATGGCTGTTCGCTCTGGTGGTAGCTTACCCGTTCATCCCAGGTTCCGATACGGAAGCGTTCAAAGGTTTAAGCGTTCTCGTCGGATTGATGATCACTCTTGGCTCGACCGGGCTGATTAATCAGGTCATCAGCGGTTTATTCGTCATCTACTCCAGGAGTCTTCGACCCGGCGACTACGTGCGCGTCGGCGACATCGAGGGCCAAGTCATGAACGTCGGATTTCTCGCGACTAAGTTAAAAACTCCCCGCCAAGAAGAAATCACCTTGCCGCACTCGGTCCTCGTTGGAGCCGCAACAACGAACTACAGTCGGCTAGCAGGAGATGATGGGATGGTCATCACCGCGTCGGTAACGATCGGCTACGACGTGCCGTGGCGCCAGGTCCATGCTCTACTGCTCTTGGGCGCCTCCCGAACCCAGGGTATTCGCAGCGAGCCGGCGCCGAGAGTTCTGCAGCGCGAGCTGTCGGACTTCTACGTCCAGTATCATCTTCTGGCCCATCTCAAAGAGGGGAGCAATCGCGCCGAAGTGATCTCGGATCTGCATGCGCAGATTCAGGATGCCTTCAACGAATTCGGCGCTCAGATCATGTCCCCGCACTATGAGTCGCAACCGGAAAAGAAAGTTTTCGTGCCCAAACCGGAATGGCACGCCGCGCCGGCTTCGCCGCCGCTTGCTTCCGAGCGAGGGAACAGCTCGCCGCCAAGCGAGCCCAAATCACCGCTATCCAAATCACCGCTATGAGGAGGACGAGTCCATGAAAAAAATATTGCTAGCGGCAATCCTAAGTTTGTTCGCACAGGCCGCATTCGCGTTCACGATCGCAACCGGTCCCAACGACGGCAGCTATTTTCAGATCGCGCAGGATATCAAGAACCTGGTCGCCAAGGACGGCGTCGAGCTTCAAGTAACAGCGACCAAAGGTTCCCTGGAAAATATCGAGCTCTTGGGCAATGGCAAAACGGACCTGGCGATTGTTCAGTTGGATGCGCTGCGATTCGTTTCCGACGTCCTCAAGCAGTACAAAGGATTGGACCTGTTCGACAAAATCAAAATTGTGCTCAATCTTTACCCCGAAGAAATTCACGTTCTCAGCAACAAAAACGATATTCAAAGCTTCTATCATTTGGAGGGAAAACGCGTGTCGGTAGGAACACAGGGAGGCGGCTCGGCTGTTTCGGCGGGGTTGCTATTTTCGGTCTACGACATCAATGCAAACATTTCTTTCGATACTTTCGAAGACGCCGTCAAGAAAATGGATCAAGGTGCTCTCGATGCGGTGATTTTTGTCGGCGGCGCGCCGGTTCCGTTCATCGGAAAACTTGGCGGGAAATTGCACCTCGTCCGGCTTCCCGCCAGTCCGGTGCTCGAACAGATTTATTTTCGCACGCGCTTGGGCAAGGCCCAGTACAACTGGGCTCAAGCGGACACTGAAACCTACGCTGTGCCGTCGTCGATTATGGGAGTAGACCAGCGGGATGAGAAATATGCGGCGCAAATGCAGCAACTGGTTCTCTCCGTTCTGAACAACCGCGAGTATTTGGAAAAAAACGGACATGCCAAATGGAAGAGCTCCATCCTGCGCACGTACTTTCCCGCTCGAGGCTATGAACCGACCAATCAGGTCATTCAACTTTTCAATATTCTGGACAGGCACGGTTATAGGCTCGTGAAAAAATAGAAACCAGGAGAAAATTTACCCGGTTGCTGGCCGCCAGGCCGGCGCCGCAAGTCCACTGGCTGGACGGAAAGACAGGAGGAGAGCGATGCAACTAGCTTTTGAGGATATGAGCAAGGTGGTCGCGGCCAAAATCGGAGAATTGGTGAGAGATCCGGGGTTTGATGTAACGGAGTGAGACGCACGTGCACCACATCAGCTCAACCTGAAAGAAACCTGTAAGAGCGGTTCTTTACACTGTCCCCCTGCCTCCACCAAATTGCACAGTGTCAAGAACTCTCCTTTCCGATGGGATTTAGCCTCGGAGGGAGATGTTCTTGACGCCAGTGGGAGTTTGTAAGTCAGTTGAATTGTCTTACCGTGGACTTCTTTCACGATCTCCCTCAGAAATCCCTTCGATTTTTCGTTCTCGCAATCGCTCCTGCATATTGCGGATATAGCCCTTCATCACTGGTGTCGGGATCGATACCAGTCAGATCGGGACTTGTTTTCCGAAGCTATTTTCTTTTTTAGCAGCGCTCCTCTCTCCGCGCGAAGCTCCTTGATGCGGTGAGCCGCATCCTGAAGCGGCAAAAGGCCGCGCTCAAGAGTTTCTTCCCAGCGGCGAATTTTTGTATTGTTGCGCTGTTCGATTTTATTTTCCAGAAGTGCTCGACACCATTATTGGTAAATGGCGGGACAGTATCCTATACCTATACCGGTGGAAGAGTTTCTTAAACATAGATAGAACATTACAAAAATGATTGCGCAAAAAATCTCCTGTATTTCCGTGTTACTGATCGTCTTTATTCTTGGTTCTATTCGACAGGCTACAGCACAAGTCGAGTTTCCTATCGGTTATGTATCGCGCGGCGGCACCTACGCCTTCATCAGTCTAATCGAGCAGCACAAACTGCTCGAGCAGGAAGGCATCCGCCCCACGTTTGTCTACATTGGCGGGCCGCAGGTCTCACAGGCGCTCATCTCTGGGGATATTCGCATGGCCATCGTCGCTGCAGCGAGCCCGATCCGCGCCGCCGCGCACGGCGCGGATTTACGTTTCGTCGGCGGCGTGACGGACAAGGAAGTGGCGTCGTTCGTTGCGGCGTCAAGTATCAAGACTCCCGCGGAGCTAAAAGGCACGCGCTTGGCCATCGATCGGCTCGGTGACTACAGCGATTTCCGCGCGCGCAAAGTTCTGGAGATGTTCGGTCTCCAGGCGCAAAAGGACGTAACGCTCTTACAGATTGGCGCGCAGACCGCGCGGTTCGCCGCGCTCAGAAACGGCCACGTTCAATCGACCTTCGTCGTGCCGCCGCTGACGCTGGTGGCGAGAAAGGCCGGGCTGCGCGAGCTCGCCGATCTCGGCGAGCTCGGGTTTCCCTCTTCGTCGGGAGCCTTCGTCGTTATGCAATCGAGCGTCGAAAAAAATCCCAAAGAGATTTACGGCGTGCTCCGCGCCTTCGTCAAAGCGATCCGCCTATACAAGGCGGACAAAGAACAGGCGCTCGGCGCTATCTCACGCTTTATGGGACTCAATGATCGCGAAGCATTGGAAGAGACATGGCGCATGAACGCCAAGGTGCTCAAGGATATCCCTTCTCCGCCACTGGCCGGCATCCGGGTCGTCAGGGATTTTTTGGCCCAGACTGATCCGGAGGTTAAGAAGATGAATCTCGAATCCTTCATCACCAGTCAATTTACCGACCGCCTGCAGAGAGAGAGCGTGAAATGAAGCGACACAATCAGCTGTGTCGGTCATTGGTGGATTTGTTGGTTGTTCGTATTCCATTGTCATGGGCGTGCCCGCGCGAATTTTTAAGAGCACGATGATTCGCTCAAAGATTCTTTATTTCAGCATGACTCTCGTTTTTGTGGTTTTGGCCGCGAACCCGCTTCACGTTAAGGACATCGTCATCGCGACCTCGTCGATGACTTTGACCAGTATTCCTTATCTCGTCGCAATTGAAAAAAAATTCTTTGAAAAGGAAGGACTCGCGGCACAATATGTCGTGATGCGTTCGGACCTTGCGGTGAAGGGGTTGATTACCGGCGACGTCGACTACAATCAAAGCGTATCAAGCGTTCTGCGCGCCGGTGTTGCCGGCGCTCCCTTAATCACCGTCGCCGGAATTTATAACCGAACTTTCTTCGAATTGATTGCCCGGCGTGACATCAAATCGCTCGCCGAACTGAAAGGGAAGACAGTCGGGATCAGCCGTTACGGGGCCTCGACGGAGTACGCTCTACGATTCGGACTCAAGGCCAACGGCATCGATCCCGACAAGCAGATCAAGATGCTGGCAGTGGGCGAAGATGCCGCCCGAATAGCGGGTTTGCAGAACGGTACACTGTCGGCCATCGTGTCACAGGTACCGGCAAATTTTTTTGCGCATAAAGTCGGCGGCCATACGCTGCTTCCTTTGGGTGAGTATATGGAGACTCTGCTGGCGGGCGCCGGTGTCAGTCAAAAAAAGCTCGAACAAAACCGCGATGAAGTGAAACGATGCGTTCGTGCGCTGCTGCGCTCGGTTGACTTCATGCACACTCAACCGGTTGAAGTAAAAGCCCTGATCCAGAAACGACTCGGTGTATCCGAGACGGATATAGTTGATCATATCTATGGTCTGATAACGAAATTTGCCACGCGCAATGGCATTCCGTCGCAAAAAGCGATTGAGAACACGCTTTTGGGAACGCCCTTCGAAGGCAAGCTGACAAACTTTGACAGGCTTACCGATTTCTCCGTCGCGCGCGAAGTCGCAGAAGGAAAATAGCGTCACACACTCGGCACTCTTTGAAGGAATGGCGAAAGGTGGTGCGTATGAACAACGACGATACGAAACCGCAAAGACAAGAAATTTTGGCGGCACTTAAACCCGCCTTGAAGGAGACAGATCTCATCGTTAGCGCGCTCGCGGGCACTACCGCGGACACCTATCAAGTGATCGACCGGCCAGGAAATTTATATCTCGTCGGCATGGGAATGGTCAGTCAGGTGGCTTTGGGTCTGGCCACGGCTTTACCCAATTGCCGAGTCTTCGCCTTGGATACCGATGGCAGTATGTTGCTGGCGCCGAGCATCTTGCCGGTGATTGGCACGCGCCAGCCGAAAAATCTATACATTGTGGTCTTCGACAACGAGCAGCTTTTCGGCAGCCGCGGCGGTCCCAAGAGTCAAACCGCGACCGGAACGAACATTGCCGGGATTGCCAAAGCATCCGGCATGGAGAGCGTGCGCACCTTGCGCGACAAAACTCTGCTGCGCTCGGAAGTTGAAGCTTTCTTGGCCAGCGAGGGACCGTCGATGCTCGTCGCGAAGATCCAAGCCCTTGGCCGCGGCGCCGGACCAAGAATGGATGGACAAGAGAACAAATACAAATTTGTCCGGCATGTCGAGCGCATCGCGCAGATTGAAATTCTCGGCGCACCCAAAGCATAAATCGGGTGCGGTTAAATCGGCTGGAAAAACATTATTGAGGCACTGTCACATTCGGAGGAAGAAATCGGATGAACATCGATGCGGCCAAAGCAGCCCATGAATCGTTAGTCAAATCCGGAGTCAATTTCGTCGCCTGCCTGCCCGACTCGGCGTTCCAAGAGCTCTACTTGCCGCTTTCAGCAGACCCACAAGTCACCTACGTTCAAGTGGCCAGCGAGAACGACGGTGTCGGAGTCTGCATGGGCGCCTGGTTGGGCGGGATGAAACCAGCTCTGCTAGTGGAAAATACCGGATTTACTCTCGGCACCTACGCTCTCTTGCGCGGGCCGATGGCGTTTGGCGTTCCTATGCTGCTATTGATCAGCCATCGGGGTGAGCTGGGCGACGAACGCTGGTTTTCAGTGCCGTTCGGCTGGGGCACCAAGCCGTTGCTCGATAGCGTGCGCATCACGCATCGATCCGTTGAAAAAACTGAAGATGTTCGCGGCGCTATCAGCAACGCGGTCAAGTCGATGAATTCCATGCAAGCGCCTGTCGCCATCTTATTTGCCGGGGAGATCTTGTTTTGAGATTTTCCGCCGCCAGCGCGCAAAATCAATTTCTTCGGATGAGTGCTTGTCCAGTGACTTTTGCTCGTTTCGGTGCCGCGTCTTACTCGAAGCGTGCGGCATGGCTGTGGCGCTGATCTTTCTCACGATCGTTTGCCGGCCATGGCGCTTAGAGGCGATCGATAACATCCGAATCGCATATCCATCGACGAGTTTCACAACGATGCCGATATTGGCGGCGACCAAGTTCGGTTTGTATCAACAGGAAGGCATGTTGCCTGAGCTAATACTTATGAGACCCAACATCAGTGTTACGGCGGTGGTGACGGGGCAGGTTGAATTCGCGACGGCTCATGGCTCCATCGTTCGCGCGGCTGCGCAGGGTATGCCGGTGAAGAGCCTCATGGTCGTCGCCGACCGGCCCGCGTATTACCTCGTTGCGAAAGCCGGCGTAAATAGTGTCGGCGCGCTCAGAGGCAGATCCGTGGGCATCG
>VBKY01000390.1 GCA_005879255.1 Deltaproteobacteria bacterium
TGCCGTCACCAACGCGCCGTTTATGATGAACTTGTTTCACAACCTGGATTTCATTTTTGGCGACGGTTTCACCTTCGCCGACCGTTTTCCGCCCGAGGAAGAGGAGTATTTCAGCGGCAAAGGAAGACTTTGGGGCCGCAAGCTGGAAGTCAACTTCGTGCCCAACGTCTACGATATTCAACTATATGAATGGAAAGAGCGTGGCGCCGGCGGCAGGAACGTGAACTTCGAACTGGCCGGCAACGTGATGGGCTCGCATATCTCGGAATTCCCGGTCGGCCGCTACAAAAAGGCCCATCGCCATGGACCGGGCGCTCACGTCATAATCCTAGGCGGTCAAGGTTATTCGCTGCTTTGGCCCAATAACGGCGATATGGTCCGCGTCGACTGGAAACCGGGATGCGTGGTCGTGCCGCCGAACCAATGGTTTCATCAGCATTTCAACTCCGGCGCCGATCCCGCGCGCTATCTTGCCCTGAGGTGGAATAGTTGGCGCTACCGCTTTGTCGCATTGACCGACGAAAAGCCCATCGAGGTGGACGTGAAGCAAGGTGGAAATCAGATCGAATACGAAGACGAGGATCCAAAAATTCATCAGATCTTCGAGTCGGCTCTGGCAAAGGTAGGTGCTCCCTGCCGGATGGGCTCCATGGTTCCGTGGTGCACGCAGAAGGACAGGAAGACCGCGTAACAGATCGCACCGCAGAGACGCAGAGTTCGCATGGTTCGACCGTTCGAGAACCTCACGGCAGGCTTCCTCGACGGCCTTCAGTTCCGAGCCCGTCGAGGAATCACCATGAGCGGAATTTTTCATAACCGCGCATCCTGAGCCTAGTCGAAGGACGCGTCCCCTGTGTCTCCGTGGTGAGAAAATTTTATGCACGGCACGATGAAAGCCGCCCGTTTGCATGGCTTCGAGCGCACCCACGGGTCGCGCGAACTTGTCCGCATCGACGATGTGCCAATTCCGGATGTCGGCGCCGGCGAGGTAATGATTCGGGTGCTGCGCGCCGGTCTCAATCACGGCGACCTGCACATGCGCGAAGATGCCGTGCAGTACAGCCCGGAGGTGAAGACGGTTCCCGATCTGCCGATGACCATCGGCCACGACGGATTGGGCGAGATCGTCGAAGTCGGACCGGATGTCGAGAATCTTCGCGTCGGCGACCGCGTCGTCGTGATCTGTTCGATCACCTGCGGGGGCGAAGGACCGGCCTATCTCCGTCGTTACAAAGATGGCCTGTGGGCCGAGTATTGCCGCGTGCCTGCCGGCAACCTGGTTCCTCTCCCGCGCGATGCCGACATCAACGAAATGTGCAAAGTCTCACAGATCAATGTCGGTTACCGCGCCCTCAAACGAGCGCGGCTCCATAGCGGCGAAACCGTCCTGATCAATGGCGCTTCCGGGATCACCGGCATCGGCACCGTGCTATCCGCGTTAGCGATGGGCGCGCCACTGATCATCGCGGTCGCCCGAAATCCCGCGCGGCTCGAACGCGTCCGCGCCATCGATCCCAAGAGGATCGCAACTGTCGCGCTCGGGCGCGGCGAATCGATCACCGCAAAAGTGAAGGAACTGACCAACAGTCAAGGCGCCAGCGTGCTTGCGGAATTGGCTCCCGGCGGCATTGAAACGACCATCGAATGCATCAAAAATCTGGAGCCCGGCGGCCGCGTCGCGCTGATCGCGCCCAATCCGGAGCCGCTTAATTTACCGCTGCGCTATTTGATGATTCGCTCCATCGAATTCACCAGCGTCACCGGACGCTTCGCCATGGACGTCGCGGAATTATTACAGCTGGTGCAGCGCGGCGTCATCGATACGCGGCATATTACGACGCGCTATTTCCCATTGACTGCCGTCAACGAAGCGCTGGATTACATCGAAAAGCGCGGAGACAACGACCCGCTCTGGCCGATGTACGCGACAGAGTAACTTCCCGGCTAAAAGTTGTCAGGCGGAATTGAAGTTGTCTTAAAGCCCGCAAGCGCTCCCTGAGAAAAGTGTTTGCCTTTTGTTACCTGGCTTCTAATGCACAACTCATGACCCTCTCACCTCTTGCCATGCTTTTGCCAAATTGTCTTGCACCCCCGGCGGCACTGTAATACACTGACACCATGAAGACTTTAACGGTACGCTTGCCGGAGCCGCTCGTAGCCGAGATCGAAGAGGAATCGCGCGGCCGAAAGTGTTCGAAGTCCGACATCGTTCGCGAGCGCTTGCAACGCGTCGCTCGACCGGCACGGCGTCGGTCCACGCCGCTTGATGCGATCGTCGATCTTATCGGCTCGGTGGACGGCTTGCCGGCCGACCTGAGCGCACGAAAGAAGCGATACTTGAAAGCCACGGGCTATGGCCCGCGGGCTTTTTAGTGGCTTTGCTCAGCCGCCGCGACTCCCACCACCCGTGGGCGGTAACGCAAGCGCCTGGTCACGCTCTACCCTGGCGCACCTGCGAAGCCGTCCTGTCTGAGGCCTTCCACCTTCTCGGCGCGCGCGGGGCGCCGGCACTCAGCGCGCTGCTTCGCCGCCGCGCCCTGATCGCAGCTTTTGACCTGGACAACGACGTGGAGTCAGTACTCAGGCTATTGCAGAAATACGCAAACGTACCCATGAGCCTCGCCGATGCTTGCCTGGTGCGCATGAGCGAAACGCTTCCGGAACCGATCATTCTCACCACGGACTCGGACTTCCGCATCTATCGCCGGCATAGCCGGCAGATCGTTCCCTGTTTAATGCCATCTTGATTAGTCGCTGCTCGAAAGCGGTTATCACTCGCTGGGGAACATCGCATGGAACGGGACCGGCCTGCGGCAAATTTCACGTTAATTCGGATTCCCAAGTTTCTTGGCTATTTCGAAAGACTTCTCAAAGCCAACGCCAAAGGCGGCGACTTCATTTTCGGCAAGAAGGTTGCTACGTCGATCTCTCGCTGTTCCAACGAGGGATTGCGTTACGCTTTTCTAAAGACAATAGCCCGACTCGAACCGCAGCACCCGAGACCGGTCACTTAGGAAAAGAGTTCCGCCCTTTGGTTACGACGGCGCCGCGGAAATGGAAAAGTAGCCTGTCCCCTTTAGTTTTTTGTCCCCTTTAGTTTTTCTCAGCGTTCGCGAAACGAGCTGAATGCGTCATTGCAAGGCCTGACCCTCAAGTTTCCTCTGCTCAAGTTTCACTCTCAAGTTTCAGTGACCGTCAAGTTTCACGATTTGTTCAACAGCAAGTCTACAAGCTTAGAAAGTTGGGCGGCCTCTTGACGGAAACGAAGACCAGCGCCGCTGCGCTCTCTGCGCAGTCGATTTCGCCCAGTTACTGATTTGGTGCCTGCCATCGGAATTTAGCGGGTAGCACCAGTCTCGATACTTGACAGATTTCTGCGCCTGGCGATAATCTCTGGCTCGCGCTCGATCCTAACGAAGCAGGAGAACACATATGAAATGGACACGGTTCCCGCTATTTTTTTTGCTGCTCGCAGGTCTTTCGGCCCCGGCGCTCGGCAAAGAGGTGGTGATCGTCACGTCGTTTCCCAAGGAACTCTTTGAGACTTACAAGAAAGCTTTCGAAGCCAAGAACCCAGGCATCAATGTCGTCATCAACAACAAGCAAACCAACGCCGGAGTCACTTACTTGCGCGAGACCAGAGCCAGGCCCGAGGCCGATATCTTTTGGGTGAGCGCTCCGGACGCGTTCCAGACTTTGAAAAACGACGGCCTGCTGGAGAAATACGCCCCGCCTAAAGAAATCATTTCGAAAATCCCGGGGAAGATCGGCACCTTTCCGGTCCATGACGCCGACGGCCATTACTTCGGCTTTGCTATCAGCGGCTACGGGCTGATGTGGAATAAAAATTATGTTCAAGCCCATAAGCTGCCGGCGCCGAAAGAGTGGACCGATCTCGCCAATCCGAGATACCACGGCCATCTCGTGATCAGCGCGCCCTCTCGAAGCGGCACGACGCATCTAACAGTTGAGGTGATTTTGCAGGCTTACGGGTGGGACAAGGGTTGGGCATTGCTGTTGAACTCAGGCGGCAACATGGGCGCGATTACGGAGCGAAGCTTTGGCGTCCCGGAGGCCGTCATCAGCGGCCAATACGGCATCGGCGTCGTGATCGACTTTTTTGGCCTATCGGCGATTGCCAGCGGCCAGCCGGTGGACTTCGTATATCCATCTCTTACCTCGGTGGTTCCGGCGAGCGTGGGTATCGTTAAAAGCGCGCCTAACATGGACAACGCGAAGGCGTTTGTGAACTATCTTCTAAGCGAACCCGGACAGATGATCCTCTTTTCTCCTGAAATTGGCAGGCTTCCGGTCGTTCCCGACCTCTACGCCAAAGGACCGAAGGACTACCCAAATCCGTTCAAGCAGAAACTCGGCGGCGTCGACTTCAATGATAGGCTCTCATCCGGACGCCGCGACGTGGTTAACTCTCTGTACGATCACATCATCACCTTCCGCCATAGAGAGCTGAGGGATGCCTGGGGAGCGATCTACCGCGCGGAGGAGTCCGTCGCCAAGTCGAAAAGCGCCGGCGTCGCTCAGGCTCGAAGCCTGCTTGCGGATGCCAGGAAAGCCGCATCTCAAGTCCCGATCGACGACAAGAAGGCTAGCGACAAGGAAGTCGCCGGGGCGTTCAAGTCGACGACCGGTCTGAAAGCTCAACTCGAGACCGAATGGGAAAACGCGGCTCGTGCCAACTATGCCAAGGCGACGGAGCTGGCGAACAAAGCGGCCGCGCTCTCGCGCTAAGGAGGACTTGAGCTCGCGATTGCGCCATGGCCAAGAGTGAGGCCACGCTGGTTTTCGCCTCGGGGATCCGTCTCGACTGGCGGCAGGCGGGCATCCTACTCACCCTGTTGGGTCTTCTTACGGTTTTCATCCTCGTGCCTATCGTTCGAGTGCTGTGGGTCTCTCTCTCGGACGGCGAGGGCGGACTCACTTTGGTTCACTTCGCGAATTTCTTTCGCCGCCCGCTTTTTCGTGAATCGCTCTGGAATAGTCTTGTCGCCGGCCTCCTCGTGGTCTTTTTCGGAAGCCTGATCGCCGTCCCGCTTGCCTATTTGAGCGTCCGCTACGATTTCAAAGGAAAGATCCTTGTCAACACGCTGTCCACTTTGCCATTGGTGATCCCTCCCGTCGTCGGATCCGTCGCTTTGCAACTCATTCTCGGGCGCAGCGGCACGGTCAAGCTGCTGCTGATGCGCTGGTTCGATACGAGTATTCCTTTCATGGAAGGTCTCACCGGCGTCGTTCTCGTTCAGACCCTTCACTTCTTTCCGTTTATCATGCTCAACACCGCGGTTTCGCTCTCTAACATCGATCCGTCTCTGGAGGAGATGGCGCAGAACATGGGCTGCCACGGCCTGCGCCTGTTTCGCCGTGTCACTTTGCCTCTGATGCTGCCGGGCTTCATCGCCGGCTGCCTGCTCACGTTCATTCGCGCCGTTGACGATCTCGGCACCCCGCTCATGCTCAATTACAAGACTCTCCTCGCGCCGCAGGCCTATCTACGTATCACGACGATCGGCATCGACGATGTCGACGGCTATGTGATCTGCGTCATTCTCGTGGCTATTTCCCTCGGATCGCTTCTGGTTGCGCGAAAATACCTGAGCCTCTCCGAGTACGCCACGCTTCACCAGAGCGCCGCGGTCGCGCGGCCCGTTGCGGGCATGAAGCGACTGGGGATCCTGTTGTTTTGCGGGCTGGTCTTGAGCGTGAGCCTACTGCCCCACATCGGCATCATCATTCTGTCTTTCGCCAAAGTGTGGAGCTTCTCGCTATTGCCGACGACGTACACGCTGGATAATTTCACGGAAATTCTGTTCCGTGCGCCGCATTTCGTGAAGAATACCTTGCTCTACACCGGCCTGGCCGCCGCGCTCGACGTCTTTCTCGGCGCGATCATCGCTTTCCTCTTGATAAGGAGCCGCGTCTGGGGCAGGAATCTGCTCGACGCCGTTGCCACTCTGCCGATCGCGATTCCCGGAGTCGTGCTCGCCGTCGGCTATCTCCGCGTTTTTCACGGCTGGGATTTCCCAGGCCTGGGCGCTCCGCTGACATCCACCTGGATCATTCTCGTTGTCGCCTACACGGTTCGCCGGTTGCCCTACACCGTGCGCGCCAGCTACGCGGCGTTGCAGCAGGTCCACGTCAGCCTGGAGGAATCCGCGCAAAACCTCGGCGCCAACCGTTTGCGCACGTTCATCAGGGTTACGCTGCCGCTGATTTCCGGTGGGCTCGTGGCCGGAGGCCTGATCGCGTTTATAACGAGTTGTGTCGAATTGTCGTCGACCATCATGCTTGTGCCGAGAATCGAGAGCGGCCCCATTTCCTACGGCATCTATATTTATATGCAAAGTCCCTTGGGACGGGCCGCGGGTGCGGCGCTGGGCGTCGTTGCCATCGTTCTGGTCTCCCTAGGAACTTATTTGACCTATCGCATTTTCGGCGGACGCACGGGCAGCGCGTTTCGGTTGTAGATCATGTCGGCAGGCCAGGTCAGGCTCGAAAATATCGGCAAGCGTTACGGCGACATCTGGGCCGTGCGCCACGTCGATCTGGAGATCGCCAAAGGCGAGTTCTACACCCTCCTCGGACCGAGCGGCTGCGGGAAAACCACTTTGCTCAGAACCATTGCCGGCTTTGTCTCGCCGGACGAAGGCGCCGTTTTCCTGGACGGCCATTCGGTAAACCACCTGCCGCCGTGGAAGCGCAACCTGGGAATGGTTTTTCAGAACTACGCGCTCTGGCCGCACATGACGGTTTTTGAGAACGTCGCGTTCGGACTGAAAGAACGAAAAATCCCGCGCCGCGAAATCGAACCGCGCGTTATGGAAGCGCTGGAGCAAGTCGGGCTCAAAGGAACCGAGCAACGCCGCCCTTCACAGCTTTCGGGCGGTCAGCAGCAGCGCGTCGCGCTTGCGCGCACGCTTGTGATCCAGCCGCGCGTTCTGCTCCTCGACGAGCCGCTCAGCAATCTCGACGCAAAGCTGCGTCAGGAAATGCGGATTGAGCTCTTGAAGCTGCAAAGAGACATCGGCTTGACCACCATCTATGTGACCCACGACCAAGAGGAAGCTCTGACGCTCTCGACCCGGATCGCCGTGATGAACCTCGGCAAAGTCATCCAGGAGGGAAAGCCAAGGGAGATTTACGAGTCGCCGCGCGAGCGCTTCGTGGCAACCTTCGTGGGCAAGTCGAATTTTTTTTCCGGGACGATCGTCCGGTCGTCGGGCGGTCTCTTGGAGATTCAAACCGAAGAAGGTTTTAACATCAAAGCCTCGGCACCGCCTGACTACAAGGGCGCGGCGGATGGACACAAGGTCGTGCTTTACGTCCGGCCCGAGGCGATCGATCTCGTCGAGCCGGCGGATCAGCCGCCAAAGGTGAATCGGATCACAGGCCGCGTCGCCGCTTCCGCCTATCAGGGCTCGCTCGTTGAATATGAAATCGAATCCGCCGGACGCCTCATCCGAGTGAATGACACTCATCCAAGGAGCAAACCGCTGTTTCAACGCGGGGACGAAACGACTGTGACCTTTGCACCCGAGGACGTACGAATCGTCTCGGAATAGAAGATGCGCGAAGCCAAAGCCGGAGAGTTCGAGAGGCCGTGTAAGGGCCTGAGTATTGATGGACGTCGCGGAATTATTAGAGCTGGTGCAGCGCGGCGTCATCGATACGCGCCATATTACGATGCGCTATTTCCCGTTGTCAGACGTTAACGAAGCGCTGGATTACATTGAAAAGCGAGGAGACAACGATCCGCTCTGGCCGATGTACGCGGCAGAGTAACTTCCCGGCTAAAAGTTGTCAGGCGGGGTAAAGATCTATAGCCGGTACGGACCTCGTCACGCGTTGAGCATGGTGATGACGATGTTTGCGAGGCTTGCGGCTGGAAGATGCCGACGCGGATTACGTCGACGTCGCCCGCGATCCGAGCTTCGGCCGTGCCGGGATCATGAAATTCCTCGAAGACCATCTTTGGAACATCCACCGTTTGCGCCGCCGTTTCTAAAAGCCGGCAAGCTGCTGATTTCCCAGACCG
>VBKY01000391.1:0-517 GCA_005879255.1 Deltaproteobacteria bacterium
ATTTCGTCAGGGCTTGGTCTCGCACAGATTTCAGCCGGAGGATATGTTCCATCCGAGGACGCTTGAGACTTAAAAAGGTAATAATCTCGATTTGCCCTGTCGGCACACTTAGCGCGGTGAAACTAAGATTGCTCAAGCTGTCCAACCCCTGCGCTCCGTTCAGACAATTTGAACCGTTTGAACCCCTTGAACGTTTTGAATTTGTCACAAGACAAGTGACGGACATCACGGAAAATACGAGACGAAGCGAAGATGGATTTTAGCGAAGTGGTTCACACTGGTCCGGGAACGTTAGCCGGACGTTACCTGCGAATGTTCTGGCAGCCGGTTTGCTGCTCCTACGAGCTTTCGGTCGGTCGGGCGCTGCCGATTCGGATCATGGGCGAAGACTTTACGGTCTATCGCGGTGACAGCGGCATTCCCTATCTACTTGGGCCGCGTTGCGCGCACCGGGGAACGCAGCTTTCCGCAGGTTGGGTCGAAGGTGAGTGTATCCGCTGCTTCTATCATGGCTGGA
>VBKY01000391.1:539-8351 GCA_005879255.1 Deltaproteobacteria bacterium
TATCCGGTGAAAGAATATATCGGCCTGATCTTCGCCTATGTCGGAGAAGGAGAGCCGCCGCCATTTCCACGTTATCCAATATTGGAGAGTACCGAAATCTCTCTCGATGTCGCGGGATTGCGGCGGATCTGCAATTACTTCAACAATATCGACAACTCTCTCGACAACGCTCACGTGCGCTTCGTACACCGGCGGCACCGGGACGCGGCGCAAGATCGAGTCGTGCTTGGCGACCCGATCATTTCCGTCGAGGAGTCTGAATGGGGTATCAAACGCTACGTCAAATATCCCGACGGCAAGGATCTCACCTTTTTCTTTGGCATGCCTAATATCAACTTTATCAACGGCCAAGTGGTCGATCCGGCGATCAAGCGGGCAGATGTTCTAGTATTTAAAGTTCCGGTGGACGATGAAAACCATATTCACTTTGAAGTTCGTGCGATTGCGCTCACTGGCGAGCGTGGACGGGCGTGGATCGAAGAGCGGCGGAAGTTGCGGGCAAAAGCAGAACGAGATCGACCGGAGTTGGTCCGAGCGATCCTCGCCGGCAAACTTCGCCTCAGCGACGTGGACCCCAACCGCATCGACTTCGTCATGCTCGAGGATGAAGTCGCGCAAACAGGCCAAGGCGCAATCGCTGTGCGCAGCAACGAACATCTCGGCCGCAGCGACCGCGGGGTATTTCTTCTGCGCAAAATCTGGGAGCGCGAGCTGAGAAACTTAGCGGGGGGCAGGCCGATCAAACAGTGGAGCTATCAGCCAGATATGGTGCCGACGTATCCGGAGGCGTAAGTGACTTTGGTGTTTGCGGATGTTCGATTAGATATTGTCGCTCCCAGCATCTCTGGCCACTTTGGCGAGTTTCGTTTTTAATCTATTTTTCATGGCATCCTTCCTCGAGCACGCAGCCCACGAGTACAAGCACGATGCTTTGATCAAGGATTATGTGCGCAGCCGAGGCGCGGATGTGGAAGACATCCCCGATAGGCTGGCCGAATAATGCTGTGTCACCTACATTGGCTTCCCCGTCGGATTTACTGCCTTCACGGTCATCACTACCTCGGTAAAATGCTCTCCCTTGTAGCCTCTGACGAGGGTTCCCGCCACAACGATATCTTTGTCGAGATAGTTTGCATAATTTCCGACGACCTCGGCAAGGAAGACCAGTTGGACGAAGGACACGTTGGTCAACGATTCGTTGTTGACGCTGCTGGTCGGTCGGGCTCTGATACGGACCGGCGTCTGGAGTATCAGAATCGGCACCTCTACTATCTCATCCTTCTCAGGATTTTCACCATAGGTCGGTTTGCCGTATTTGAAAACTTTGGTGAGTTTCCCTTGAAGTCGCGAGACCGCCGGATAGTAGGACAACCAATCTTGTTGTTGCGGTGTTGCTTTGGTTGAGAAAAGCAGAACGCAAACAAGAGCCACTGCCAACACCGCGGTGGAATTGATACGTTTTGTTTTCACAGTGAAAGGCATCGCACTATGTTTCGTCCGGCGGTCCGCCCGACTTCGCCAGATCTTCGACCTTGATCTTTTCGACGTTCATTTTTTCCGCGGCTTTGGTCATGCGATCGATCACTTCGTCAAAACTGAGTGGCGCGGCGTCTTTGGGGCGAAAGCGGATCGGGTTGATGCGAGCGACGACAAAGCTTTTCAAATAGGGGCTGGTGAGGCCTTTGGCTTTGAGCGCTTCGACTTTTTCCACGACGGTTTTATCGAGATCCATTAATGCCTTGGCTCGTTCGCGGCGAATTTCCAGCGCCGAATCCAGGGGCTTCTTTATGAATTGATCAGAGCGCCGGAGAATCGGATGATAGGCGCCGCCGCTAAACCGGCCGTTTTCGAGATAACAGAGACCAAGCGTGATCAGCGCGGCTTCCTCGAATTCCAATGCATAAGTTTCTTCGTTGGCCTCGTCGAGCGTAGCAAGCTCCTGGTACATCTTGATGACTTCCAGCGCGCGCTCACGCAGGTTGTGCGCCTTCTCGGTATTCAGCGCGAGGATCTTATACGCCGCGGAAGTTTCCGGGACGACAATGCCGATAATACATTTGGCGCCCAGCGTCCGCATGGCCGCCAAACGATGATTGCCATTGGGCGTCCAGTAGCGTGTATTGCTCTCTTTGCTTTCTCTGCGCACGACAATGATCGGATCGAGGAAACGCCCGAGCTTGGCTATTACGCCTTCCAGTTTGCGCCCATGGGCGTCGGATAGATTGCGCTGATAGGGAGTCGGCTCGACTTGGTCGATGGGCAATGCCGCCAGGACCAGCCACTGTCCGCCGAAAGGTTCGCGATAGGTGGCGAGAACTTTGCCGCCGTCCTCATCAATGGCTTGCTGAAGTACTTCAACGGCGCTCGGCGACGCTGTCTCCAGCAACTCTCTGGCAGTAAGTCCGATGGACTTACCCGCGAGTTTGCGCCGCTTGCGCGGCGCCCCGCTTTTTTTCTTGGTTTTGTTATCCGCCATTCGACGCTGCCCGTGGCTCCGGATTAGCACGGGACGCGTTACTGTTCCAAGCGGCGAATGTTAGGTCGGCACACCATGACGGCGACTGCCATGCCGGCCACCATGAACCCGCCGACGCCGACCGCCATCGGGGCGCCGGCGAACTCGGCAATAGCACCGGCGATCATGCCGCCGACGGGCATCAGGTCCCAAGTGAGGCCGTAGATTCCCATTACTCGACCGCGCAGTTGGTTCGGCAAGTTCATTTGCAGGATGGCGCTGATGATCGTCATGTAAAACTGGCTGGTGACGCCGAGCGCGAGCGCAAGTATTATCGACAACGGGAAGGATACTGAGAACGCGAATGCGATCAGCAAGAGACCGAATGCGACCGCGCCGAGAATCGCCTGGCGGCCTTTGCCGCGGGCATGCGAGAACCATGCGACCAGGAGCACACCGATGAGCGCGCCCGCGCCGCCCGCGCTCTGCAGAAAGCCGAAGCCTTTAGAGCCAACGTCGAGCACGCTGCGCGCGAATACCGGCATTAGGATCGAGTAGGACATACCGAAGACACTGTTGAAAAATGTCATGCCAATGAACGTATAAAAAACTTCGTTCTTGCGGATGAAGTTCAGACCTTCGGCCATATGCTGCACGACTCCGGCGGAGGAGGGTGCAGGCAAGGATGACTCGAGACGAATACCTAGCCACAAGCCAACGGCGATGAGCGAAGCGCAAAAGCAGAAGTAATAGGTAGCACCGATGCCAAGCAAATAAATCAACATGCCGGCGACCGCCGGACCAAGAAGACGGTTGAACTGCCAAATTGTGCCGCCGACGGCAACGGCGTTTGGAATATCTTCCTTGGGAACCATTTGCGGCAACAGCGCCATCCGGCTCGGCCGGTCGAAGGCGCGCACGCAGCCGGAAAGGAATGCGAGACTCATGACGTGCCACAGCGCTACTTGCTCGATAACGATCAGAGTACCGAGCAAGAAAAACATCGAAGCCGAGGCGCTCTGGGAAAGAATCATGATGCGGCGGCGGTCAGCGCGGTCGGCGATCACGCCGCCGACAAGCGTCAGCGCAATGGTCGGCGCGGCAAAGGTCAAGCCGGTGAGGCCAAGCAGCAGCGGCGAATCGGTTAGCTCTAAAACTAGCCAGCTTTGCGCCACGCCCTCCATATTTTGCGCCAGAACCGAGGAAAGCTGGCCCAGCCAGTAGAGACGGTAATTGCGATGCTGCAGCGCGCTCAGCGCTTGGAGCAAACGTTGGCTTCCGGAAATAGTATCGACGGCGGCTTTTGACATGGTGATCTTGCGCAAATTGCGGAGGGTTTCGCCATTGTTCATGAATCCATCGGTTCTGTCAAAGAGCACGCGAGACTTTTAGCGAGGCCGATGCTACTTTTAATTTCGAGAAGCTATCCGAGTGAGAGGTGATGAAACGTGGCCCAATACGACTATGATCTTTTTACCATAGGTGCCGGCTCCGGCGGTGTGCGCGCGAGCCGAATGTCGGCATCATTCGGCGCCAAAGTAGCGGTTGCCGAGGAGCGTTATCTCGGCGGGACTTGCGTGAATGTCGGCTGTATACCCAAAAAACTGTTGGTCTATGCGTCGCACTATGCGGAAGATTTCAGGGATGCCGCAGGCTACGGCTGGACGGCAGGGGAAAGCCGCTTCGATTGGGCCAAGTTAATTGCCAATAAGAATAAAGAGATTCAGCGGCTGAACGGCGTGTATCGAAAGATCCTCGTCGATGCGGGTGTCGAGGTGATCGAAGAACATGCCGAAGTCATCGATCCACACACAGTTATAGTGGGCGACAAGACGATCACGGCGAAATACATACTGGTCGCTGTCGGCAGCTGGCCGATGGTGCCGACCTTTCCCGGCTCGGAGTACGCCATCACTTCTAACGAGGCCTTTTATTTTCCTACATTGCCGGAAAGAGTGGTTATCGTCGGCGGCGGCTACATCGGTGTCGAGTTTGCCGGGATTTTTCACGGCTTGGGCGCACGAACTACGCAGCTTTACTGGGATCAGCTTTTTCTGCGCGGCTTCGATGGCGATATCCGCAGTATCCTGGCGGAAGAGATGCGTAAGCGCGGCATCGACCTGCGCTTCAAGAGCGACATCGTCAAGATCGAAAAGGTCGGGAAGACATTAAGGGCGACGTTAACCGATAACAGCGTAGTCGAGGCTGACCAGATTCTTTATGCCACGGGCAGGGTCTCCAACACACCGAAAGTCGGTCTCGAAAATGTCGGGGTTAATCTGAAATACAACGGCGCGGTGGTCGTCGATGAATACTCGAAGTCGAGCGTCGATAGCATTTATGCCATTGGCGACTGCACTGACCGGATGATGCTGACTCCCGTCGCCATCGCCGAAGGGGTGGCGGTGGCCAATACACTGTTCAACGATAAGCCGACCAAGCCTGGTTATCTAAACGTGCCCACAGCGGTCTTCAGCACACCCAACTGCGGCACGGTCGGTCTGACCGAGGAAGAAGCGCGCGAGCGAAATTATCGAGTCGATATCTATCGGACGACGTTTCGGCCGCTTAGGCACACGCTGACCGGTTCCGACCAGCGCACGATGATGAAGCTGGTGGTCGATCAGACGACGGACAAAGTATTGGGTTGTCACATGGTCGGGCCCGAGGCCGGTGAGATCATCCAGGGTCTTGCCGTGGCGCTCAACTGCGGCGCCACTAAGGCGCAGTTCGACGCTACCATCGGCATTCACCCGACGGCGGCGGAAGAGTTCGTGACCATGCGGACCAAAGCAGCGTAGGCCAGTACCGCTCGCAAGTTCCAGAAAATCCCGCCGTGGGCGTGACAAGTGCAGCAGTCGCTTGCCCGGGTCAACGTCATGACTTGGTAGGCGTGCTACCGTGGACTCATGCGGGAAGAGTTTTTAGCCCAACTGTCGATCCAAGACTGTCAGCCGCATTCCCGCCGAATGCCGGTAGTCGATCCTTTGCTTTGCCCAGCTTCCGGAGCACCGGCAACGCAGCCCGATTTTTACTGACAGAATGAAAGGGTAACCATTCTGCCGGTGGTCCGATGGTACGACAAGCTATGAAGATCAAGCTCTTACGTTTTGGCATCTTCATTGCTCTGTAAATTCATCAAAATACCGCGGTTGCGAGGGAGTCGATGGATCGGGAAAGGTTTCGAGAGCAAATGCTCGCTGTGATGGAGCGGAAGAAGCACTGGGCGTGGCCCGCATTCACGTCCGGCCGAGTGCCTAAAGATCGGCTCCACTATCACTTTGAGCAGGAGTATGGAACTTATGTCCGTGACTTCCCGGTGATGGTTGGCCGCGCGTATGTCCGTTGTCCGATTGCCGATATCCGTAGAAGCCTTGCCGAAAATCTCTACGAAGAGGAAACCGGCGGACTTGTCGCCGGCAGCCCGCCGGGCTCGGAATGGATTTGACCCGCTTCGAGCATGTGGAGCTTCTCCCTGCGGCGCAACGCTATCGAAACTTTCTCGACGAGGCGACCCAGCATTATGGGTGGGATATCGCGGCGGCGATCGTGACAATCTTTGTCGAAGGTTCCTGTGACGAACGGTCTGCATTGAATCCCTCCAATCACAAGCCGCCGGTGCCATTGGAGGAACATCCGCTGGTCAAGTATTACGGTTTGTCGGTGGATCGGCTCGCGCTCACCAAGGCACACCGCCAGGTTGAAGGAAACCATCGTGCCTCAGCATGGAAAGCGATCCTGGATTATGTCGTGCCGATGAGACGGGGGGCGATTATCAGAGCGATGGAAGAAGCGTTACGCAGCTGGTCACTCTATAGGGACGAAGTCGCCTTGATGTGCGGCTTGAAACCGGACAATCGAGCTTATGCAGGAGCCCTCGCGTGTAACACCACTGAATTGCCTTGAGCTGTTGATTGATAAGACCGATAAGACCCGACCGGAACGAACTCAACCGATCGGTTCACCGCGATAACTTCTGGCCAGAATCTGCATCGGATTGAGCGGCCGTCGGCCATTGCCCTGTTCGATCTGAATCGCCGCGAGCGGACAGTCTGAGCAAGTGACTTTCGGATTGCCGTCGGCCATCGCGCTAAATGCCCGGCTTCCCCACTTCAGCGACTGCTCGAAATTTTCCCTTTTCATTGCCCAGGTGCCGTCGTGGCCCGAGCATTCTTCGACGACCTTCACGGTAGTATTCGGTAACAGTGACAGAACGTCGCGCGTTTTGTAGCCGATGCCCTGCGCGCGCAGGTGGCAGGGCATGTGATAACTGATACTACCTGCGCCTGTCTTGAAGTCCGTTTTGAGCTTTCCTTCTTGGGCCAGTCGCGCGAGAAACTCCATCGGGTCCATGGTCCGTGCGGCGACCTTTCTCGCCTCATCAGTGCCTAAGAGTCGGGGATATTCCACGCGGATCATTTGTGAGCAAGTCGGATTGGTGGCAACGGCGGATCTACCATCATCGACAAAACTGATGAGGTCCGCGACATTTTGTTTGGCCGCTGCGATAGCTCCGTCTATATCGCCGTTATGCCAAAGCGGCATCCCGCAACAGCGTTCGTAAGCAAAGACGACGTCGACATTGTTATGGGACATGACTGCCAAAGTGTCGATACCTATCTCCGGTTGGTTGTAGTTCACGTAGCAGGTCGAGAAGAACGCGATTTTGCCGGCCGGCTCTCCTTGAGGGGCTTTAACATGTCGGTCGAACTGTGACGCAAACGTCTTGGACGCGAACGAAGGGAGTTTTTTATCTTTGTGAATCCCCACGGTGCTGTGCATGAGCTGGCGATTGAGCGTATTTTCGTTGCCCCAATTTGCCAGAGGCGCCGTCGCCGTACCAATTTTACCGATCAGATCGGGGTTGCCGAGTAGCTTGTCGACAAGCGGGACGCCATTTTTCTTAACCTCTTTGGCTTTAGCGCGGGCGATCAGGCGCGGAAAATCGATCGCCCAGTCGTGATCACCGGGCGTATAAGGACACTTGATGTAGCAAAGTTTACACTGGAAGCAGAGATCGACGATTTTACTGACGTCCGCCGCTTTGAGTTTCTTGGTGTCAACTTCGGCGTATTTATCTTCCGTGCAGTAATCGTCGATGGCATTGAACATCGTCGGAAAGCTGCCGCAAAACTTAACGCACATGCGGCAGTCAGCGCACAGGCCGAAAATTCGCTCGACTTCGGAACGCCAGTCCTTTTCATCATAGTATCGCGGGTCGGTCGGATCGTATGCTGGTTGATGGGGCAAGTTTATGCTCCTGGATCGCTGATCATTTTCGAAGCAACCATTATCATACTATCGGTTACCGACAACTATGCAAGAAACAGCCCTCCGTAATGACAAATCTCACTCCA
>VBKY01000392.1 GCA_005879255.1 Deltaproteobacteria bacterium
AAGGGAGACAGGAAGGTGGACGCGTGAGTTCCACAGGGAAGCAGAGCGAGAGCGAAGCGCCGGCAGTGCTGAAATTGGCTACGCAAGGCGCAGACACACAGGGCCGGGACTGGTCGTGGGTGGAAGCTTCGGTGTGGACTGTCCGCCTGAGGCGGAGGAAAACGGCGTCAAAGGAGGTCAATGGTTCAGCCTGATCGACAAAGTGTACCGCGCCGAGACGCTTGAGGCGGCATGGAAGAAGGTAAAGAGGAACGCGGGCGCAGCAGGAGTAGACGGTCAAAGCGTGGAGCGGTTTGCGGCCCGGGCGGAGATGTATGTTGAGGAACTGAGCACAGCTCTTAAGAAGGGAACCTACCGGCCACAGCCCGTGCGACGAGTGGAAATTGCCAAAGGAGGCGGGAAGATTCGTCCCTTGGGGATTCCGGTGGTGAAAGACCGCATCGTGCAGACGGCGCTCAAGTTTGTGTTGGAGCCCATCTTTGAGCGGGAGTTCCTTAAGATGAGCTACGGCTTTCGCCCGGGGCTTGGCTGTAAAGATGCGCTTCGGGAAGTAGAGGGGCTGCTTGGAGACGGCTACACCTTTGTGGTGGATGTCGATCTTAAGAGCTACTTCGACACCATTTCGCACGCGCGGCTTATGGAGCGCGTTGAGCAAAAGGTGAGCGATGGGCGGGTGCTTGAGCTGATAGGAGCGTTTCTTAAGCAAGACATCGTAAAGGAAATGGAGCGATGGACGCCAACGGGCGGGACACCGCAAGGCGCGGTGATCAGCCCCCTTTTGGCCAACATTTATCTTCATCCCTTGGACTGTCACATCAAGGAGAAGGGCTACCGCATGGTTCGCTACGCCGATGACTTTGTCGTGCTTTGCCGCAGTCGGGAGCAAGCCGAAGCGGCGCTTGTGGAAGTGAGAGCCTGGGTAGAGTCCAAGGGCCTGAGTCTTAGCGTCGACAAGACTCACTTGGGAGATTGTCGGCAACCGGGGCAGGGCTTTGACTTTCTGGGTTATCATTTCGAGTTGGGGCGGCGCTGGGTACGCAAAAAGAGCTACAAGGCGATGCAAGATCGCATTCGGATGAGGACTAAGCGCACGCGCGGGGACAGTTTGGCAAGGATCATCGCCGAGCTGAATCCGACGCTTCGTGGTTGGTTTAACTATTTCAAGCATGCTCATCCGAACACGTTTAAGTGGATGGATAGCTTTGTACGCCGACGATTGCGGGCGATGCTGCGAAAGCAGGAGAAGCGACCGGGCATGGGACTTTGTCGACATGATCATCAACGCTGGCCAAATAAATTCTTCGCGGCCCAGGGACTGTTCACTACGACTACAGCCTGGAAGCTGGCGAGCCAATCCCGATGAGGAAACCACCGACTGGAGAGCCGTGTGCGGGAGAACCGCACGCACGGTTCGGAGGGCGGGGACGGCGAAAGCCGTTTCCGACCCCTATCGCCTTTGGGATAAATTCTCATCGCTATGTTCTGATACCCCGTCAGCTTGTCTGCGAGGTAGTTCATTCGAGATCAAGAATATAGCCTCTATCTGAAATGCTGGGATGATGACGGTCCGTTGGTCCTAGCCTTGCGTCATTCCCGTGAAAACGCGAATCCAGGAATTTTTCCACGCTTAAACAATTTCTTCCCACAAATCTCTCCACCGTGAATTTTGCCGCTCGATCAATTCCAGCTTCCATGCCCGGTTCCATTTCTTCATTTGTTTTTCTCTTTTTATAACTGACACCATGTCGTCGTATAACTCGTAATAGACCAACCGGTGAACTCCGTATCTCTTCGTGAAGCCCTCGACCAAATCGTTTTTGTGTTCCCAGGCGCGCTTTAAGAGGTTGCTAGTCACCCCGATGTAGAGTGTGCCGTTTTGTTTGCTGGCCAGAATATAGACTGCTGGCTGTTTATGCATCGTACGCTGGATTTCCCGCTTTCGAGGGAATGAACATCAGGGGATCGGCTGTTAACTCATTCGTGCTTTGATCGCGTCGTTCGATACCACTCCAGGATTTCTTCACCCGTCCAGAAGAGAACACCCTTCTGTTTTTTTAAATAGGCAAACGTCTTCTCGAAATATTTGATCCGATGCGGCACTCCGCTGATATACGGATGGACTGCGATAGCCATCACGCGAGCGCTTTTTGCTCCTTCGGCATAGAGAGTCTCGAACTGGTCCTTGGCTCGGCGGAAAAACTCTTCTGCCTCGTGGTGCTGCAGAATCATCATCGGGATGTCGTTCAACTCTACACTGTAGGGAAGCGAAACGAGTGGGCCGCGGTCGGTTTTGATCTCATGGGGTTGATCGTCGTTGACCCAATCGGCGACGTATTGAAATCCGGCCTCGGCCAAGAGATCCAGAGTCTCTTCAGTTTCAGTGAGCCCCGGGCCGAGCCATCCTGACGGTGCCTTACCGGTAAACTTGCGGATGATTTCGACGGATTTCCGGATCGCTTCACGTTGATCTTCCACCTGACGCATGGGTTTCTGGATGTAGCCGTGCCCCATGAACTCCCATCCCGCGTCGCGCGAAACTTCGACAATTCTCGAATAGGAAATGCAAACGGAGGCATTGATTGCCAAGGTGGCTTTGATCTTATGCTTGTCGAGGACTGATTTTAGACGCCAGAATCCCACGCGCATACCATATTCAAACCAGGCGAAGTTGGGGACGTCAGGAATGACCTGAACTCCTCCCGGCGGCGGGAGCACCGTGCGCGGCATCGGTCCTCGGATGTCCCACTCCTCCACATTGACGATGGTCCACACCACCACCCGAGCGGATTTCGGCAGGCGAAGTGCGGGACGGTCGATGATCGCCGAGTAGGGAATCTGATCGCGCGGGAAAGCCATGGTGAACCTCCTTGTGAGTTCAGTTTCGAGCGTCTCCAATCACCGCGGGTTTGATTCCGCGCAGCTTGCTGGCGTAAAGAGCTATTCCCAAACCGCTTAGAGTCATTCCCGAATGCTTCTATCGGGAATCCAGGCGAGAGCGGTAGACCCCCGATTAAAACATTCGAGGGTGACGCCTTTGGGATAAATTCTCATCGCTATCTTCTGATACGCCGTCAGCTTGTTGCGTGGTTGTTCATTTCGGAGTTCGAGTCAAACCCGAAACTTTTCTGATGCTATGCGACGCATGAGCCAATTGACAAGAGCAAGCGGTGAGTGGTAGCCGAAAAGGAGCCATGGAATTCTGGGTGACGCAGGCATTCAATGGCATCTCATACGGTGCGCTCCTCTTCCTTCTCGCCGGAGGGCTCTCGCTCATTTTCGGGATGATGCGGATCGTCAACATGACGCACGGCTCGTACTACCTGCTGGGAGGGTACGTCGGCCTCACCGTCATCAGGCAGACCGGCTATTTCCCTCTCGCAATTCTTGCTGGGGCCCTGGCCATCGCCATCATCGGTGTGTTCGAGTGGAACGCATTTCTGAAGCGGCTCAGCGGGCAGGAACTGGGCCAGGTGCTCACTACCATGGGGTTTGCGCTAATATTCCAGGATCTCGCGCTGATCATCTGGGGCGGTGACCCTTACACGATTCCGGCGCCGGCAATGCTCTCCGGCGCCCACCGTATCGGTGACCTTTATTTTCCGATCTACCGGATCTTCATCATTGTGGTCGCAGCGGTCGTGGCGTTGATCCTCTGGCTGGTGCTCGAGAAGACACGGGTCGGCGCAATGATGCGGGCGACCGTGGACGATCCCGAGATGGCGCGCGGCGTCGGCATCAACGTGCACTTGATCTCGATGGTCGTATTTGCGCTCGGCGCTTTCCTGGCGGCGGTGGCGGGAGTCGTTGCCGGGGGATTCGTTGGAGTCTATCCAGGCGCCGACTTTGAAATTCTACCGTACGCTTTTGTTGTCGTCATCGTCGGAGGTATGGGAAGTCTCAAAGGCGCTTTGATTGGCAGCCTCATGGTCGGGCTTCTCGACAACTTCGGCAAAGCGCTTTTTCCTGAACTGTCGTACTTCACGCTGTTCGCCCCGATGGCCGCGATCCTGGCCGTGCGGCCCACGGGACTCTATGGTCGCGCGTGATGGGATTGACTCGGTTCTCCGGGCAGCAGGTGGTGGCGGCGATTATTTTTTTTCTCCTGCTCGCATCGCCACCGTTTCTCTCCTCGTTCCTGCTGACATTGCTGACCCAAGCATTGATCTATGGGATCCTGGCAATGAGCCTTGACATCATTCTCGGCTATACCGGTCTCGCTTCGCTCGGTCATGCCGCTTACTTCGGCATCGGCGCTTACAGCGTGGGGATTCTGGCGACGAGGTATGGAGCCGCATTCGGGATCACTTTGCCGGCCGGTGTCCTGCTCGCGGTTCTCGTTGCGGCAATCTTTGGCACGGTAGCTCTGCGCGCTACCGGTGTTTACTTTCTCATGATTACTCTCGCTCTCGGCATGATCGTTTGGGGACTTGCGCACCGATGGGTAACGATGACCCAAGGGGACAATGGGATCTCAGCAATCCCTCGACCGGATCTTGGCCTGCCATGGTCGCTTTCTCTCTCGATCCCGTTCTATTATTTTGCGCTCGCAGGTTTTCTGATCGCCTTCTGGATTCTGCGCGTGATCGTGCGTTCTCCCTTCGGGCAGACCTTGGTGGGAATTAGGGAGAGCGAATCGCGCATGAGAACGCTCGGCTATCATGTCTGGCTGCATAAATACATCGGCTTTGTCATTGCGGGCGGGTTCGGTGGCTTCGCGGGAGTGCTATGGGCCTACTACAACGGCTTCGTCAGCCCCGTGGACCTCCAGCTCGCGACCTCGGTAGAAGTTCTTCTCATGGTCGCGCTCGGCGGTCGCGGAAGCCTGATCGGCCCAGCGCTGGGAGCGGGCATCATTGTTTTGCTCAAAAATCTCGTTTCCGTCTATACGCATCGCTGGCTGCTGATTCTTGGCGCCGTCTACATCTTGACGATTGTTTATGCGCCTGAGGGAATCCTCGGCGCCATAAAACGACGGACGAAAGAAGTGAAGCCAAGAGCTGTTGGAGTCCACGGCCTGACAGAAGGAGAGATCGAAGGAGGATAGGTATGAGCACCAAACGGATTGCCGCAATTTGTGGAGTGCTAGTGTTAGCTCTGACTGTTGACGTCGTTCCGGCATGGCCGCAAAAGGGGCCGATCAAGTTGGGCTTTCTCACGCAGATGACAGGTGGTGGCGCTGCAGTCGGCAAGGACATGTCGAACGGTTTCATGATGAGCCTCGAGGAGATCAGCAACCAGATAGTCGGCCGAAAGGTCGAGGTGATTATAGAGGATACTCAAGGAGACCCAGCTCAAGCGCTGACAAGGCTTAGGAAGCTGGTGGAGAGTGACAAGGTAAATGCCGTGGCCGGCATCTTTCTCGCGAACGAGGGCTACGCGCTGGCGCCGAAGGTGGATGAGTACAGAATCCCGACCGTATGGGCTGTGGTGTCGGCCGATGACCTTACGCAACGCAAGCCCACGAAATACGCCGTCCGGACGGGATGGACCTCAAGCCAACCGAACCACCCGTTCGGAGAATACGCCGCGAAGACGCTCGGCTATAAAAGGGTGGCGACGATTGCCATGGACTATGCGTTTGGTTGGGAGCAGGTGGGTGGATTCCAGAGAACTTTCGAGGAGGCTGGGGGCCAAATCGTTCAGAAACTCTGGCCCCCTCTAGGCACCACTGACTTTGGTCCTTTCCTGGCCCAAATCAAGCGAGATGCCGACGCCGTCTTCGCCGTAATGGTGGCGGCATCATCACTCCGATTTCCCAAGCAGTACCAGGACGCGGGGTTGAAAGCTAGATTGCCCCTTATCGGAGGCGGAACGA
>VBKY01000393.1 GCA_005879255.1 Deltaproteobacteria bacterium
CGCATCAGATCCATCGCTTTGGCTTCACCGTAGTAACTAATCATGCCGGCCATCCATTTGCTTTCGTTCTCGTCCATCAGCAACTGGCCTTTCCACTTGGGCTCGACCAGATCCCAGAAGTTTTTTGGCACGTCGCCAGTTGAGACCATTTTTTTGTTGTATGCGATGACGTTGAGTGTGGCTGCGGGCATCACCCAAAGTCCCTTGTCGTCTCGATATTCGGCAGGATAGGCGGCGCGCTCGGGAGAAAGGTAACTGTCAAACAGACCTTTCTGCAGACCGCCGTAGAAATCGAAGCCGGACTGCTGCACGACATCGGCGCGGACCTTCCGCGCTTGTGCTTCCGCGACAAGACGCGTCGCCATTCGTTCCGAACCGATGCGAGTGGCGTCGACTTTGATGAACGGATATTTCTTCTCGAATGCGGCGACGATTTTCTGCGCCGATACCGCTTCCATAGAAGCGTACAAGACTACTTGGCCTTCTTTCTTGGCCCCCTCCAATATCGACTGACCCATTGCCGCGCCGACCAAGATAACAAACCAGAGGGCGACTGAAATGGTGAATGAGGATATTTTGGATCTGGGCGTCATAACGCAATATCAAACGTTGAGTGGCTTAACATCGATGTGCTGGAGTCGTCAATGGCGATTTTCATTTCAAGAACTACTTGCGTCGCGACGTCATCAACCTATCACGTGTGCCGACTTTACCTTGACATCACTGCGGTTTTCCAATACAAATTTTTGTGAAGCCGATGATTTGATCGACTCCAACCGCATGCCTTTTCACGACCCCAAGGTATGTGTTTTTAGCTGCCATCGATTCATGAATCATCCCTATTTTCCTTTACTTGTGATCTTTGCCCTGGCGGCGGCAGTAATTCTTGCGCTGCTTTTCATCGCAGCGAAGATCGGCCCGAAATCCACCAATCCGGCCAAAGCTGACCCTTTCGAATCCGGCAATCCGCCTCGCGGTGACGCGCGCATCCGTTTCTCGGTGAAGTTTTATTTGGTTGCGATGCTATTTTTGATCTTCGACTTGGAAGTTGTGTTTCTCTATCCTTGGGCGATCTACTTTCGCCAGCTGGGAATCTTTGGCCTGGTACAGATGGGAATCTTTCTGGTTATTTTGACGGTCGGTTACATCTATGTCTGGAAAAAAGGCGCCCTGGAGTGGGATTGATTTTTCATGTCTGATGCCAATCCGCGCATTTCATACATTCGAGAGAAACTTGACTCGAAGATTATAGAAGTCCGGCAAGCGCAGGGTGACGATGTGTTGCTGCTGGACCGTTCGGGATTACGAGCAAGTTTTCTCGTTTTAAAGACCGACCCGCATTTGGGTTACGATTTCCTGTCCGATATCACCGCCGTGGATTATTGGCAAAAGAAAGAGCCGCGTTTCGAGGTCGTATATCAGATTCTTTCTGTCATGAATCACCAACGGTTACGGATACGCGTTCCGGTGCCTGAAAGCGATCCAACCGTCGAGTCGCTGACGCCGCTTTGGCGAGGCGCGAACTTTCTCGAACGCGAAGTATGGGATCTCTTCGGCATTCGCTTTATCGATCATCCCGACTTGCGACGAATTTTACTTTACGACGAATTTCAGGGTTTTCCTTTGCGCAAAGACTACCCCGTGAATCTCTGGCAGCCCAGAGTTCCTGAACGCGAAGTGGCAGGAACCTTCGTCGATGAGCGCTCGCACAACAAATTGCTGCGCTTAAAAAAATCCCTGGGCAGCAAAATTTAGGCCCGCAGTTACGGCATGAAAGCGGAAAACCAAGATCTCCCGTTGGAGACGATGGATTTGCAGATGGGACCGTCCCATCCGGCGACCCATGGCACGATCAAATTCAATCTCAAGCTCGACGGCGAAAAGGTGCTCGACTGCGACGTCGAGGTCGGTTATCTCCATCGCGGCTTCGACAAGAGCTGCGAGCAAGCAACTTGGACACAGGTCATCCCCTACACTGACCGGCTCAACTACGCTTCGCCGCTGATCAACAATGTCGGGTATGCCCTGGCCGTGGAAAAACTTATCGGTGTCGAAACGCCGCCGCGTTGTCAATATATTCGCGTGATCGTCAGCGAGTTGTCGCGGATTTTCGATCACCTGACCTGCTGCGGCATGTCCTGCTCCGAGCTCGGCGCAATCACGGTCGGCTTCTACATGATCGAAGCGCGCGAATTGATCATGAGGATTATGGAGAATCTCACCGGCGCGCGGTTGACCGTCACCTATGTCCGTATCGGCGGCCTCAAACACGATCTAGTCCACGATTTTGCTCAACAGGTGGCTCAGGCATTCAAGACCATTCGCAAGCTGCTGACCGATTGCGATCATTTGCTTTCGCGCAACCGGATATATATCGACCGAATGTCCAACGTCGGAGTCATTTCCCAAGAGACCGCGCTCAACTACAGCCTCACAGGGCCGATTCTGCGGGCAACGGGCGTCAATTACGACGTGCGCAAGGCCTTCCCCTATCTCGTTTACGATCAAATGGATTTCGCGGTTCCGTTGGGGAGCAAGGGAGACAATTACGACCGCTTTGTCTGTCGTATGCAGGAAATCGAGCAGAGCATGAGAATCGTTGAGCAGGCATTGGAGAAACTCCCCGTAGGACCGGTTTGGATCGATGATCCGCGTTTTGTGCTGCCGGAAAAGGAAAAGGTTTACAACAGCATCGAAGGGCTGATGCATCATTTCAAAATTATCATGGAAGGCATTCATGTGCCGGCCGGCGAAACCTATCTTGCCGTGGAGGGCGGCAACGGAGAGTTAGGTTTTTATCTCGTCAGTGACGGCGGCGGCAGACCCTATCGCATCCGAGTGCGTCCGCCATGTTTTATCGCCATGGGCGCCTTTCATGAGATGATCAAAGGGTACATGGTCGCCGACATCGTCCCAACGTTCGGCATGATAAATATGATCGGCGGGGAATGCGATCGCTGAAGCGGAATATTGTCGAAGATCGAGGATGGAGGATCGAGGATAGATATCACGCGGGGCGGCCGCGCAATCCTCGATTCTCGATGCTCCATCCTCGGTTCCAGGAACAATGGCTCTAGAGTTTTCGCCAGACACGCTAAAGAAGTTCGAGGAGACGGTGAATCGCTATCCCAAGAAAGAGGCGGCGATGTTGCCGGTGCTTTGCCTCGCCCAGCAGGAGTTCGGCCATCTGGGAGAGGAAGCGATTGCATACGTTGCCAAAATCTTGCAGCAGCCGCCAGCGCGGGTTCACGGGGTGGTGAGTTTTTATACCATGCTCAACATGAAGCCCGTCGGCCGCCACCATATTCAAGTATGCCGGACCTTGCCCTGCGCGCTTCGCGGCGCGGAGAAAATCACCGGGTTTCTTAAGCAAAAGCTCGGGATTGAGCTAGGACAAACAACCTCGGACAACAGGTTCACCCTGACAGAGGTCGAATGTTTGGCCTCCTGTAGCACGGCGCCGATGATGCAGATTAATGACGACTACTACGAGAACCTCACGGAAGCTAAGGTGACGGAGATCCTCGAATCGCTGAAATAGGCGATTTTCTCACGGACAACATGGAAAAGATTTTGCTGCGCAATATCGACGTGTCGGATTCCCATACGCTGACGGCCTACAAGTCGCGCGGCGGGTATGGTTCGTGGCGCAAGATCGTCGAGAGCATGACACCGGAGCAGCTGATCAACGAAGTCAAAGCTTCGGGTCTGCGCGGCCGGGGCGGCGCCGGCTTTCCTACCGGCATGAAGTGGAGCTTTGTTCCTAAAGACAGCCCGAAGCCGAAATATCTCGTTTGTAATGCGGACGAGAGCGAGCCCGGCACGTTCAAAGATCGTTTGCTCATTGAGAAAGATCCGCACGCGACCGTCGAAGGGACGCTCATCGCGGCCTACGCCATTCAATCGCATACCGCTTTCATCTATATCCGCGGTGAGCTCGCTTTCGGTGCCAGCAGGCTCGATCAAGCCGTTGAGGAAGCCATTCAAGCCGGTTATATCGGCAAGAATATTTTCGGCTCGGGATATGACTTGGACGTGATCGTTCACCGAGGCGCGGGCGCCTATATCTGCGGCGAAGAAACAGCGCTGCTGTCGTCTCTGGAAGGGGGCAGAGGTTGGCCAAAGGTCAAGCCGCCTTTTCCGGCGACCCATGGGCTGTTCGGCTGTCCGACGGTGGTCAACAATGTTGAGACACTGGCGGCGCTGCCCTGGATTATCGAACGTGGAGCGGCCGTTTATGCGGCCATGGGCACGGAGAAGAGCAAGGGGACGAAACTTTTCAGCGTCAGTGGTCACATAGCTAAGCCCGGTGTCTACGAAGTGGAAATGGGTTATCCATTCAAAAAGTTTCTCGATGAAGACTGCGGCGGAGTTGCCAACGGCAGAAAACTCAAGGGTGTCATTCCGGGGGGCGGGTCGATGCCGGTGCTGCGCCCTGAGGAGATCGAAAAGGTGAATCTCGATTACGAGTCCGTCCAGGCGGCGGGAAGCCTGCTCGGCTCCGGCGGAGTAATCGTCATGGACGATTCCACGTGCATGGTCGGCGCCGCGTGGAACCTCGCTCGTTTTTTCGCTCACGAATCCTGCGGCCAATGCAGCCCGTGCCGCGAAGGCTGTCACTGGATGGAAAAGATTTTTCACCGCATCGAGCAAGGCGCGGGCGAGAAGGGCGATCTCGATCTGATTCTCAACGTCAGCGGCAACATCATGGGGAATACGATTTGTCCTTTCGGCGATGCGGCAGCTATGCCGGCGGCAGCGTTTATCAAGAAATACCGCGACGAGTTTGAAGCGCATATTGCGGAAAAGCGCTGCACGATAACGGGATAGGAGTGATGGAGTGATGGGTGGGGGAGCAATACTCCAATACTCCTTCACTCCAATAACCCAGTCTTCGATATGGACCCGGTAAACATCATTATTGACGGCCGCGAGGTCGTCACGACCAAGGGCAAGACCGTCATCCAGGCGGCGGCCGACGCGGGGATCGTTATCCCCTACTACTGTTACCATCCGAAGCTCACGATCGCCGGCAATTGTCGCATGTGTCTCATCGAAATCGAGAAGATGCCCAAGCTGCAGATCGCCTGCAACACTCAGGCAACCGAAGCCATGTCGGTGTTGACCCAGAGTCCGAAAGTTCTAGCCGCCCGCAAAGCGGTGATGGAATTTCTCCTGATCAATCATCCGGTGGACTGTCCGATCTGTGACCAGGCGGGGGAGTGTTGGCTGCAAGACTACTACATGACGCATGATTTGCAGGCGAGCCGCTTCGACGCGCGAAAAGAGCACGACCGCAAACGGGAAATCTTCGGTCCCAACGTCGTGTTTGACGGCGAGCGCTGTATCAAGTGCACTCGCTGCGTGCGGTTCCTACAGGAAATTACCCACACGAACGAGCTGGCGGTAGTCAATCGCGCTGATCATTCGACGATCGCTTTGTTTCCCGGCTCGGTGCTCGACAATCCGCTATCGGCCAATGTCGTCGATATTTGCCCGGTGGGGGCGCTGACCGATCGCGATTTTCGTTTCAAAGTGCGGGTCTGGTACCTGCAAAAAACCCCGTCGATTTGCCCTGGCTGCAGCACCGGTTGCAACATCAGCGTCGAAACTTATCAGAATCGGATCGCGCGCTTTAAGCCCCGTATCAACGAAGCGGTCAACAGCCACTGGCTCTGTGACGAAGGGCGTTATTGTTTTCATGACTTGACCGGTGGCCCGCGTTTGACGACGCCGCTGATTCGTCAAGAAGGCGGATTGGTGCCGACGACTTGGGAGCATGCGTTGCAGGCGGTTTACGCGGGGCTAAAGTCGGCCGGGCCTTTGGCGGGGATTCTGTCCGGCAGAAACACTAACGAGGAAGCCTATCTTTTTG
>VBKY01000018.1 GCA_005879255.1 Deltaproteobacteria bacterium
AATACTTTCGCGCGGCGGCGCGTCCGGTGGGCTGGTGGGATCGTCAAAAGCGGTGTGAGCAGTCCAACGCGACCGGCCATCTTTGCTTGAGTCAAAAGTTTTGAAAACCACCGCCTCGTTGCGCTGCATGTGCGGAAAGTAATACCAGCGATGCTGAGGATTGAAGCCGCAGTGATACACTTCACCGACGCGGTCCGGATAAACGCGCGAGCTGGGAAAAAGCTCGCGTGTGCCAATGCTCTTTGCATCGGCAATCGCCAATGGCTCTCGTTGGACCGCATGGCGAATGGGACGCCATACCTGAACGACAGCGAACCGGTGCTTGAGCAACTCTTCCGCCTCGTTGGGTAGCAAATCGCGCACGCGCTGCGGCCCGGACCATTCCGTGTAATCATTGTGCGCGTTGCGCACCGGACCGCTGATTTGTTTCGCTTCGCGCATCGCGCTGTCCGCGGAACGGAGCGTGTGATCAAAGACCAGAACGCGCTTGGCGCCGGAAGTTTCCTTTACGAGCTGCTCGATTTCAGGATAGTAAACCGAGCATACCTCGGTCTCGTCGTAGAAATCTTTAACTTTGGTTTCATGCCGAACCAAGATAAACCCCTCTCTCTCTAGCGAGAGTTTGTCGGCGACGGCCCGGCCATCATGTATCGCCATCTTATGTTCTTGGTACTTTCCCGTGCGCTTTTTGTCGGCTTCGGCAGAGCTGATGCCGCCGTAGCTTGCCGGCTTCTCGCCCGTATCGACCGAATAGTTAAGGAAAGCTTCGAGGGCTGGCAAAGATTCTTCGATTCGCTCGGGTCGTGACATAGAAATTCTCCGTAGCTTTACTTAGCGCTTCTCGAATTAAACTTTACCTCTTCGGAAGCATTTCACAAGGCGTCTGTCGCGGTCCCAAGCTCTCATAGTACGCGTTCTTCTCGGGGATGTAGCGGCCCTGGTTGAATTCGCCGCCCTTCTGACTGCGGATGATGACGGCTACGGTCCGTTGACCGACGGTAAGTTCCGTGTGAATCTCATAGGGTTTTACCAAGTCGATTTCCCCAGGACCAACGAGTACGTCGCTACTCTCGCGGATTTCCGCGTAGTCGGGTTTTGAGCGATCATCCAGGCGATCATAGCGCACGACCCGTTCACGACCGTCGAGCACACCGTAGAGTGTATAGATATGCGCGTGATCGTGAATTCGCGCGCGCTGACCTTGGCGGGCTTCGCCTTTAGTAAGTCCGTTGATTGCAAAGCCATAATCCGGATCTTCGTAAAAAAGTAAATTTTCCGCGCGTCCGCCAGCGGGCACACAATCGGGCCACTGTTTCGATGCTGCGATGATGTCCGGATCAGCGAGCAATTCCGCCAGAATCGGCCGCAAGGAATTCCAACGCTTGTCGAGGTCGGTTTCTTTAGCAAAAAGCGCGCGCGTCTTGCGGACGAAGCGCTCCATAGCATTCTCGCTTTGGGTTTGGGTCTCTGGCTGCGTCTCGGTGTGAGTTTCCATTATTCCTCCTTATTGGTGCAGTGGTTGCGCTATACTTTTATCGTTTTCGGATTTACTTTTATCCGACGCATCGGCGGCGCCGTAAAAACGCGCGCAATTGTCCCAGAGTATCTTACGCTTGTTATCATCGGACAAATTCAGTTTGAGGAAACTTTCCACCGCGTGGGGATATTTGGAATCGCCATGCGGATAGTCCGTGGAAAATACTAATTGATCGCAGCCGAATTCTTCGATCGTATAGCGCGCCGGTGCTTCATCGGGCTCGATGGAAATATAGCATTGGCGCTTGAAATAATCCCTCGGCGCCATCGTCAGGTCTTGCATAAAAATATCGCCTTCGCGCTCGTAGCCCTCATCTAGTCGCCACAGGAGCCAAGGAAGCCAGGAGCAGTTGGCTTCGAGAAAGGCGACTTTCATTTTCGGATGACGCTCGAGGATACCGCCGCCGAGAAAGCTGCCCAACCCAAGCATTTGTTCGAAGGGCTGGGCGTAGACGCGGCGCAAGCCGAAGTTGGGCTCAAAATTTTCCGCGCACTGGCGCGAGCGCGACGCCGAGGCTTCATGAAAGCCCAGCGGCAAGTTGAGCTCTTCGAGCAAGTTCCACAAAGGCTCGTAGTAGGGATCGTACCAATTTTTGCCGGTGACGATATTCGAGCGCAGGAACACCGAGCGGAAACCATATTGTTCCGCCACCCGGCGTGTTTCGCTCAGAGCGTCGTCGATGTCGTAGACCGAAATCATCCCGGCGCCGAGCAAGCGATTGGGATCGGCTTTGCAGAAGTCGTGCAGCCAGTCGTTGTAGGCGCGCGCCAACGCGGCGGCAAAGCGCGGGTCTTGATTTGGAAATGTGAGGATGCCCAAGCCGCGGGTCGGAAACAGCACCGCGGTGTCGATGCCTTCGGTGTCCATCGCTTCGAGCTGCACCTCGCCGGTCCAAGCACGCTCAGCGTGGTTTCGGTAAATTTCTTGGTTCTTGTTAAAGTTCCGGCCGCGATGGGGTGTGCCGCTGGTGCGCCGCGTGTCCTGCGGCACGTTCGGAAAAATTGTGCCGAGATCGCGCACGTTCTCCGAGATCCTGCCGCGCGGCGCTTGGGAGCGAAACTCGGAATCAATGTAACGCTCCCAGAGATCGGGCGGCTCCATGATATGCATGTCGCTGTCGAATACTTTAAATCCGTCTTTCGCCATGACAACTCCTGATTATGATGGGAGCGTAATGCCGCTGAAGGCAGGATGTCAAGCCGATTCAGGCGAATTGACAACTTGGTGCCTCCGGAATTAAATTCGGTGATCGAGCCGAATCGTCGCTGGCTTTCCTATGCAACTTACACTTGCCGTCCACCCGATCACGGAAATTCGATTTGGCGAGAACACGCGACTGGATGGAACCGTTCTCGTAACCGCCAAAGACGAGTTGTGCCAGCTCGCCTCGCAAGTTCCCGGTATCGAGTCTGTCGATTTCGAGATCGTTCGTCCCGGCGAAAGTTGTCGAGCCGGTCCGATCTTCGACATCGTTGAGCCGCGCGCCAAGGCACCGGGTGGAAGTCCAGATTGGCCGGGTATTCTTGGCGCACCTCAGACTGCCGGCAGCGGCACGACCCACGTTCTCAATGGCGCAGCGGTGACCTTACTGCGAGAGGAATCGCCCAGCGAATCGCGCGGTGTGACAGGTTTTGTCTTGGAAATGAGCGGCGAGGCCGCATCAGCTTCGCATTACGCAAAGCTCACACACTTGATTATCATTCCACATAGCAAACCGGGCCTGCCCGTGCACGCGCAGCAAAAGGTTTATCGGCTGGCGCAATTGCAAATTGCCGTACATTTGGCGCGCGCGGCGCTGGATGCAACGCCGGAGCGGACACAAAATTTCGATCTCTCCACGGCTGAAAACCGCACCGCATTGCCACGTGTCGCCTACGTCGGGCAAATTTTTTCGCGGCAACGAAAGCCCGAAGCCGACGAACCGATACTCTATGGCACCGACACAGAAGGTATGCTGCCCACCTTGCTTCATCCCAACGAGTGGCTGGACGGTGCGCTCGTGCCTTCATACCACACGTCTCTCGGCGGAGCGGAGACTTACTTCTATCAAAATCACCCGGTCATCGCTGAGCTGTACCGGAGTCATCAGGCGCGCGAGCTGAACTTTGCCGGCACCGTGGCGACGATTGCCTCGGCTGATAATTTGGATCGAGAACGCAATACTCGTTTTGCCGCTCATCTCGTCAAGTGGGCGCTGAAGGCCGATGCTGCTGTGCTCACTAAGTTTGGCGGCGGCGTGCCGCACACGGATTTGTCGGAAACCGCGCGCTTGTTGGAATGCGAAGGTATTAAAACCGCCGTGCAAGTTACCGATCTCGCGCGCGATCGACGGGTCGAATCGGCGCTGCTGTTTAATTTTCCCGAGGTCAACGCTATTGTTTGCATCGGCGGGAACAGTACAAAATGGAAAGTCCCTCCGGTTGCGCGGGTGATCGCTGCGAACAGCGGCTTGACGGAAATGCTCGCCGGTCCATTCGAGATCGAATCGCTCAACGTGGTCGGCGTGGCCAATCAGCAGGGAGCATCGCGGCTCAGGTCGGTCATCTATTAGCCGTGAGCGAATTTAACTGCTTGAAACATCTTGAAGCTTGGTTCAAGCCGTCCAAATGGTTACATCGTTCGAACCGTTCAAGAGACTCGCGAGAGCAAACCCAGTGAGGAGCAATTATGCGCGTCGTTCACTATCTGAATCAATTTTTCGGCGGACTTGGTGGCGAAGAGAAAGCAGGCACGCCATTAGAAAAGCATGAGGGCGCGGTTGGTCCGGGAAAGCTGCTCGAGCAATTCCTCGGTGACGGCGCACAGGTCGTCATGACGTTGGTGAGCGGCGATAACTATGCCGTGGAGAATCAGCAATCGATCATCGCGGCGGTTTTAGAAAAAGTTCGTGAGGCCAACGCCGATTTGTTCGTGGCGGGTCCATGCTTTCAAGCAGGAAGATACGGCATGGCGGCTGGGGCCCTGTGCGCGGCGGTGCAGGCGAAACTCGGGATTCCCGTCATTACCGGCATGGCACAGGAAAATCCGGGCGCCGATCTCTATCGCGAGACTCTCTTCATCATTGATTCCGGTGATAACGCCGCGAAGATGCGCGATGTACTGACCCGGATGGCAACCCTCGCAAGAAAACTCCTCGCCAAGGAATCCGTTGGACTGCCGAAAGAAGAAGGTTATATTCCGCGCGGCCTGATTCGCGACCATTTCGTTGAGAAGACCGCGGCAGAGAGGCTCGTCGAAATGGTGTTGGCAAAGGTCAAGGACGAACCTTTTGAATCGGAGATGATGCCGACCGCGTTCGCGCCAGTGACGATGCCCCCCGGCGTGAGGGATCTCAAGAAAGCAAAATTGATGCTGATTACAGACGGTGGACTTGTGCCGAAGGGAAATCCTGACAAGATTCAAAGTTCGGCGGCGACACGCTGGGGCTCGTATAGTATCAAGGACTGCGCCGATCTCAGAGGCGAAGATTACGAGATTTCCCATGGCGGCTACGACCCGCAGTTTGTCCGGCAGGATCCCAACCGGCTCGTACCGCTCGACGTGATGCGCGAGCTGGAACAGGAAGGACTCATCGGCGAGCTGTATGATGAGTTTATTTCAACATCGGGACTGGCCAATCCGCTATCGAATACCCGCCGGATGGGACGGGAAATGGCCGAGAAGGCCAAACGGCTTGGTATCGACGCGATCATCCTCACTTCGACATGAGGGACCAGTACACGCAGCGGCGCTGCGATCACGACGGAACTCGAAAAGGCTGGTATTCCGACGGTGCAAATCACCTCGGCTATACCTATCGCTGAGATGGTCGGCGCTAATCGCCTAGTGCTCGGCAATGGCATCGTGCATGTCGTGGGAGATGCCAAGGTCTCTGTTGATGAAGAAAAGGGGATTCGACGCCAGCTAGTGCAAAAGGCGTTGGAAGCGCTGCAGCGTGATCATAACGAGTAACCTCTTCGGACGGCAACGAAACAATCTGCCCAATCAGAGCGGCCAAATTCTCCACGAACTATCGAATTGCTCGTTGCCGACCATTTCGATCTTAGAACTCCAGGCCTTCGCTTTTCCCGTTACGTTTTTTCCGAAAAGAGTTAAAATACCGCTTGGAATCCAATCGCACTACCCGCGGGGCAGCGGCACCCAAGGACAAATCCAATCTCACGATGAAACGACAATCAATCGGCCCGATAATCATTTCGCTGATTTTGTGCGGGTTGCTGGCGGATCACTTATTCTTTTACCAGTCGCCCTGGAGCGTGGCGGGTTTCTTGTCCAAAGTGTTGTCGATCTTTGGCGCGATTTTCGCGCCGGCATTTAACCCGGTTCTCTACGGCTGGCTCGATGAGATCACCGTACCCATTGTAATTATTGCGCTTATCGTCGTTTTGCTATTCTTGGCCGTCGCTCGCACGAAGCTGGCCATGAGTAAAGTGACGCCGAATGCGGATGCGGCGTTGGCCCGGCTGGCCAGAGGGGGACCGACATCGCCCAAGGCGGCGGCCGCGCCGGTACAGGCTTCGGTAGCGCCAAGCAAGCTTCGGCAATATGGTTTGATGAGAAAACTTGCTCTGTTATTTGGCTCCGTGGGCGTTTTATTCGGCGCCATCGTATGCATCACAGTCTATAGTTTCTTGTGCCGCGCTATTGAGAAAGAAGTTAAAAGCCGTGCAGATGTTATGGCGATGCAC
Organism: Deltaproteobacteria bacterium; assembly: GCA_005879255.1. The sequence goes on from VBKY01000018.1 coordinate 6,226, forward strand.
ATCAGTGAGATGGCAGCACGCCAGATAACGTCCGGCGATATTCAAGAGCTGGGCGTTCAGGTGGACAAGTACGCGGCGATCCGGGCGGTTGCATATGTTTATGTTGAGGACGAAGAAGGAAAAATCATAGCCAATACGCCGGGCGACTTACCGAGACATTTGAATCGGGACTTTCCCAAGTCGGCTGAACAGGCGCTCAGCGGAACGGATGTCCAATATCGCGGTTTGGGTGTATATGAGATCGCCAAGCAAATCGCCGGCGGTAAGGCAGGTTTCGTTCATTTTGGTATTTGGCACGCTGAGATCAAAGAGGCGGCCCGGCTCGCCGTTACCCCAATCGCGGGGTCGATTTTCGCTATCGTGCTCGGTGCGCTGGGAATATTCGTCTGGGTCACGTGGCAGGTCAATCGCCCCTTCTTCGAGCTAGTCGAGCATGCAGAGCGAATCAGTAAAGGTGACTTTGCTGTGACATTGAGGCTCAAACGGTCTGATGAAATCGGCGAAATCGCAAGGTCGGTCGAGCGTATGCGCTCAAGTCTCCGCGCCGTGGCAACGCGCCTGGAAAAGCGCCGCTGACCAATCAGTCGGGGCGAGTGAACGCGCCATAGTCGCTAGCGTAAGGAACGAGGGGAGGTTTGGTGTCGCCCGTCACACGACACCTTCCCGCGTTCATTCCGAGCATCCCGCCAGTCGTCGGTTGGTGACTGCGTTTGCCAATTTGGCTGGCGATTGAAACTTGTCGCCGGTTTTGGCAAGTATTTGTCATATTGGCAGCATCAGGGATGATTGACGAGAGTCGACAGGGGTTGCTTCTGAACTTGAAATCCGCGACCCAAACGGACTTGGCAAGCGCCGAATTTTGGGAAACTGATCGATGAGAAATCGAATTTTGGGTTTTGCTTTACTTGTTTCTCTTGGTTGTGTGGTTCTTGGTCTGGTTCTCTCGAATTCAAAGACTGACAATTCCGTGACCCTCGCTGACCTTGCGTCGCAAGACTCTCGGGTCGGCGGAGCAAATGAGACCGTGAAGCAGCTAGCCCAATCGGTCCATCACGGCGAATTGCGCTTGGCAAATTTAGAGGTGGACTTTATCTTTTATGTCGTGTTGGCCGCCTGTGGAATCCTATTGGCATTCAGAGCGATCGTTTCGGCAGTGAGAATCAGTCGAGCAGAACGCTTGCTGCGGTCGCGAGTTCATTCCGGTTACAATTTGATCAATGAAGCGGAAGCGAGGCCGGTGGAGGTAAAGACGCTACCTTCCACCCAGTTTGGTTTAGCGCCGGAGACCGCGGCTGACTCTCCGGCAAGCTCACGGTTTATTGCGCGATGGTCTCACTTGGCACATCTTCTCCCAACTCGTGCCTGGTCGCGTGTGGTCTCATACGGTCACGGTTTGACCGGCAAAATGATTTACACGTTCACGGCGATTATTGCTGCATTTGGCGCGCTGACGCTGGCGCTGGTTTATTTCACGCTCAAATCTTCGCTGACGAACCAGTGGATTCAACAGGCCAGAGTCACCGCCGTCAACGTAGGTGATAGCGCCCCCTCTCAGCTCTTCAAGAAAGACGCTGTACGTCTGCGCGAATTTCTGCGCAAGTACGCCAATCGGCCTGGGATGGCGTACGTGCTCATCGAAGATCGGCAAGGTGAGATTCTTTCCCATAGCTTTGGCGTGCTACCGCAACAGGTTCAGAACACGGTGCCAATCGATCCACCGCAAACCGAGAGGCACCGTCTATTTCGACTAGGAGACAGCATGGTATACGAGGTGCGCGTGCCGATTTTGGAGGCCCAAATGGGCGCCGTGCGGGTCGGCATTTGGAAGGACGACGTCGACGCTGAAATCAGCAAAACGGTAGTACCGATTATGAAACTGGTTGTGCTGGTTGTTTGTGGCGGAATCCTGATGGCGATTTTCCTGGTTTGGCGAATCACGCGGCCGATACTGCGACTAGTAAGGACCGCTCGCCGTATCAGCGAGGGCGAACTTGACGTTCCTTCGCTTGGCGTCAATGACGCTGGCGAGTTCGGTGAATTATCGCGTTCGTTCGAACGCATGCGTTCCAGTGTCAAGGCGGCGATCGTTCGATTGAACGAGGACAGATAGCTGGGATCTCGGGTTGGCAACTAACCACGCTCCCAGCCAATTTTCCCCTCGCGATTGATATTAGCGACTGCCGTACAATTCTTTAACAAAACCGGAGTCCTCCGCCTCCTGAAGAAATCGATTGTCATAAAAATCTTTGGCATTCGCCGACGCCGCCTTTGGGTGGTCGGTGACCGATAGAGCCGATTCGGATCGCTTCGTCGGTTACGTAAGGAATCTGGGGAAACAGCGGCGCGAAACCTGTATAAGCTTCTTCGATAATCTCCTGATCTTTGGTGGCAAGATATTTGGTGGCCGCTCGCTTCGATACTTCAGGTTGCTCGATGGGTTGGCTGTGTTAGCGTCCCAGCAGCGCCGTCAGCTGCACCAGCTCTTCATATCGGCTGCCCCACTTTTCCGAGTCGGGGACGAGGGTGTTGCGGTTGCCGACGTCGTCAGGACCGCCGATGGCGAGTTCTTTGAGCGCCGGCCAGCGGCGCTGCTTGAAGGCGATCTCTTGCCCCTTTTTGGACAGCATGAAATCCACCAGCAGAGCGGCGGCGTGCGGGTGGGGTGGCTGGGAAGAGATCGCGAGAGACGAGACCGATTTCACCGGAACAAACGGCTCGGGAAAAACATAGTCGATGGGCGCGCCGGCTTTACGCAGGGCGACCGCCTCGTGATGGTGCGCATCGATCTGTAGGGGAAACTCACCGGCCGCGACCAGTTGCGAAACCAGAGTGCGCCCTTTGCGGATATTTAATTGCTGCGCTCCCAGGCTGCGCGCGATTTGTTTGCCCTTTTCATCGCCGTAATATTCCAGCACCGCGGCCAGCCAATCGTCGGCGTCTTGATCCATGCCCATTTTTCCCTTCCATCTAGGTTGCAAGAGATCGGCGATCGATTTCGGCGCCTGGGCGCGATCAACTTGTTTGGAATTGAAAAGATAGACCATAAGCGAGGCCCAGATACCGTTGAAGTAACCGTCTTTATCGTAAAATCCCGCGCGCAGGCCGCGTCGATACGGTGAGTCATGGCGGCCGATGGCGTTGGCTTTCTTGAGCGTATAGAGCGCGGAGCTGCGGATGTTGAGTATGTCGTAATTGAACTTGCCGGCGCGATGCTCGGTCAGAATCCGATTGAGCAAACTCTGCGGTCCGCCGGTCAAGATTTCTACTTTGAGAAAAGGATATTCCGCTTCAAACGCACTAGTGAATTGGCGCAGATCCTCGCGATTCATCGGCGCGTACCAGACGACGCTGCGCTCGTTCTTGGCTTCGCGCACCAGCGCCGCTTGTCGTTCAGCCGGCGCGAGGCGATTGATCTTGGCCAGCGTTTCATCAGCAGTGGCGGCTGGAACATTTGACGGATAGACAAAAAGCACGGCCGAAATAAAAAGCATCCATACGGAAATTTGCCACCGGCGAAGCATGGTATACCTCCTGGCGAGAGATCGCGCTAAATCGGCCCGTCCAGGCGAAAAGTTTTTCCCGCGAGCCGTCCGACGGGCGGCGTCTGATCATCAACGTATGAGGCGAGTGCCTGGCCGACGAAGAGAAACAGTCCGTCCACCGCGAACTCGTGAACAACCCGGCATTCCACATTGGCGTGGCAACCGGCCACTAACGGAGCTTGGACATGTTTGGCGGGCGATGTGTCCAAGCCCAGGGCAACAAATTTGTCCTCGGTTGTCCGGCCGGTGAGATCGCGACTTTTGTCCACGGCGTGAAGCTGATTCTGCGAACAAACGTTCAACACGAACTCGCCGCTCTTCTGGATCACCTCGCGGCTGAAATTTTTGTCCTGGATACCGATGACCAGCAGGGCAGGCTCGTCAGAGAGACCCAGGGCACGGAAGGCGAACTGGACGTTGCGTTTGCCCTGGTAAGCGGTGGAGATCAAGTAAAGTCCTGTCGGTGTAACGCGGTAGGCCTGCGACAGTGGGAGTTCTTTTAGCATGCAGTGTTCCAGTTAGACCAACTTTCGAATAGTATACCAGACTTCCGTTTCGGCGGAACCGTTTCGCTTGGCGAAATATTCGCGATCATTGCCTGTTCGTTTAAGTTCGAGAAGCATCTCCCGGGCGCCGCCTAATGCAGCGAGGGGAAGGCTCGAAGGCATGAGTGCGATACGAAACCCCATTTGGAAATACTCGAACGCGCTCATCTGCACCTTGGGCCATAAGCTGACCAACGGTGCAGGCGGGTGGGCGCCAATGTGACGGAAGTCATCGACATCGGTAAGCTGTACGCCGATCGCATCGGCGCCGGCCTCGGCGTATGCCGCCAGCCGTTCGAGGACCTGAGCAACACATTCTTTGGGGCGGGAGTCGCAGCGCGCAATTAGAACAAGCGATGAGTCGGTCCGGGCGTCGGCCGCGGCCTTGATTCGATCGACGACTACAGGCAACGGCGCGATGGCGACCTCTTCCGCCGGCGCGCCGTATTCGTTCACCAGGCTATCCTCGAAACGAAGCGCTGTCGCGCCTGCGCGCTCGTACGATTTTACCGTTCGCGCCAGCGCAGCGGCTGCGATAAAAATGGTCCTGCTATCGACGATGAGCGGAATGTCGCTCGCTTCTGAGATCTGTCCGACGCGTTGGGCGATTTGCGTGATCGTGAGGAGATTGCGATCCGGCAAGCAAAAGTTTTTGTGGATCGCGTTTCCAGAAAGATGCGCCGCAGGATAGGCGCAGTCTTGCACCATGCGGGCGAACAGCGCGTCGGTCACGCCCGGCGCGATGGCGCCTTCGCTGTCAGCAAGAATTTCACGCAGGCGAGCGCGTTTCTGTTGGTCGGTCATTTCTGTGAACTAATCTTCTATTCCATGCCGTCGGTGATGAATTGAATGACGTATCCGGCGGGATCGTCCATGTAAGTGCCGCCCTGCCCATCATGGCGCTCCTTGGCGGCGCCGCGGTCGCCATTGGCAATGCCCAATTGATCGAGACGTTTGAGCGCAGCGCTCCATTTCGTTGCGGGAACATAGAATGCGATATGCGGCCCAGGAACCTTGCGGCTCATGACTAAACCTTTGGAGGAAAACGGCGCTTCGGTCAAAATCAAAGTCTGGCCGCTGGCCATTCTTAACGTGGCCTGACGGTTGTCCTCGGTTCGGCTTTGAACTTCGAAGCCGAGGACCTTCTCATAAAAATCCACCGAGGCATTTATGCTCGGCGCTTCCAGTTCGATGTAGCCGACGCCGGTCATTCGCCCGTTGGCGCCATTTGAAGGCGCGCTTGAATTCTTCGGTGTATAGATCGCGTAGTGATTGCCAGTCGGATCAGTCATGAATAGGGATTGATTGGCAAACGAGTAGGCATTGTTGACCGGTCCGTCAAAACGAGCGCCTAACTCACTCAGGTCTTTTGTGACTGCGTCGAGTCCCTGTGCAGTCGTCGTAAACGAATAGGTTGGCAACCCGCGCGCGCGAGTCGGCTGCGGGCGCTCGTCACTTTGCAGATAAACCCCCATGCGCTTCCCGCCGATTTGGATGAATGTATGCGGCACTGCGCCGCGCTTGCGCTGGCGGGTGTTCAAGCCGTTGCGTTTGGTAATGACGCCGCCAAAGACTCGGACGTAAAACTCTTCGGCAACGACAATGTCGTCGACGGGAACGACGAAATGATCCAACGATTCCGCTATTGCTATCGCCATAGGATCCTCCGAGGTAATGGCTAACGCGACTATCCGGCTTTCAACTGCTTCATAAACCAGTCAGCGATATACGTTCTGCGATCGAATCTCTTTTGGCCGTGGCCGACGCCGTCGAGCATCGAGCGCTCGGGCGAGTTCACCGCATTGTCGTAGAGATTGAGAGCGCCGCGTGGGTCCATGACGCGGTCGTCGATGCTATAACCGACGAGCAAAGGGCAGTCGATTTCGTTCGCTCTGCCGATAAGCGTAAACTCTTTGATCTTCTCGCGCGCATCTTTGAGATCTTTGGCGCCCATGAGCCAGCGCAAGCGTTCCTGAATGGGCGGATAGTAATCGAAAATATCATCGACGAGATTGTATGCGCCGCTCCAGACCGCGACGGCCTTGATTCTTTTTTCAGCTGTCGCGCAGCGCGGCCCCGAGTAGCCGCCCATGCTGGACCCGTGCAACCCGATACGCTCGGCGTCGACGTCAGGACGAGTCACGAGATAATCGACCACGGCTTTGGCAACCCGCTCCGAGTCGGCTGGCGCGTAAAGCTTATGATAGCGCAGCGTTCCGCCGTGTCCCGGACCATCGACGTCGATAAACGACATGCCGCGGCGTACGTACTGGCCGGCACCACCGTCTTCGCCGCGAAGGAGAATTCCATCGGCGCCGCCGTAGTTATAGACGACCGGCAGTTTTGTTCCTGGTTTACCGCGCCCGGCCCAGAAAAGGGCGGGCAGTTTGTGGCCTTCGTAGGGAATTTCCACGCGTTCGAATGGTGCAGTAACCTGACTCCACGCTTTTTCAAAATTGTCTTCGAGCTTTTTGAAAGTCGGCAGCATGCGCGGATCGTCCTCCGCCATGTACACCACGGCCCGGCGGTAAAAGTCGGCGGCGCGTAGGTAAAACTCATGCGCGGTTTGCTTGCGGTTTTCCTGTTCGAAGCCTGCGGCCAGCTCTTCGTTTTTCTTCGCGGCCTCCGTCCACTCTTTGTGCCAACTCTCGAGATTGAAAAACTTAACTCGCCGCGCCACACCTCGGATGTCCGGATCCGGATGGTCCGGCGAGACTTCCATGCGGACTTCCAGCTGTCCGCCGCCGGCTAATCCTCTAGCCGGGAAGAGCAGTTTTTCCGCCTGTTCTCGGTTGAACACATCGCCGCCGGCTTGGTTTGCCATACCTGATACTTCCTCCGCGTTGGACGAATAGATTTGTTCTCTTGTTTGCCCCAGGCGCGGTGAGATTTCAACACTAAGATGCGTCTAGGGCCAGGGAGAGAAGCGCCACAAGGGTACGTTAATCGGGCCAACTCTAGACGTCAGGGCGAAAAAGCGACGAGCGAAGTGATGGATTCGTCTCCTAAGTCTCGCGACAGACGCAGGGTAGAGTGATTGTGAAGGTCGATCCACGGCCGAGTTTACTGGTCGCCCTTACGGTTCCGCCGAGAAGCTCGGTAAACGTCTTCACAATGTGCAGACCTAGGCCGACACCGCCGTAAGCACGAGTTCTTGAGCTATCAAGTTGTCGAAAGCGGTCAAAAATCACAGGCAGTTCTTTGGCAGGAATGCCGATGCCGGTGTCGCTGACGGCGAGCTCGACATGAGTATTGCCGGGAAGTTGGCGAGCCGTCACGGTCACCGTGCCCTCGTCGGTAAACTTAAGCGCATTGTTGATGAGGTTTTGCAGGATATGCTTGAGCTTATCGCGGTCGCTGTGCAACAAAGGAAGATCGGCACGATAGTCCCACTCGACGCGAATTTCTTTTCCGAACGGATAATCGTAGAGCAGTTTGATCTCATCGAATAGCTTCACTAGTGGGAATTCCTCGCAGTCGAGGGACAATGCCCCAACCTCGATCTTGGTCGCATTCATGATGCTGTTGACCATGAATAGCAGCTCATCGGCGTGGTGGCCGATTTTGTCCAGGGCTTTACTTTGTTCCGCGTTAATCTCGCCCATCACGCCTTCCTGAACGAGTTTGGCGTAGCCCGTGATTACGTTCAGCGGTGTTCTCAGTTCGTGGGACATGACGCTTAAAAAGTCCTCTCTGACTCGGTTGGCCTTTTCCAATGCGATGGCCTGCCGGCTAGTTTGTTCATAGAGCTGAGAATTATAGATGGCGGCGGCGGCATGTCCCGCGAGACTCCGAAGAAAAGTGATTTCTTCGTCGCTGAACTGGCGTTTCTCTTGCGCATAAAATGAGAGTATTCCAACCACCTGATTTTTGGCGACGAGCGGCAGACCCAGATAGGATTGAAATCCTTGCCGGGCAAAAAATGCGCCGTCGAGGCCAGTGTCGGCATGCTGTATATCTGATATCGAAATGGCGTCCTTCGATTGGAGAACAGGATGCGTCGATTCGCTGGCCGCAGAGGGTTCGGATTGCCATGTGATTTCATCGATGCCGCGGCAAGCGACTCGACGCAGCTGATGCGTGACTGTGTCCAGCAACATCACGGTCGTGGCCGTTCGTGGAACCAAGCCCGCAAGTCGCTCCAAGAGAACGCCCAGTACCGCACGCAATTCGAGTGTCGAGGTAGCCGCGATGTTAAGCTCGTAAAGAGCGGCTTGTCGGTCAGTGTGGCGCTTGATTTGCTGCTGCGCAGCTTTGTCCTTGGTGATATCGCGGATGATGCACACCGTGGCGGTAGGAAATTTACCAGCATCGCGCATGACGAATGATGAGAGGCTCACCACACCTGCCCCGCCATCGGTCAGGCATTCTTGCTCGCGCAAAGAGCCGTTAAGAATTTGCCTGGCGAGCTCGTCGCCATCGGCGTCAAACACGCGCACGAGGGTGGAACACGGAGTGCCTACGAGCTCCGTTTCCGTGCGCCCAAACATGCGGCAAGCGCTACGATTGGCGACGCGCACGAAACCGTCGTTGTCCAGGAGCAAAAGGGCGTCGTCCATGGCGTTGATAACCTCTCTGGCGGCGAATTCGGGCGTGATGTCAACCAGGCGGTAACGTCGAATCGTGCGATCGACAAGGAAGATGAAACCGAGCACTGGGGCATAGCCGAACGGATAGAGGGGCACACCGAACGCCGCCACGTAGTCGACTGATCCCAGATAAGCGATGCAAAACGCTGCAAGCAAACCTCGGTTTCGTAGCTTGCCGGTGCCGGGAACCGCGGACCGAACGGCAGTCCAATAGTGATACAGGCTCAGTGCCATGAGCCCGAAAAAGAAGCAAACAAAGAGAGCAGCCATCCAGTTGTAGATCGGGTAGTAGCCCCACCAGTAGGGGCGAATCCCGGCAAGAAAGGCCTCACCTGAGAAAGTCGTGATCAGAAAGACGGCGGAAACTTCCCAAACCAACCAGACGCGGCGCTTGTGGCGGTTGTAGAGCTGCAGTGAGGCGACAGTGAAGTGATAAACCGATGCGGGAATGAACACTATCCCGATATGTCCGATGACGCTCCAGGCCGCCGCCACCGGTGCGGTCGAGGCGCAGTACATCAACGAATAACCGGACAGCCAGATAGCTGCCGCGGCGGTCATAATCAAAAAGGCAATGCTGACGCGCGAGTAGTGTTCACGAACGACAACCATCAGCCCGAGCGCCAGCATGGTACTTGCTGTCAGAAGCGTCGGCAGGGCGAACAAACTGGTTCGATAGTTGGCGGGATTGAGAAGCTCGGCACTCATCGGCTACGCGCGTGGCGATTAGTTGCCCTTGCGTTTTTGGCAGACTGCGGCGAAGGCTGAAAAAATGCGCCGCTGGTGCGTCTGTCGCGGCGCCAATACTTCCGGGTGCCACTGCAGGCCAAGCACGAACCCATGTTGGGTGCTTTCTATTCCTTCAATGACACCGTCCTCAGCGACAGCATTGACGACCAGACCTCGACCGAGCTTCTTGATCGCCTGGTGATGGGTTGTGTTGACCTCTAGACTTTGTCGTCTAACGATTTCGTGGAGCTGTGTGCCATCTTGCACTTGAACCCGATGGCCGCCGACCATCTTTCTGGCGCCCTGTTGATGTTCGACGGCGCCCGGCAGCTGAGCCGCGATGTCTTGATACAGCGAGCCCCCTAACACGACATTGATCGCTTGGGCGCCGCCGCAAATTCCCAGGACCGGCAAATCGCGCCGTAGCGCCGATGTCGCGAGCTCGAGCTCAAATTCAGTTCGTTGTGGTTTGATAATGCCGAGCTGGTTGATGGGCTTCTCTCCATAGTAACGGGGGTGAATGTCGAAGTTGCCGCCGCTGATCAGGAGGCCGTCGAGCAGATTCATGTAACGGCGCAGCCCACGGCTCGAATGAATAGCCGGCAAAATCAGCGAAACAGCGCCGGCTCGTTCAACGGCTCTGACATAACGCAGGGGAAGGAACAAGGTTGGTTCGCTTTTAACATGGCTTCGATTGCTGGAATTGCTTGAAAGATCGGCAGTAATGCCGATCAGCGGGGGAGAGCCACGCCTCATTTTTGCGGTTCGTAGAGCCGTTTGTAAATTCGATGATTACGCAACACAAGTTTAACATAACCCCGCGTTTCGACATAGGGTATACGCTCGACAAATTCTTCGATGTCCTCGGTGGCGATTTCTTTCTCCCAGCGGTCGACTGCCGCCTCGCCGGCATTGTAAGCGGCAAGAGCTTTGAACCAGTTGTTAGAGTAACGTTGCAGCAAATCTTTGAGATATTGAGTGCCGAGCGCGACATTGACTTCTGGTTGAAAGAGCGTTTCCGGAGAAGGAGTGGGGAGTCCTAGTTGTTTGGCGACTCGCGCTGCCGTAGGGGGAATTATTTGCATCAACCCGAGCGCCGCAGCCGGCGACCTCGCACGCGTGTCGAAGAGACTTTCTTGGCGGATCAAAGCCAAAACCAGATAAGGGTCGAGCCCGCGTTCTTGTGCCTTCTGTTGGATCAATTCCCAATAGGCGAGCGGATAACGATAGAGGTCGCGCTCGCCTTGAGAAATCGGCAACTGATTGGCAAGGGTGAGGCTGCGGCCGTAAGCACGGCTGTTAAAATATTCGCGCATCAGGAGGGCGCGTACGCGGCCATTCGGCTTGCTCCATCGATTGACCTCGTCCAGCTCGACAACGGCGAGTTGGTGCAGCGATAGCGCGGTGAGCTCCCGCGCTCGAGAAAGGTGGAAGGTCATCTCCGGGCCGACTGGTGGGTCCGACTCAATTACGGCGTTCAGTTTTGTCGGTTTATTGTCTTCAACCGGGCTTCCTAACCGCTCGAGGCCGCGCAGGGCGAGTGCCTGATAGTAGGATTCCTCGCCGCCGTTGACAATTTGCCGGTGAATCTGCTTGGCGGTCTCCGCATCTCCCAATCGCTCGGCAATACGCGCCTGCCAATAGTAGGCAGCGGTCGCAAACGGACCGTCTTTGCTCTGCGCAACTAACTCACGAAAACTAGCCGATGCCGACTGTAACTCGCCGCTGCGGTAGTAAAGCCAAGCGAGTCGCCAGGCGGCATCGTCGCGAACTTCGCTCTTGGGAAACTGTTTTTGGACGGTAGTGTAAAGCTGGATCGCCTCTTCCTTTCGCCCGAAGTACTCGTGGATGTCAGCGGAAGCATAGCGCGCGCGGTCGACATCGGCACTCGTCGGATATTTTTCCGCTAGAAGTTTGAAGTGTTCGAGTGCCTGGATATTATCGTGCCGATTCCAGAGAATTTGGCCGATTTGGTAAAGCGCTTTGGGAGCTTCGGTGCTATCCGGAAAATCGCGGGCGATCTGTTCCAACACGAGAATCGCTTCGTCTCGACTACGAGTGGCAAGATGGAGCGCAGCTAGTTTGGTCAGATAACGGAGCCGCAGCTCCGGCTCGGAGACATTATTCAGCAGCTTCTTGTAGAGAATCTCGGCTTCATTACTTTGCCGTTCGCGGGTCAGGCGATCGGCTTCGTCGGCCAGAGAATCAATCGTGTAAAACGGAAAAAGGTCCGGAAATTTTTCGCGCAACCGGGCTTGGGCCTTTCTCGCGGGGGCGGTCCAGCGCGAATTGGGTGATGTGTTGCGCAACTCATTGTAAAGGGAATGGGCACGACTGGGATCGCCTTGCGCTTCCAGAGCCTGCGCTTGCAGGTACAGGGCTTCTTCGGCGATTTCCCGTTTCAGCGATTTGTCCGTGCGGAGTTGGCGCAGCCTGTCGACGGCGCTGGCATAATTCTTCTCGACGATGTCGGTCTTCGCTCGTAGAAGCGCGGCGTTGGGTAACCAAATGCTCTGTGGAAAGCGCTGTCGCAGCTGAGCCACCAACTGGCGGACCTGGTCTACGTTCGCCTCACTCAAGGCGATCGCGGCGAGATAGTACAGGCTGTAGTCTGCGAGACGAAACTTTGGTTCGAGGGTTTTTTGAAAGAGTTCTTTCGCCTGGGCGAGATTGCCGCTGGAATAGAGCGCATAGGCTTTGGCAAAAATTTCACCCTGATCACCGGTCTGCGGAAATAGCGGCTGAGGAAACCCGGCGAAAATTGACACCAACAGAAGTATGCGAGCCCGATTGGCCATTTCTTTCGCAAAGTTTAACCAAGCTCGTCTTGGGATTCAATCAAGTCGCGATTCTCTTCCGTGAATGTCGCGAATGACGCCGTTATTCGACATCGACCGGCAGAGTTGTTTTTTTAACAGATGAACGTTATGGTTTTCGGCAATCGAAGAAGCATGCGGCCACTAGCGGCGGATCAGATTCTAGCGGGAGGTGACGTCGTTTGAAGATTGA
>VBKY01000394.1:0-2436 GCA_005879255.1 Deltaproteobacteria bacterium
TCGCTTTACATTTTCAACATCGCTGTCCCACCGAAGTGGATTTGTCTGGATGTATTCGCGAATTCGAAAGAGTTCGTCTTCGTTACGAACGATTCGTTCGTAGAATGATCTCTGCCATTGAAACGATGTCATGCCTGCTTGATGGATTAGTTTCGAGGTTGTCGTTTTGAAGGCACCGATAAGTTCGGAAAGCGTCTTGACTTTGGGCCGGTCTGTTGTTGCGGATTGTAGGGACAGGTCGCGACCTGTCCCTACACGGATGTTGATAATGCCGTGGAAATGGTTAGGCATCGCGACAAATTCATCCAAAATGATCTGAAGATATCGCTTATGCAGCCAATGCCATTGCTTGACTACAATTTCTCCGTATGGAGTCAATTGGATCGTGCCGTCTTTGATTTCGCCGAAGGTGCTTTGTCGTCGGTTGACGACGGTCGTTATGAAATAGGCGCCGGGTTGGGCGTAATTGTAAGTGGATAGCCGGTTGGGTTTTCTTGATCGCATTGTTCCGCGTTTGTAGGGACAGGTCGGGACCTGTCCCTACGGTCGTTCGGCCGCCAGCGGTTCATAGATCGTGTCACCGCGAATGGCATAAACCGGCGTGATTGTTTGATGCGCCGGAATGATTCCCTTCTGTGAGTCGATCGCTTTCCATTCGCGGTCTTCGATTTTCAAAACCGAGATATCGGCAGGATCGCCTACTCTGAGCGTGCCAAGTTCATCGCTTCTGCCGAGTAATCTCGCCGCATTTGCCGTCGCCATTTTCACAACCTGATTCAGAGAAAATCCCAGCGCCATTAACTTTGCCATCGTCGTCGGCAGATCATAAACCGGGCCAGCGCGGTTGCCACGGTGACCGTCGGTAGAAACGCCGTCGGGATGGAGCCCTTGATCGAGAACTTTTCGCGCCACGTCGAAATTCAAATTATGCAGCCCGTGGCCGACGTCCATCAGCACGCCGGATTCCTTGGCATCGCGCACTTGCGGCCAGAGTTTGCCGTTCCCGTCGACTAAACCGCCGGGATGAACCGTGAACATATGCGTGACGATATCGCCGGCGCAAAGATATTTGAGCACGTCGCCGACGTGAACCGGCGCTGTGTCTTTGGTCCAACTTTCGCCGATATGGACGAGCAGCGGCAATTTCAGAGAATCGCCAAGTTTGCGCGCGCGTTCCAGCGGTTTTAGTCCTTGTGAACCGAGTGCACCGCCGGTGGCCATGATCTTGATGCCGACAATGATATCGCGATTGGCCTCGACGGCTTTTTCGATCTTGTCTTCGTCAATTAATCGCGGATCGGCAAGAATGCTGTAGCCCGGACCGCTGACGCCGCCGAGGGTAGAAAGATTGATGTAATTCAACACCCGTGTTTTGGCGTTGTCCGTGACGTAGTTTCGAAAAACGTTGAGAAGCGTATGACCTGCGCTGCCGGCGTCGACCACGGTAGTTACGCCCGAACCAACGCCGAATATGTCGGGATCAACGCCGAAGGCGCCGAGGCCTTTCATCAAATGCAGGTGAACGTCGATCAAACCCGGCGTGACGAGATGATCTTTGACGTCGATCACAGTTGCGCCATCGGCTTCCAGATCCGAACCGATCGCGTGGATCTTGCCGTCGCAGACGCGGATGTCGAAAAGGCCGTCTTTGCCGGCGGCAGGATCGATGAGGCGGCCGCCTTTCAGAAGAAAATTAGTCAACTGTCTGCTCATAGGCCGATCGGATCGGAAACCAATAGGACCGTGATAGTGTTCGTGATTCGTGTCCATGGAGCTCCGCTGCACATGACTTTGATCGTGTCGAGCTGGCTGTAAATCACGATCCTTTTGTCTCGCACGTAGTAGCGAGCGCGGCGCGTCTTGAGCACTTTGGTGCTTAGCTCAACCGTAAAGTCCCGGTCGCCGGCCAGGACCAGGGTATCAAGGATTGCTTTTAGTTTTTCCGCGTTCGTACCTTGCTAAATTGCGCGAAAAACTTATCCAGCTCTTTAGCCATCTTGGCTTCAAGCTTAAACGGTCCATGCTGGAATCTCGAAACGTAAGACTGGAAGAGATCCTGTCCAAACAAGTCATCAACCAGAGGTCGGCATTCCGACACAGGCGGCGCGTACACCGCCTTACACGGCCAACCGAGCGGCCAGCGCATTCTTTTATCCCAATCCGGGTAAAAGTAATCCCGCATTTCTTTGCCTGGCGGCATGGGCAGGAGCCGTACCCCACCTACAACACGCCCGCGCATCACGCCCGGCTCATAGACCTCTTCCGTACCTTCCGGGATATAGATTGCGATAAGGCCGTCCGTTCCTAGAAGGTCTGCAGCCATGATTTCTAGCGCGCTCTCGCAGTTTTCAGGTACAGCAATATGAGCGATGTCAGGCTTGTAGCCATACAAAGGCTGGATATATTGGAAACCAGTTTTCATAGTCTCTCGTGTCT
>VBKY01000394.1:2459-10778 GCA_005879255.1 Deltaproteobacteria bacterium
TGGTGATCACCGTTAATTAATTTTCCAGTAATTGCGTGCCCGGTTCGCCATCGGTGGAATTCGGCTTTCAAGAGTACGTTCCATGATCACGGCCACGATTATCACTCACGTCGTATAATACGCGTTCTCTTTAATATAGCCCTCGGTTAGATCGCAACCCCAAACGCGCGCAGACGCTTTGCCGAGACCGAGGTCGACGGCGATGGATACTTCAGATTGGCCGAGATATCTCCGCGATGCTTCGAGATCGCAGTCGACAGGTGAGCCTTTTTTGAAAACAATCGTTTCGCCGAAACCGATCGTCACCTTGCCGGGTTCGATGCTCGGATCAAAGGATTTTCCGACGGCCATGATGACGCGACCCCAGTTGGGATCGCAGCCGTAGACGGCGGTTTTGACGAGCGGCGAATTGACTACGCACTTCGCAACGCGCTTGGCTTGCCTGTCGGTCTTTGCGTGACTGACGTCGACGGTGATCAACTTTGTAGCGCCCTCGCCGCTGCGCGCGATTTCTTTGGTGAGATATTCGCAAACCTCCAACAAACCTTTTTCGAACTTCCCAAGTTTTACCTCGCCCGCAAGACCATTCGCCATCAGGACGACGGTATCGCTGGTGCTCGTGTCAGTGTCGATACTCATACAGTTAAAAGTTCGATCGACAACTCGGCGAAGCATCGGGCGCATCGCTGACTTAGGCAGGGCGGCATCGGTCATCAAGTAGACCAGCATCGTCGCCATATTCGGCTCGATCATGCCGGCGCCTTTGGCGATGCCGGCGATAATCGCCGGGCCAATCTGACAAGAAAAATATTTGGGGTAGGTGTCCGTCGTCATTATCGCTTCCGCGGCGAGCTTGAGATTATTCGGTTGAAGTTCGGTACGAATGCCGCGGAGTCCCGCGCGAATCTTGTCCATCGGCAACGGCCGTCCGATGACGCCCGTGGAAAACGGCAGAACGTCGTATGGATTCACGCCCAGCTCTTCGCCGACGATGCGGCAAGTTTCGATCGCGTTATCGATTCCTTGCTTTCCCATCGCGACATTGGCGTTTTTGCTATTGATCACCAGCGCCTGGACAAAACCACGGGCAATATGTTTCCGCCCGACAATCACCGGCGCGCCGGGAAAACGATTGCGCGTGAACATCGCCGCCGTGCGCGCTCGGACGGTCGAGTAAATCACGGTTAGATCGAGCGTGTTGTCTTTGATCCCGACGTTTTTCGCAAGAGAGAGAAAGCCTTGAGGTTGGTGAAATTCAGCGGGGGGATTGTGCTGCATGGTTAACTGACGACTCCTAAATTAATTCTTAGTTGGAGCAGAGGTTAGCACAAGGGATCGATGAAACGAAATAGAAGTGAAGACGAATAGCGTCGAGCCGGCTGCTGTGCTGCTGTGCGGAAGAAACGCCATCGCCTAGGCGTGACGCACTCTGCCCACGAAATAGAGCCGTTCCGACCGATCCGACGCCTTCGCACCGAAAGGATCGAACGCTTTGACTTCCTTAAAATGACTCTGCAGACAACCAACAATTTGTTGTTTTGGAAAGGCGATTTCGCTGATCTTATCGTGGAACAATTTGTAACTATCCCTATTCTGGTGTTCGAAAATTTTGACATCCCATTTGAATATTCCTCGTCGTCCCCCGGTCACTTTGATGATGGCCAGATCGCGATCAAACCATCTTTCCCAGGCGGGACCACTAGCGAGACGCCGCAGTTTGCCGAGTGTGTTAATGTCAAAAATAAAAACTCCGTCGTCTTTCAGATGCACCGCAACGCGTCGAAAGACTTTCCGCCAATCTGAGAAGCGGAGCAGGTGATTGATGGAGTCAAATACGCAAACGATCGCGTCAAAGCGTCGTGCGATATGGAAGCTGGTCATGTCTTGCCGGACGAAGCGCACATGCGGGAGCTTCTTTCTGGCGATGGTGAGCATCGGACGAGAACGGTCCAGCCCGGTTACCTCGTAGGAAGCCGAGAGGATGCCCAATATGCTGCCGGTGCCGCAAGCGATCTCTAACACCGTCTTCGCTTCAGGCTTGTGACGCGCAATCAGGTTGACGATATACCTCGCCGCATCCGACCGGTCGCCCATGACCATGTCGTAAAATCGGTAGAATTTGTCGTAGGACATCGATTACTCTTGGTTATGTTCTCTTCTCAGGAAACCAAGCCATTGCGATATCGTCCACAAACTCGCCGTCGCGTAAGCGCACGCGGTTTCGGAATCGGCCTTCCTGAATGAACTCCAACTTCAGGTACGATCGAATCTCGCGCTCATTGGTTGCCCTGACCAGCAATTCGATTTTTTCGACGCGTGGCGTTTGCTCCGCCCAATCCATGAGGTCGCGCATTAGCGAGGTGCCGATACCCTGTCCTAGGAAACCGGATGCACGACGATCGTAAGCCTGAAGACATGAGAAAGTGCTTCCAGAGGCATCGGATCCAATAGAGCATGGCCGACGATCTTTCCGTCTTTCTCCGCGACAATGTAGCGGCCGACCTTAGAAAGGTCGACGATCTTCTTTTCGAAACTTTCCAGAATGAGCTCGTAAGGTTGGGAGACAAGTAGTCCGGGCGTTTCGGCGGTGGCTCGTTCCGCCGCGGCAAGAAATGTTGCATCTTCGATGCGGGCAACGCGGATAAACAAGCGGATAATCACATTCAGCATTCTTTTCTTTTTAATCCTGTCGATCGCTTAGCCGCCCACCAACAGTCGCTGCAAAAAACTCGAATCGTCAAATTGCTCGGTTTCGGCGAACTGGACCACAACCAACTTGATCGATGGAATGATGTACAGGATCTGTGAGCCTTGGCCGTGAGCCATGACGAGATCGTCCGGCACTCGCCCTCCGCCTTTCAACCAAAAAGTTAAGCCATAACGCGGGTTCGCCCCGGTACCGACGAAGCATTCCTGCAACACCTTGGCGGGGATGATTTGTTGCCCCTGCCAGTTTCCTTGATGCTCAATCAATAGCCCAAACTTCGCCCACTCACGCGCGGTCATGATCGCCCCGTTGGGAAGATGGATGTTGCTGTCCTCATCTTTTACCCAGCGCGAGGGTTTGAGGCCGATCGAATCCAACACTCTGCGTTTCAAATAAGCTTCGACCGACTCATTCCTGGGCGTGAGCTTGCGACGCATCAGCTCGCCGAAGACTTGATAGGGAATCGGCCCGTATTGAAAACGTTGGCCCGGCCAAAACTTCGCGCCGGCGATGATGACGGCCCTGGCGTAGGAAGGAGAGAACTCGCGGGTGCTTCCGCCAAAAATGCCGCTCGTGAGAGACAGTAAGTGTCGAATCGTTATCTGCGATTTGCGCTGGTCGTTTTTCCATTCCGTGATGGTATCGGCGACCTTTTCATCGAGCTTGAGCAATCCATCTTCCACCGCTGCGGCAAGCATCGCTCCGGAAAAGCTCTTGGTGCCGCTGGCCAAGCGGTGCGGTTGATCGACGGACCAACCATTGAAATACTCCTCGAAGACCAGCTTGTCGCGGTGATAGACCAGCATCGCATGACCGTTGCGTCCCTTCAGATAGTCGGCCCCCGCGCGCAGCGACTCCGCAGTGAATGGCGGATTGGTTTGCTCTTGGCTTAATACTTCTTGATTTGCTACCGCCCATGCAATCAAAGCAAGCAGCAAACGCCGGCGCGAATATGGGTTCGTCATTATATCGTTGAGTTCGTATCCGTGTTTCTTTGCCGCTTCAGTGCTGAATCTGGCTTACCATACTCATAGCAGGACAATAGATGTAGGTTTGGCGATCGTAGAATCGTTTCTCGTCACGATCCGTCGCGGTCCAATAGAACTCCAAGCAATGGACGGATTGTTGAAATTGGAAGTCGATTTGTTTGATCGTGATCGTTTCCGCGCGATCGGCAACTCTTGAGCCTTCATAATGCTTGTACAGAAACTTTCTCGTCTCGCCTTCTTTCCACCGCCCTAACGGAAACTTGAGCCCTCCGGAAAACATTCGCGTGCCTAGGGCCTGGTCTTGCATCGTAGACGCGCCCGAGCCCGCTTTTTTCCTGGTTGATTGTAAATCGCTGTAGCTTAACGCCATCTCTACCGGGATTGATTCGTTCGTAAACGACGAAGGTTTGTCCCATTAGCGGATGTGTCCATTCCATGGGCCCTTTGATCTCGTACTGTGCGCGTCGATGATGGTAGGTACTGTCCACCGGCGGCATTTTAAGTTCGGTCTTCCCGTCCCACGCCGCTCCGGCCCAAAGCTCGACAGGAATGTATCTTTCTTTTGTTTGAGAATTGATCGAAGCTTCCCAAGCCTTGATATCGGCAGCGCTGACTGAAGTCGCCGCTAAGACCGTGAGGCCCATTAGCAAAAGTGCCAGAGAAGTATTCAACCAATTTACCAGAACGCTCATGGCTTTCCTCTCCATCGGATGCAAGGCTCGGTTCATTCCGTAATACGACGCCCAAAAATTATCAGATCGCGTTCGATATGGTCTAGTTCAGCCACCGCCGGCAAAACTCCCCAGCGTTGAAACCCAAAGCTTTCAAACAAATGCAGGCTCGCTTCGTTGTGGCCGAAGATGAATCCCAGGAGCGTCTTTAGTCCGAATCGGTGTGCTCGCTCGATGGCCATGGCCAGCAGTTCCCGCCCGATTCCTTTTCGCTGCAACGCCGGAGTAACGTACACGCTGATCTCGGCGGTAGCACGGTACGCCGGGCGTCCGTAGAATGATTGAAAACTGAGCCAGCCGACAATGATTTCGTTGTCAACCGCAACCCAGAGTGGACGTTTTTCCGGATCGTGATCGCGGAACCAGTCACGCCGACTTTCAATGGATACCGGCTCGGTGTCCGCGGTGGCGGTGCGTCCTGGAACCGACGCGTTATAGATTGCAACGATGGCCGGAAGGTCAGCTTCTGTGGCATCGCGAATCGTCATGCTCACATCCGCTACTCTGTCAACTCCAACAATTTGATTATTCTTGAAAAGCCCAAAGATGGTCAAGGGCTGGCAGAGCTATATGGCACATTCAACTGCGCCAACTGAGAAGGTGGCACCCCCGCGCGCGTGACTTACTTCCACATGCGGGGGTCGAAGTGAAACGGGATCGATCTGCGCAAGCGAACTTGCTTGAAATCTCGGTGCGCTGGATTGAGAAGATAATTTTGCTCCTCGGGAATGATGGCAGAGGGCACAGCTAAGATTGCTGTTGAACCTCTTGCTGCCCAATTTGTGCCGATGTCTTTGAGGGATTCTAATGCTGGGTAACGTCGCCAATTCCTCGGCAGGCTCGCTGCCTTTACGGTCTCGTTTGGAAGTAAATCGACGTCAATATGAACAAACAACTCCAATGCCGCGAGGGCGAGGGATGCGCAAGCGTAGACAACGGCAGTTCCCGCGTAGTTCCAACGTCCGCCGTACAAGCGAGCGCCTTCACCGTCGAACCGTTGGTGTCTTCTGGAACAGATGCGCCAGACTTGCACTAGCTGATCGTGCCGTGAGCGATCCGGCCTAAAATTTCTTCGATTTGCCTAATGCCGATGTCGTTATCTATGAGATCGAGAGGAGGGCGATTACCAAGCGCCCGATTCGGCCGGCGCAGCCACTCAGCCGCCTTTTCTTTGCTTCCCAATGTGGCCATTGCCTGAGCACTGATTCGCGCCAGCCGTAGTACCCGGTCCGATTCATCAGCCTGGAGCCGCTGTTCTTTCTTGCGGCGGGCGATCGTTCGTTGCGGCAAGTGCAACGCAGCCGCCGCCTCTTCGCGGCCGAGTCCAAGTTTGCCAATCAGCGCTTCCAGTGAGGCGTAGGGGAGTCCAGCCTTCACGGCTTCCCGTAGCTCGTCTAAGTTGGCTATTCGGCGCTTAAAGACTTTTCGGCCTCCAAGCGCTTCGACTAAAGAATCTGTCGGCAACATATACGACACTCTCCCGTTTGGCTCATTCTGGCACGTACTTTACTGCCAAATGGCACGACGTTCAATCTCGCCCAGCGACATCAAAGTTTATTGAGTGAAAGGGAACTTTGGAGGGGGGCAGCTTTTATGATGGTTCGCCATGGCCTTTACCAAATTCACTCCCCGTTCTTGCTTAAAAACCTCACGGCGGCTCTTTTGACTTTCATATCCGGATCATCGAGGAGGGCTTGAATCTCCGCTCGGCATGATTCCCGGACGGCATCCGAAGCTTCTTCAGCGAGTCGCTTTAGTGCCAATTCGCGTATCCGGCCGTCTTTGTCTTTCAGACATTTGCGATACATGTCGACATGGTTCCGAACTTCGGTTATCGGCCCGAGGCAAACCAGGGCGTCGAAACGGAGTTCAGCATTTTCGTCATCTAAGCATTTGATATAGACCTGCGTGACCTTTTCTCGCTTCGAATAAAATCGCCACAGGTTAAATAGGATAATCCTTTTTTGCTCGAAGGGACCGTGGTTGAGCCGGTCCAACAGCAGGTCCAAGATTCGGTCATCCCTCAGATTGCACAGAGCGTTGACGGCGGTTTGTTGGACTTCAGAATCGCTATCGAAGAGCCGCTCGATCAAGGACGTCGCTGCCAGAAAATTCCCCTCCCAGCCGATGGCGAATGTTGCATGAAGCCTGCGCTGCGTATCTGTGCAGCCGATCTCTTGCAATAAGCGATCGACGAGCAGCTGGGAGTTTTTCAACAATGGACCGATCACACTCAACTGAATGGCGGCATCATGACGGATCTCCTCGTTCTCGGAAGGATCGGTCATCAGATCGTACAGAGGCCAAACTACGGTCTCTTTGGCAAAGCTCCCGAGAAGCAGCATGATTTCGCGTTTGAGATCTCGGTCAGCCAGCTTCATAGCCTTGAGAAGAAGAGCAATGGCCCGATCACTCTCATCAAAGAACGTTTCGACCGATTCAACATAACTCCTCGCCTTCTGGAGAATACGTTCTTTCGATTCGAACTTGATCACACGATTTTTCTTCATTTTTTGAACCGTCATCTCATAACACAGGACTGTTGGACAACGCGAGAATTTTAAATGGCCCGTCGCCTTGACACCTGGAACCAAACGTATGATCATCGTATGATACTTGTATGACCGAGGTGGATATGAGGACGACCGTAATACTTAAAGACGATCTCGTAAAAAAGGCAAAGAAGCTTGCGGGTGAAACAACCTTGAGCGCACTTTTGAACAACTGTTTGGCGGACTGGATAGCCCAACACAGTGCAAGGGAGCTAAAATCGCGTCTACTAAATGAGTATCGTTCCGCGCGCCAGGAATCGCGTCGGATAAGTCGCGAATTTGCTCAAGTCGATAAAGAAGGTTGGCCTTCGTGGTAAAGGGCTCATTGGTCTGGGTTAGCCTGGACCCGGCCCGCGGAGCAGAGGTACCGAAGACTCGTCCATGCATTATCGTTTCGAGGACCGAAGCAAACGATGTCTCTTCAACTGTAACGATCGTGCCCCTTTCGTCGGTGACCGGGCGCGCGGCGGATCGCCTGGTGCAACCCCTCCTATCGGCGAAAGACACTCGTTTGTCGAAGGATTCACGGGCGCTTTGCGATCAAGTGAGATCCATAGATAAAGGACGTATCCGAGACACCGTTGGCGTCTTAAGCCCTGAGTTACTCGGAAGGATAGATCGGGGTCTCATACTGCATCTGGAACTCGAGGGTTATGTCACGCTGTAGGCGGCCGCAAGTGGGATTCGCCGGTTCAGACGAAATCAAAAATATTCTCTGACCCCAATTTCCCAATTTTCTGGACCCCAATTTCCTGCCCGATCATTCTCATCAAAGAACGTTTCGACTGATTCAACATAACTCCTGACCTTTTTGAGAATACGTTCTTTCGAATCGAACTTGATCACACGATCTTTCTTCATTTTTTGAACCGTCATCTCATAACACGGGGCTGTTGGACAACGCGAGAATTTTAAATGGACGTCGTTTTGACACCTGGAACCAAACCAACGCGCTATCTTGGTCTAGCGAAGTAGATCCTAACTTTGACGTTTCGAGAATTGTCAAAACGTGCAAGTTCCCCCTTCTGGTTTATCTTTCGTTGAACTTTTGAACTATTGAACCTTGAACCGCCGCAAGGCATTGAACGGAGCGCAGAGGTTGAACCCTTCGATAGGACTCAGGGCAGGCTATTGGAACGATTTGAACTGGTAAGGGGGCGGATGGGATGTGGAAAAAATTTGGCCGATTTTTAATATCCGTATTGAACGGCTTGAACCGACCGCCACGCTAGAACGATTCGAACCGGGGGAATGTTGTGCGAGCGGCTCAGCTGACTTACTCTTCCACCTGCGTGGTCGTGCTCCCTTTCGCTGTTAGAGCAATGTGGGAGAATGAGGAA